>CALQBK020000065.1 GCA_943328795.2 Bifidobacterium breve
AAGACCGGGCCGCCTTTCTCCCCATAGGGTCGGGAGCCACCCGGCAGGCCTGGGCGGGGTTTCGCTCCAAACGAGGCAAAAGAGCATGCCGAACAAGGGTTGTGCTCGCATCGACCGTGGGCGCGGCCTGCTCCTTTGCCCTGAAGTTTCCGTGAGAAGGGCATTTATGCGGCGGTGTGCCCACAAACGCCGTGAGCCCGGCGCCGCCGCGGCCGGGGCGGTGGCCTCGTCAGGGGCCTCACGCCGGCTACCCGGCCGCGAGCCTCACCTCGCGATCTGGGCGGGTCGGGCACCAGCTGGCCACCTCGTCGGGGGGGGCTTGCGGAGAGCCAGAAGTCGGCGTCGTAGGACCGGGCGCGACCACCCAAAACGGGCGTCGCCGGACAGGAGAGGGTGGACCAGCTCGGCCGATCTCACGATGGATGAGTTGATCAGTTTGGGCGAGCCTTGCTCCTCCCCCTCGGCCTCCCCACCCTCCCACACGCCCACCAGCCCCCGTTTCGCGCGCAAGCAACCGACGGTGGGGCTGGTGGTGGCCCACTCGCGGTACACGCCGGGGGCAGCGGCCTGGCCGTGCGCCGCGCCGGCGCTCCCCGCGTGGATGATCGCGACGCCGTGGACGCTCCGCTCCGCGGCGATCGAACCGCCGCGCAACGCCGCGGTGCTCGGCAGCGACGGCGAGCAAGTGGTGATCGTGGCCTCCGACAACACCGTGGCCCTGGTGGTGCGCCTGCGTGGCGCCGAGCGCGCCGTGATCCGCCTCGAGCGCGACACCCTGTGTGTCGGCGACGACTGCGGGAGGGCGCTGGTGATCAACCTCGTCACCCGCGAGCTCGCCCGGGACCTGCGGGTCCGGTAGCTGCCGCGGGGGGGCTGGGCGGGGTAAGTCAGTCGGATGCTTGACCTCCTGATCGTCGGTGGCGGAATCGTAGGGTGTGGCGCGGCGCGGGACGCCGCGATGCGAGGGCTGAAGGTGGGGCTCGTGGAGGCCAGCGACATCGCGTCGGGCACCTCGTCGCGCTCGTCGAAGCTGGTGCACGGCGGGCTGCGGTACCTGGAGCAAGGCGAGTTCTCGCTCGTGTTCGAGGCCGTGAGCGAGCGCCGCGTGCTGATGGACATCGCGCCCCACCTGGTTCACCCGCTGGGGTTCGTGTTCCCCGTGTACAAGCGGTCCCGGCGCGGGGTGTTCACGGTGAACCTGGGCATGTGGCTCTACGACGGGCTCTCGCTGTTCCGGTCGCCGAAGATCCACCGGAACCTGTCCTCGGCGGACGTCGCGAAGGAGGAGCCCGCGCTCGACCAGGTGGACCTGAAGGGCGCGCCGCTCTACTACGACTGCTCGACGGACGACGCGCGGCTGACCCTGGAGAACGCGCTCGACGCGCGGGCCGAAGGCGCGGAGATCCACACGTGGACGAAGGTCGTGGGGTTCCGACGCGACGCCGCGGGCCGGGTGTCCGGCGCACGGGTGCGGGACACGCTGTCGGGCGAGGAGCGGGACATCGACGCGCGCGTGGTGATCAACGCGACGGGGCCGTGGTCCGACGCGGTGCGCCAAGGCCCGAAGCCGCTGCTGCGCACGACGAAGGGCGTACACATCGTGGTGGAGCACGCGCGACTGCCGGTGAACAACGCGGTGGTGTGCTTCCACCCGACCGACGGGCGGGTGCTGTTCGCGATCCCCTGGGGCGACCGGACCTACGTCGGTACCACCGACACCGACTACACGGGAGACCCCGCCGACGTCGCGGCGGACGCCGCGGACGTGCGCTACCTGTTGGACGCCGCGAACGTGTACTTCCCGGCGTCCAAGCTGGTCGAGGCCGACGTGCTGTCCACCTGGGCGGGCCTCCGGCCCCTGATCTCGAGCGAAGGGAGCGAGAGCTCGGTCTCCCGTGAGCACGAGATCCTGGTCGGCAGCGACGGGCTGATCACGATCGCGGGCGGCAAGCTGACCACCTACCGGAAGATGTCCAAGGAGGTGGTGGACCGCGCCGTCGCGCTGATGCGGCTCACCGCGCTCGCCGCGAAGGGCGCCGACTCCGAGTACCGCGAGGCGCACACGGCCCGAAAGCCGCTGCCCGGCGCCCAGGGGTGGCCCGAGGACGACGACGTGGCGCGCGTCGTGAAGCAGATCTGCGAGGCAGGTCCGGTGGACGAGGCGACCGGCAAGCTCTTCGCGGCCACCTACGGGATGCGCGGGGTCGAGGTCGCCGCGAGCATCGGGACGGACCCGGAGCTCGGGGCGAAGCTCGTGCCCGGCCGGCCCGAGTGCCTCGCGCAAGTGGACTTCGCGGTGCGCCACGAGCTCGCAAAAACCATCCGGGACGTGTTGATCCGGCGCACCCAGCTGTACTACCGCGACCATGACCAGGGGCTCGGGGCGACCGACGCGGTCGCGGACCGGATGGCCGTGCTGCTCGGGTGGGACGAGGCCCGGAAGACGGCCGAGGTGCTGGCGTGGCAGCAAGAGGTCGGGCGCAGCCGGGCGTGGCGGGGCTAAGCGCGGAAGCGCGCGCCGAGAAGCGCGCGCGGGGGGCGTTCTACACACCGGCGCCGCTGGTGGCGTTCCTGGTCGAGGTGGCGGCCGCGCTCGGGGACACGCCTCGCCGGGTGCTGGACCCGGCGTGCGGGGACGGGCGCGTCCTCGCCGCGTGCCGCGAAAAGTGGCCCAGCGCCGAGCTCGTCGGCTGGGACCTGGACCCGGGCGCGGTCGAAGCCACGCGCGCCCGGGGCATCCAGGCCGAGCAGCGCGACGGGCTCCTGGAGGGGGACGGCGTCTTCGACCTCGTGATCGGGAACCCGCCGTTCCTGGGGCAGCTCCAGGGCGCGACGGTCATGACGCCCGGCCGTTCAAAAGCCCTGCGGGCGCGCTTCCCGGGGCGCGTGGGCGCGTACACGGACCCCGCTGCGATGTTCCTGTGGCGCGCGGCAGAGCTCGCGCCCGCAGGCGTCGTCGCGCTGGTCCAGCCGCTCTCGACGCTGGCGGCCCGGGACGGCCGGGCGATCCGGGCGGGGCTTGGCTCGAGGCTGCGATCCCTCTGGATCGCGGGCGCGCCGGTGTTTGAGCACACGAACGTCGCGGTGTGCGTCGTCGGCCTGGGCCCAGGGGACGCGCCACTCCGGCGCTGGGTCGGCCCCGGGTTCACGCCCCTCGCGGACGCCGCCGCCACGCCCTCCGCCGACACGTGGACCCCGCTCCTGCCCGAGGGCTTCGGGCTCCCGTCGTTCACCGAGCAGTCCGCGGGCACGCTCGGCAGCGTCGCGACCGCGACCGCGGACTTCCGCGACGAGTACTACGCGCTCGCCGCCACCGTGCGCGAGGCGCAGCCCGGCGACCTGCCGCTCGTGGTCTCCGGCCACATCGACCCCGGGGTGTGCCGGTGGGGGAGCACCTCGGTGCGCCTGGGCAAGCAGGCGTGGCGCTCACCGGCCGTGCCGCCGGACACCGTGCTGCCGGGCCGGCTCGCGGGCTGGATCCCGAGGCGGCGCGTCCCGAAGGTGCTGCTCGCGACGCAGAGCCGGGTGCTTGAGGCCTTCGCTGACGCCGACGGGCGGTACCTGCCGGTCACCCCGGTGGTCACGGTGCAGCCCGCCGATCCGCGCGACCTGTGGCGGATCCTGGCGGTGCTGCTCTCGCCGCTGGCCACCGCCTGGGCGCTGCGGGAGTACGGCGGCACGGGCCTGAGCGGCGGCGCCGTGAAGCTCTCCGCGAAGCAGGTGTGCCTGCTCCCGCTGCCCCGGCACACAGCGCCCTGGGACCACGCAGCTGCCCGCCTGCAAGCGGGCGATCTCGACATCCACGCGGCGATGGACGAGGCCTACGGGGTCGAGCTCTCGGGGTGGTACGCGGGGAGGGGCTCGTCGCGGTGAGCAGCGCGTCTCGCCCGTCGGAGTGCCAGGAGCCGAGGTCACTTAGACGTTGGAGTACGGGTTCCGGATGCGCACGAGACGCAGGCCGCCGATCAGCTCGTCGAGGCCACGGTGGATGTCCACCTCGGTGTGGAAGCCCAGCCCCCGGATCCGCGAGTAGTTCACCTCGTAGTCCCGCTTGTCCTCGTCCTTGCCGACATCCGCGAAGTACAGGTGAAAATCGAGCTTGGTCTGGAGGATGTGGGTGATGTCCTCCTTCGTCAGGTTCATCGACTCGTGGCCGACGTTCAGGGTCTTGCCCTTCGCGTCGTCCCACACCCCGAGCAGGTGCGGCACGACCCGCGCCATGTCGTGCACGTGGATGAACGTGCGCCGGAAGTGGCGCTCGTAGACCAACAAGTACCGATTCACGAGCGCTTGGTACGTGAAGTCGTTGATCATCAGGTCCAGCCGGAGGCGCGAGGACAGCCCAAACGCCGTTGCGAAGCGCAGCGCGACCGTGTTCGGACGCTCCATCGCCATGCGCTCGGCCTCGGTCTTCGTCTCGCCGTAGAGCGAGAGCGGGTTGAGCGGCGTGTCCTCGTCGCAGACCCCGACCACCTCTCCGTAATTCGAGCCCGTCGAGAAGTTGATCAGCTTCGCGTCGGCCGGCGCGTGCTCCAGCACGTTGCGCGTGCCGGTGATGTTCGTCTTGCGCGCCTCGTCCGGGAGCTTCTTGCACACCGGGTAGCCGACGAGCGCCGCGAGGTGCACCACCGCGTCCGCCCCCTGCATCACCTGCTTCACCACCCCGGCGTCCGTGACGTCGCCTTGCGTCATCGCAAAGTTCGGATGGATGAAGTTCGGCAACATGCTCTCGCCGCCGAACCGGAGGTTGTCCAAGACGTGGACCCGGTAGCCCTTTGACAGGAGGTGCGGCACGAGCACGCTCCCGACATACCCAGCTCCACCAGTGACCACGATGCGGGGGGATTCAGCGCTCGACATGCGCGGCAGGGTAGCACAGCCGCGCGCCGGGATTCGGTAGGCCATCCCCCACACCCGCGAGGCCTGCCCGACCGGGGCCGCTCGCGGCACCGCCTGGGATAGGCCGCCGGGCATGCTCGCGCTCATCGTCGCCCCAGCTACGCCGGTCGGGCACTCGGCCCTGGCGGTGGTCCGGCTGTCGGGCGCCGGGCTCGACGCCGTGCTCACGCGGGTCTGCGGGCGGGTACCGCCAGCGCGCCGGGCAACACTGGTCCAGGTCCAGGACGCGCAGGGGGTGTTCGACGACGCCGTGCTGACCGTGTTCCGGGGCCCGTCGAGCTACACCGGCGAAGACGTGGCCGAGCTCTCGTGTCACGGCAACCCGCTGATCGTCGAGCGGCTCGTCGGCGCGCTGGTGAGCGCCGGGGCGCGCCTCGCATCGCCGGGGGAGTTCACGCGACGGGCGTTCGTGAACGGGCGGATCGACCTCGTCGGCGCGGAGGGTGTGCTCGCGACGATCGGCGCGACGAGCCCGGCGGGCTTGGAGCTGGCGCGGCAAGGGAGCGCGCTGCGGGACCATGCCGCGTCGCTGCGCGAGGCGCTGGTGGACGTCGCGGCGGAGCTCGAGGCGATCCTGGACTACCCGGGCGAAGACCTGCTGTTCGACGACGACGACGCGCTGGCGGCCAAGCTCGCGGGCGTCGCGACGACTGCGAGGGGGCTTGCGGCGGGGTGGCGCGCGGGGGAGGTCGCGCTGGACGGGGCCAGGGTCGCGCTGGTGGGGCCGGTCAACGCGGGCAAGTCGAGCCTGTTCAACGCGCTGCTCGGGCGCGAGCGCGCGCTGGTGTCGCCGGTCGCGGGGACCACGCGTGACGTGGTCGAGAGCCCGCTGGCGCTGCCCGGCGGGCGGCTGATCCTGGTGGACACCGCGGGGGAGCGCGAGGGCACGACGGGGCTCGAGGCCGCGGGCCTCGTGATGGGGCGCGCGAGCGGGGACGCCGCGGACCTGCGGATCCTGTGCTTGCCGGCGACGGGGGATGGACAGGGCGTGGCGCGCGCGCCCTGCTTGCGCGTCGCGACGCTGGCGGACCAGGGCCGGCCGACGTTTCCGTGCGACTTCGTGGTGTCGAGCGTCACGGGCGAAGGCGTCGCGGCGCTGCGGGCCGCGCTGCTGCCTGCGCTCTCGGGGCTGGGGGCGGACGAGGAGGCCATCGTGAGCTCAGCCCGGCAGCGCGACGTCCTTCTAGCGATCGCGGACGCTGCCGAGAGCGCGGCGCGCGCGCTCGGGGTCGCGGGCCCGGCCGTCGCGGTGACGGACCTGGCGGCCGCGATCGGGCACGCTGGCGCGCTCGCGGGCCGCGACGCGTCCGAGGACGTGCTCGACCGCCTCTTCGCGCGCTTCTGCGTCGGCAAGTAGGCGCCCGCGCGAACCGCCCGCTGACCGGCGGCATAAGCCCCGCCGATGTCCAGCTTCGAAGACCTGCGCCTCCTGCCCGCCCTGCAGGACGCCCTCGCCGCGTCCGGCTTCCGCACGCCTACGCCCATCCAGGCGCAGTGCATCCCGATCCTGCTCGCGAGCCGGGATCTCGTCGGCCAGTCCCAGACCGGCAGCGGGAAGACCCTCGCGTACGGCTTGCCCCTGCTCGACCGGCTGCGGCTCGACCTCGTGAACGACAACAACCGGCCGTGGCTCCAGGCCCTCGTCCTGTGCCCCACGCGCGAGCTCGCGACCCAGGTGACCACCGAGCTGCGGAAGGCAGGGCGCGGGCTGCCCGGCATGCGGATCTTGGAGGTCTGCGGCGGGCAGAACGGGTGGGCGCAGCGCCAGGCGCTCGAGCAAGGTGTACACGTGGTGGTCGGGACCCCGGGGCGCGTGCTCGAGATGCTGGACCGCGAGGCGATGCTCCCCGACGCCATCCACACCGTGGTGCTCGACGAGGCCGACCGCATGCTCGACCTCGGGTTCCAAGAGCAGGTCGAGCGCATCCTCGCGGGGCTCCCGCCCGAGCGCCAGACCGCCTTCTTCAGCGCCACGTTCCCCGCGACGATCAGCGAGATGTCCGCGCGCTGGCAGCACGACCCGGAGCGCGTCGTGATCGAGGGCGAGCCGCTCGAGATCCGCCACGTCGCCCACGTAGCGCCCGACCGCGTGGAGGCGCTGCTCGCGATCCTCGCCGTCCACAAGCCGGGCTCGGCGATCGTGTTCGGCAACTTCAAGGAGACCGTCAAGAACGTCACCGCCGCGCTCGGGCAAGCGGGCGTCAGCGCGGGCGAGCTGCACGGCGATCTCGAGCAGATCGACCGCGACAGGATCATGGCGCGGCTCCGCAACGGGAGCGTACGCGTGCTGGTCGCGACCGACGTGGCCGCGCGGGGCATCGACGTCGCGGGGCTCGATCTCGTCGTCAACGTCGAGCTCCCGACGAAGCCGGACGCCTACGTGCACCGCTCGGGGCGCACGGGCCGGGCCGGGCGCCCGGGCTTGGCGATCTCCCTCATCAGCGAGCGCGAGCGCACCCGCCTCGACTGGATCGCCGAGAGCATCGGCGCCGCGATCCCGGTCGAGCCCTTGCCGGTCCCCGCGGAGCTCGCGCCGCAGGCCGCCGCGATGCGCACGATCTTCATCGCGGGCGGGCGGAAGGACAAGCTGCGCCCCGGCGACATCCTGGGCGCGCTGACGGGCAAAGCCGAGGTCGGCGGCGCCGGCTTCGAGGGCACCGACATCGGCAAGATCGAGATCCACGACCGGTTCGCGTACGTCGCCGTGAGCGAGCGGGTCGCCGACCAGGCGCTCTCGGCGCTGGCCAACGGCAAGATCAAGGGCCGCAGGTTCCGCGTCGAGGCGGTCTAGCCCAGCATGGCTAGCTACTTGACGACGCTGCCGGGGGCCACCGGGCGGTAAGGCGTCAGGATCGACGCGACGTCGGACCCGCCGGCCGCGAGCAGCATGCCCTGGCTCTCGATGCCGCGCAGCTTCGCCGGCTTCAGGTTCATCACCACGATGACGGTCTTGCCGACCAGCTCGGCCGGCTCGTACACCGCGGCGATCCCGGCGACGATGGTGCGGGGCTTCTCCTCGCCGACCTCGACGGAGAGTACGAGCAGGCGATCGGCCTTCGGGTGCTTCTCGGCCGCGAGGACGAGCCCCGTGCGGAGCTGCACCTTGGCGAAGTCGTCGTACTCGATCTGGGCGACGGGGGCGGCCTCCACGGCGGGGGCGGCGGGGGCCACGGCGGCGGCAGCGGCGACGGGGGGGGCGGCGGGGACGGGATCGTTGGACACGAGGGACTCCGGGATTGCGTCGAGGCGAAGGAAGATGGGGTCCCGGTGCGACACGGCGTGCCCCGGGGTCAGGCGGTTCAGGTTGGGATCGAGGTCGGGGGCGGCCATCCCGAGGCGGTCGAGGACCTCCTTCGACTTGCCCGGCGTGACGCAGGCCAGGTACGAGTACGCGACCCGCACGACCTCCATCACGTTGCGCAGCACGGTGCCGAGCCGCTCCATGTCGCCGCGCTTGTTCAGCGCCCACGGGGCCTGCGAGTCGATGTACTTGTTGCCGGCGCGCACGAGCTCCCAGAGGCCCTCGAGGGCCGCCTTGAACTGCACGAGCTCCATGTTCGCGCGGAACGCGTCCGTCGCGCGCAGCGCCACGGCCTGCAGCTCCAGGTCCTCGTCCGTCTGCACGCCCACCGCGGGGACGACGCTGCCGAGCCACTTCTCGGGCATCGAGGTCGCCCGGTGCGACAGGTTGCCGATGTCGTTCGCGAGGTCCGAGTTGTAGCGGTGCAGGAACGCCTCCTGCGTGAACTCGCCGTCCGCGCCGAACGGCACGGCCGCGAGCAGGAAGTACCGGAGCGCGTCCGCGCTGTACGCGTCGATCATCGCGTCGGGCTTGATCACGTTGCCGACGGACTTCGACATCTTCTTGCCGGTCATCAGCCACCAGCCGTGCGCGTACACCTGCTTCGGCGGGGTGATGCCCGCCGCGAACAGGAAGCTGAACCAGTACACGGTGTGGAACGTGAGGATGTCCTTGCCGACGAGCTGCAGCGCCTCGGGCCAGAACGCCAACCGCGCCGGCGGCTCCTGCAGCGCGCTGACGTAGTTGGTCAGCGCGTCGAACCACACGTAGGTGACGTAGTCGGGCGCGAACGGCAGCGGGATGCCCCAGGCGAGGCGCGCCTTCGGCCGCGAGATGCACAGGTCGGCCAGCGGCTTCCGCAGGTAGCCGAGCACCTCGTTGCGGCGCGTCTCGGGCATGATGCACGACGGGTTCTCGGTGATGTGCGCGACCAGCCGGTCCTGGTACGCGGACATCCGGAAGAACCAGTTGTGCTCAGTGAGCCACTCGACGGCCGCGCCAGAGTCGGGGCAGACGCCCGCGACGCCGTTGTGCAGGTCGGCGGGGGTGACGGGCTTGCCGAGGGCGATCGCCGTGGCGGCAGCGACCTCCTCGTCGCTCCAGAACCGCTCCGCGCTGGTCGAGTACCAGCCCGAGTACGGCGCCTGGTACAGCTCGCCCTGGTCGTGCAGCTTCTGGAGGAGGTCCTGCACGAACCGCGTGTGCCGGGGCTCTGTCGTGCGGATGAAGTCGTCGTACTGGATGTCGAGCCGCTCCCACAGCGCCTTGAAGCGCACGTGCATGAGGTCGGCGTGCTCCTGCGGCGTGCGGCCGAGCTTCTCCGCGGCGCGCTGCACCTTCTGGCCGTGCTCGTCGGTGCCGGTCAGGAAGAAGGTCTCGCGACCGTTCAGCCGGTGCCACCGCGCCAGCGCGTCGGCCGCGACGGTGGTGTACGCGTGCCCGATGTGGGGCGCGTCGTTGACGTAGTAGATGGGGGTCGTGACGTAGAAGGGGGGCATTGGACCCAGCGGGGAGAACGCGCGGCTAACCCGGGCGGCGGCGACGCCGAGCGCGCGCGATACGTCGCCCGCTGCTTGCGGACCACCCACCACCTCGTGATCGGCGACTCGCGTCGCGCCCCCGTGGCGAGCGGGTCCGTGCACCTGGTCGTCACGTCCCCGCCGTACCCGATGATCGAGATGTGGGACGACGCGTTCACCGCGCTCGACCCGGCCGCCGGGGAGCACCTCGCGGCAGGGCGCGGCCCGGAGGCGTTCGAGGCGATGCACGCGGTGCTGGACAAGGCCTGGGCGGAGGTGGCCCGCGTGCTGATCCCCGGTGGGATCTGCTGCATCAACATCGGGGACGCGACGCGCAGCATCGGCGGGGAGTTCGCGCTCTACTCGAACCACGCGCGCATCTTGACCGCGGCGCAGCGGCTCGGGATGACCGTGCTGCCCGACATCCTGTGGCGCAAGCCGACCAACGCGCCGAACAAGTTCATGGGCTCCGGCATGTTGCCCGGCGGGGCGTACGTGACCTACGAGCACGAGTACATCCTCGTGCTGCGCAAGGGCGGGAAGCGGGTCTACACGGCCGCGGAGAAGGTGCGCCGAGCGGAGTCTGCGTACTTCTGGGAGGAGCGCAACGCGTGGTTCTCGGACCTGTGGCAGGGGCTCGCGGGCACGGGGCAAGCCGGGAGCGTTGGCCGGGAGCGCTCGGGCGCGTTCCCGTTCGAGGTCCCGTGGCGGCTGGTGCAGATGTACGCGTCGCAAGGGGACACGGTGCTGGACCCGTTCGCGGGCACGGGGACGACGATGGCGGCGGCGTTGGCGACCGGGCGAAGCAGCGTCGGGATCGAGCGACTGCCGGCGTTCGAGCCCGTGATCGCGGAGAGCCTGGTGCGGGCGGTCGCGATCGGTCGCGAGCGTACGCTGCGCCGGGTGCGGGACCACGAGGCGTTCGTGGCGACCCGTGTCGCCGCGGGCAAGGTGCCCGCCTACACGGCGTCCAACCACGCGTTCTCGGTGATGACGCGGCAGGAGCGCGAGGTCCAGCTCCGCGTCCCGGCCAAGGTGACCGGCGCGGGGCCGACGTGGACGGCGGAGTACGAGGTTTGTTTGTGAGGGGGGCGCGGGGCGTCCCCCTCACGCCCGGCCTTTGCGGCCGGGCTCCGGGGGCGGGCTGCGTCAGCTGCCGGCCTTGCCGGCCGGCCCGGCGCCAGCGGCGCCGTCGCTGACTGCGCGTCGGGCGAAGACGCCCGACCCCTCCGAAGCCGGCTGCCGCCGGCTTCTACCCCCGCGAGCGGGCTGCGCGATTCCTCCGCTGCGCTTCGGAGCTCGCTTGGCGGTTGGGCCATCGACCACGCCCGGGGGCCGCGGCCCCTGGGCTCCGGTCGACGGCCAACCCGTGCCCCGCTCGGGCCCGGTTCAGCCCCCTCTTCCTCAATATTCCCCTCTTCTCCCCGCCTCCCCGTCTCCGTCCCCTCCGTGAATTCCTCCCCCTCACCGTCTACTGAATCGCCTTCAGCTCGACGTCAAAGGTCAAGTTCCCAGCGGGCGCGCCGGGGCGCGCGGGGGTCTCGCCGTACGCCATCGCGGCGGGGATCCAGAACCGGGTCTTCTCGCCGACCACCATGAGCTGCACGCCCTCGGTCCAGCCGGGGATCACGGCGTCGAGCCCGAAGCTCGCGGGCTTGCCGCGCACCACGGAGCTGTCGAACATGTGCCCGGAGGTGTCCCAGCCGGTGTAGTCGACCTCGACCTTGTCGGTCGCCTTCGGGTGGGCCTTGCCGGTGCCGGGGGTGAGCACCTTGTACGCGAGGCCGGACTTCGTCTTCTTCGCGTCCTTGGGGGCGGCCGCCACGTCGTCCGGCGCGGGGATCGGCTTCGGCGCTGCGGTGATGCCCTTCAGCTCGATGTCGAACACCAGCATGCCATCGGGCTTGCCGGGCTTGTGGTTGTACGCGAGCTCGCTCGGGATCCAAAACCGCGTGGTCTCGCCGACGACCATCAGCGGCACGCCTTCGGTCCAACCCTTGATCACCTGCGTGAGCTTGAACTTGGCGGTGTGCCCGCGGACCACGGAGCTGTCGAACATCTTCCCGTCGGTCGTCCAGCCCGTGTAGTGCACCTCGACGCGGTCGTCGGCGACGGCGTGCTCGGTCCCGGTGCCGGGGGTGATCACCTTGTAGGCGAGGCCTGAGGCGGTCTTGATCGCGTCAGCCGGGGGCGCGGCGACGTCGGCGGGCGCAGGCAAATCGGCCGGCTTGGCCTTCTCGACGGCGAGCGGCTTCGGCGCTGGCGTAGCCTCGGCGGCCTTGTCCTTGTCGCAGGCGGTGAACAACGGGAGGGCGAGGAGGGCGAGGAGGGAAAATCGCGTCATGGTCCGGCCGCTAACAAGGATAGAGCAGGGCGCGAGGAGAACCGATGATCGATCACACTGGCGTGGCTGTCAGCGACCCCGCGAAGAGCAGGGCATTCTACGAGCAGGCGCTCGCGCCCCTGGGGTACGCCGTGCTCAAGGAGATCCCGACGGCCCACACCGGCGGGCTCGTGGTGTTCGGAATGGGCGTCGCGCCGATGCCCGACTTCTGGGTCCACGAGGGCACGCCGAGCGACCGCGTGCACATCGCGTTCCGCGCGGCTGACCGGGCGACCATCGACGCGTTCTACGCCGCCGCGATGGCTGCCGGGGGGAAGGACAACGGGGGCCCCGGGCCGCGCCCGCACTACCATGCCGGGTACTACGGCGCGTTCGTGCTCGATCCAGACGGGCACAACATCGAGGCCGTCTGCCACGCGCCCCCCGGGTAGGGCGATGCCGCGGATCTCGCTGAACGCCCCGTGCCCCTGTCACTCGGGAAAGAAGGGCAAGGGCTGCTGCGCCCCGTACCTGGCGGGGACGCCAGCGCCCACGGCAGAGGCGCTGATGCGCTCGCGGTACGCGGCGTACGCGACCGGGGACGCGGGCTACATCATCGCGACAACGCACCCGGCGAGCCCCCACGCCGAGCCGGAGCGGGCAGCATGGGCCGAGGGCATCCGCGAGTTCAGCGCGCAGGTGAAATTCCTCGGGCTCGACGTCGAGCTGGCGGAGACGTCCGGGGACACCGCGGTGGTGCAGTTCTTGGCGACGCTCGACCGCGGTGGGGTGGACGCGTCCTTCCGCGAGCGCAGCGCGTTTGAGCGCGTCGGCGGGCGCTGGCTCTACCGCGAGGGCCAACCCCAGCCGACCGAGCCCAGCGCGGACGCTGGCTCGTCCGCGGATCGCTCCTGGTCCCGACGGCTGACCACCCGTCCGCCCGCGCGACGGGCATGAGCGAGGGCACGGGCAGGACCCACTACGTCCTCCACCCGAGCCCGGTCGCCCTCTTGCGGCTCGGCAGCTCGGGCGGCGCGCTGACCCACCTCTGGTTCGTCACCCCCGACAGCGTCGTGCCCGACGGCTGGGAGCGAGGCGACCCCGACGGGCTGCTAGCCGAGGCGACGCGCCAGCTGGACGCCTACTTCGCGCGGACGCTCGTGCGCTTCGACCTCCCATTGGCCCCGTCCGGCACGCCGTTCCAGCAGAAGGTCTGGGCGGCGCTGCGAGAGATCCCGCTCGGCCGCACGGTCACCTACGCGGAGCTCGCTACGCAGACGGGGAGCGGGTCCCGGGCCGTCGGTGGGGCGAACGGCGCGAACCCCGTGGGCATCGTGATCCCGTGCCACCGCGTTGTGAACACGGACGGAGGGCTGGGCGGCTACGCGGGGGGGATCGACCAGAAGCGCTGGCTGCTGCGGCACGAAGGCGCGCTGCAGCCGGCGCTGTTCGGGTAACGCCGGACGAGCCTACGAGCGGCCGAGCAGCTTCTTGATGCGCCCTTTCACCCGCCCAAACAAGCTCCGGCTTGCTGCCGGCGGGGGGGGCGGCGCCGCGGCCGCGGGCCGGGCCTTGCGAGGCGGCGGCGGCAGGTCCTGCTCTTGCCCGTCGCCCGCGCGGCCGTGGTCGTGGCTATGACCGTGGTCGTGGCTGTGACCGTGGTCGTGGGCTTCGGGAGGAGGCTCCGCAGCGACGACGACTGGCGCGGCGACGACGGCGACAACGGGCGCCTCGGCGACGGGCGGCGGTGCCACGGGCTCCGCGGGGGCCTCGACGGCCGGCTGGGCAACGGGCTCGCTGGGGGCCTCGACGGGCGCTGCGTCCTTCTTCTTCTTCCCCTTCTTCGCCGCCTCGGGCGCGGGCGCGTCCTGGCCCGACCCCGCGGCCTTCACCCGCGTGCCGAGCGCACGGCCCTCGGAGTGCAAGCTCAGCGTCGTGCCGTCCCAGCGCAAGAGCCCCTCCTCCACCATGCCCTCGGCGAGGTCCGCGAAGTCCTGGTGGGCCATGCCGAGCGTGGTGCCCGCCCACTCCCCGAGGCTCGAGTGCGTGGACTCGCCCCCGTTGTCGAGCAGGTGGAGGCAGATCTTCTCGTGGTGCGACTGGCGGAGCGTAGACATACCGGGCGCTTATCCGGCCCAGCCGCAAGCGACAGCCCCGCTGCCCCGGGCTGGCCCCCCGCTCGGGGTTACGCCTGGACCGTGCTCGCCCTCCTCCTCCTCGGCTGCGTCCACCGCGTCCAGGTCACCACCGTGCCCGTGGGCGCCACGTTGTACCGGAACGAGGCGCGGCTCGGGGAGGCCCCTGTCGAGGTCCGCGTGCCGATCTTCTCGTCGCGCCACGTCGAGGCCCGGCTGCCCGGGTACCGCACCGTGACCACGGTGTTGCCGCGCGTTGGTCCAATGAGCTTCCTCGGCGACGTCTTCAGCCTTCACTGGGGGCAAGCGCTCGGGCTCCGCGACAAGGCCGTCGTCGAGATCCGGCTCATGCCTGACCACGGTCCGGTCGGGACGTGGGAGCCCGAGATCGTGCCATGATCCCGCTGTTCGCGCTGGTCGACCCTCGGTTCTCGCCAGATCTCTCGGTGCGCAGCGCGCCCTTGGAGCGCGTCCAGGAGGTGCAATGCGTGCAGGGACCGCGAAGGCGACCGATAGCTCAAACCC
The DNA here is from genome assembly GCA_943328795.2 of Bifidobacterium breve. GTDB lineage: Bacteria > Myxococcota_A > UBA796 > UBA796 > SXON01 > CAIUMM01. Next base: position 14,704 of record CALQBK020000065.1, read on the forward strand.
GCACGGCCCGCGCGGTCTCGGTCCCGCCGTCTTCGGCGGGGCCGAACCGTGGGTGCATCCGGCGGGTGTACTCGCCCGCCGGATGCGCCGAAGGGCCGCCGGGAGGGGCGCCTGAGCGCCCCGACCCAGCCGGCGAAAGCGGGGTGCTCGTTGGCTTCGGCGTCGCCGAGGTCAACCGTGGCCGCTCCGCGCTATGCGTCGACCTCCCCGCGCCAGACGACCTCCCCGAGCGCGACGACGACGACGACGACGACGACGACGACCACTGAACCCGCGACCCCGCAGCCGGCCCGGAACAACCCCAGACACGAGATTGTCACGCGTGCCGTCCCCCCCGCGCGCAGGTTCGGAGCTTGCCTCCCCGGCCCTCGCGGGGTAGACGCCGCGCCCGCGACGCTGCACTCGTGCGCCGCGGCAGTTCGCCCGGCGCGTCGCGCCCCCGTCTCCAGGAGCCTCTCATGATCACCGACCTCAGCATCATCCGGAACATCGGCATCAGCGCCCACATCGACTCGGGGAAGACCACCCTGACCGAGCGCATCCTGTTCTACACCGGCATGATCCACGCCATCCACGAAGTGAAGGGCAAGGACGGCGTCGGCGCGACCATGGACTCCATGGACCTTGAGCGCGAGCGCGGCATCACGATCCAGTCCGCCGCGACCCACTGCGAGTGGAAGAACACGCAGGTCGAGGGCGGCCAAGAGCACCACATCAACATCATCGACACGCCAGGGCACGTCGACTTCACCATCGAGGTCGAGCGCGCCCTCCGCGTCCTCGACGGCGCCATCCTTGTGCTCTGCGCGGTGGCCGGCGTCCAGTCCCAGTCGCTCACCGTCGACCGCCAGATGCGCCGCTACAACGTGCCGCGGCTCGCGTTCGTGAACAAGTGCGACCGGCAGGGCGCGAACCCCCTGCGCGTCCGCCAGCAGCTCAAGGAGAAGCTCGGCCACAACGCCGTGATGCTCCAGCTCCCGATCGGGCTCGAGGAGAAGCACCAGGGCCACGTCGACCTCGTCAAGATGAAGGCGTTCACGTTCTCCGGCGACAACGGCGAGATCATCACGATCAGCGACATCCCGGCCGAGATGGCGGACGACGCCCGCAAGTACCGCGAGGAGCTCCTGGACAACGTCTCGATGTTCTCGGACGACCTCACCGAGCAGATCCTGATGGAAGAAGTGCAAGAGGAGACGCTCATCGAGGCGATCCGCAAGGCGACCATCGCGCTCAAGCTCGTGCCGGTGCTCTGCGGCTCCGCGTACAAGAACAAGGGCGTGCAGCGGCTGCTCGACGCGGTCCTGCTCTACCTGCCCTGCCCGACCGACGTGCCGAACGACGCGGTTGACCTGGAGCACAACGAAGCGAAGATCATCATCCCGTCGGACCCGAAGGGCCCGCTTTTGATGCTGGCGTTCAAGCTCGAAGACGGCCGCTACGGCCAGCTGACGTACCTCCGCATCTACCAGGGCACCGTCCGCAAGGGCGACACCATCCACAACGCGCGCACCAAGAAGTCCCTCAAGGTGGGCCGCCTCGTGCGTATGCACTCGAACGACATGCAGGAGATCGACGAGGCCTGCGCTGGCGACATCATCGCCATCTTCGGCGTCGACTGCTCGTCCGGCGACACGTTCCACGACGGTACCGTCGACGTCGCGATGAGCTCCATCCACGTGCCCGCGGCGGTCATCTCGCTCACCATCAAGCCGAAGCTCGCGTCCGCGACGAACAACCTGAGCAAGGCGCTCCAGCGCTTCGCGAAGGAAGACCCGACGTTCCGCGTCAGCTCCGACCCCGACACCGGCGAGGTCATCATCGCCGGCATGGGTGAGCTGCACCTCGAGGTCTACATCGAGCGGATGAAGCGCGAGTACGCGTGCGAGGTCATCTCGTCGCCCCCCCGCGTCGCCTACCGCGAGACCATCAGCCAGCGCGCGGACTTCAACTACACGCACCGCAAGCAGACCGGCGGCTCCGGCCAGTACGGCCGTGTCGCGGGCTTCATGGAGCCCTTCGACGGCTCCTACGAGTTCGTGGACAGCATCTCCGGCGGCTCCATCCCCCGCGAGTTCATCACGAGCTGCGACAAGGGCTTCAAGAAGTGCCTGGACAAGGGCGAGCTCACGGGCTCCCCGGTCTCCGGCGTGCGCATGACCATCATCGACGGCGCGTACCACGCGGTCGACTCGTCCGACATCGCGTTCCAGCTCGCCGCCATCGGCGGGTTCAAGGAGTCCTACGCCAAGGCAAAGCCGGTCGTGCTCGAGCCGATCATGAAGGTCGGCATCGACGGCCCGGCGGAGTTCCACGGCGCGATGGTCGGCACGATCATGCAGCGCCGCGGCATCATCATCGGCTCCGAGGAGTCCGAGGGCTTCTCGAAGCTCGAGGCCGAGGTCCCGCTGGCCGAGATGTTCGGCTACTCCACCACGCTGCGGTCCGGCACCCAGGGCAAGGCGGAGTTCTCGATGGAGTTCGCGCGCTACGCCCAGGCGCCGAACAACGTCACCGAGGAGCTGATCAAGAAGTTCCGCGAAGAGAAGAAGAACGCGTAGCCAGGAGGGGGCGCGAGCCCACCGACTGCAAGCGAGCCCCGGCGTCGAGAGACGCCGGGGTTTCGCCGTCCAGGGAGGTGCCGCTTCCCGCCAGGTTGTCGGCGCGTTGCGGGGCGGACACAACGCCCGAGGCGACGGGTCGCCCGGCGCACGATGTCCGCGGGGCGGACGCAACGCCCGAGGCGACCGGTCGCCTGCTCGACAACGTCCGCGGGGCGGACACAACGCCGGAGGCGACAGGTCGCCCCGCCAACGATGTCCGTGGGGCGGACACAACGCGCGAGGCGACCCGCCCTCGCCATGGAAGACCTCGCACGGGACGACCGCGTAGCGGCAAGCATCACCCCGCGCTGGCGTTGTACCTACGGAGCCGCAGAAACCCGGCGTTGGTCGCAGACCGCGCGGACGGGGTGGTCAAGTTGGGACAGGTCGCCCCGCCAACGATGTCCGCGGGGCGGACGCAACGCCGGAGGCGACCGCTCGCCCAGGCCACGACGTCCGCGGGGCGGACGCAACGCCGGAGGCGACCGCCCAGGCCACGACGTCCGCGGGGCGACCCCAGCCGCTACGCCGGTCGGCGCCGAGACCCGAGGGCCGCGCGCTGCACCAGCACGTAGGCCCCGAGCGCCCAGACGGGCGTCCAGACCACCCAGCGGGTCACCGGGTCCTCGTGCCAGGTGCCGGCGTGCAGGGTGCCGAGGACGCGGTACGCGAACGGGACGAGCACGGCGGCGAGGGTCCAGACCGCCGCGGGGCCGTCCACCCATAGCGCTACCCCGAGCGGCCAGAGCACGTACCAGGGGTGCACCGTAGGCGAGAGCAGCACGAACGCGCCGGCCGCGGCCATCGCGACTGTAGCGGCGGCGTCACGCTGGCGGCGGGACCGCCACGCCGCCCCGACCACCACCAGCGCGCCCACCCCCTGCAGCACCGTGCGGGCGGGGTCGGCTGCGACGGCCGACGATCCGAGCACCGCCGCGAGCAGAGGGTACGCGCTGCCATTGAACGCCCAGACCGCGCGGTAGGTCTCGAACCCGCGGAACGCCCCGCGGCCCGCCGCGAGGATCGGGGCGAACGCCACCACCGTCGCGACCACCACGGCGGCCCGCACCTTCACCCCCCGCACCAGCGGCAAGAGCGCTGCCCCGGGCAGCAGCTTGACCATCGCGCCAGCCCACGCCGCCGCGATCGCGACCCCCGTGCGCCCCGCCTCGTTCGCCGCGAGCGACGCCACCAGCAGGAACACGCCGACAGACTCCAGGTGCCCCGATCCCGCAGACTCCAGCGCCGTCAGCGGCAACAACGCCCACAGCCACGCCGCGCGCGAAGACCGCCGGGCGAGCACCAGCGCCGTGCCGACGTCCGCCAACGCCCCGAGCACCTTCCACGCGAGCGCCCCGCCGGGGGCAAGCAGCACGAAAAGCAGCTGCGCCAGCGGCGGGTAGATGCTCGAGACCTCCGGGTGGTTCACCCGCTTCCAGCCCTCGTCCCGCAGCGACGCCAACAGCGGGTCGATCGGCGCGTGGGCGAACGGGTTGAAGCCCGCGGCCCAGGCCCGCCCCTCCCACACGTAGCGGTACACGTCGTCGCTGAAGATCGGCGCGCTCGGGATCCACGGCGCGCGTACGAGGAGCGCCGCGACGACCAGCCAGGCGCCGAGCGGCACCGCCGGGCCGTTCGCGTCCCAGCCCGGGGCGTCCGAGCGGGTCGCGGCGAGCACCGCGGCCCAGGTGAGCCCCCCCAGCCCGACGAGCGAGAGCACGAGCCCGTCGCTCACGTCGAACGTGTACACCACGCTCGACCCGACCCACGCGGCGCACGCGGAGGCGCACACGGCGAGCCCGAGCGCCAAGCGTGGGCTCACGGGCTGGCCGCCGGTGCCGACGCTCGGCACACCTCGCTTCGGCACCGGCGTTTGCTTTGCGCCGTTCCAAGGCACGGTTTGGCGAAGCCGCCGAAGACGTTGGCTCCGCCAAACCCTGCGGGGAACGGCGCGGGAGGGGGCCAGCGTGCGTCTCGCTTCAAGCGATTCCAGGGGGTTGGAGCCCGCTTGTTTGCGCGGCGCCCGGGCTGGCCCCCGGCATGGGCGACGACGTGGTGTACGAGGGTCACGTGGCCCTTGTACACCGCGAGCCGACGCACGGCGGCGACTATGCCAGGGTCTTCTGGAACTCGGCCTGCAGCAGCGGGGCGTACTCGAACAGGTCGCCGACGATGCCGTAGGTCGCGAACTGGAAGATCGGCGCGTCGGGGTCCTTGTTCACCGCGACGATGATGCGCGAGGTGCGCATGCCCGCGAGGTGCTGGATCGCGCCGGAGATGCCCATCGCGATGTAGAGCGACGGGTTCACCACCTTGCCGGTCTGGCCGACCTGGTCGCCGTGGTGGGCGAACCCAGCGTCCACGGCGGCGCGCGACGCGCCGGGCGTCGCGTGTACGGCGGCCGCGAGCGGACGAATGACCGCGTCGAAGCTCTCCTTGGACTTGAGCGAGCGCCCGCCCGAGACGATGCGGTCCGCCTCGGTGAGATCCACCTGCTTCGACTCGGGCGCGAGGGTCTGGACGACCTTCACGTCCACGTCGGACCCGCTGACGCCGCCGTCCCCGGTGGTGACCGGCGCGGTCGCGCCCGTCGACGCGGCGACGGGGAACGAGTTCGGGCGCACGGTGAACAGCGCCACGGCGCTCTGCACCTTGACGTCCACGAGCGCCTTGCCCGCGAACACCGGCCGGCGGCCGACGAGCTTGCCGCCCGCGACGCGCAGGTCGGTGCACTCGACTGCGAGGCCCGCGCCGAGGCGTGCCGAGAGCCGCGGGAACGCGTCCCGGGTGACGTTGCTCGCCGACCCGAGGACCACCGACGCGCCGGTCGCGGCCACGGCGTTGGCGATCGCCTTGACCGCGGTGCCGGTGCTGTGGCTCGCGAGCACCGCGTTGTCGTAGTGCAGGACGGCGTCCGCGCCGTGCCCGCCGAGCGAGGTCACGTCGGCCGGGCCGAGCACGAGCGCGGTGACGGGGCCGAGGCCGAGCGCCTTGGCCTTGCCGAGAAGTTCAAACGCCGACTTGCGGGGCTGGCCGCCGTCGGTCTCACAAAGGACGAGAATGCCCATGGGAAGCTCCAGAAGATGAGGGGTAAGGGAAAAGTGCGAGCGGCTTCGGTCGAGCGCGCTCGGATCGGTAGGAGGCGGGCAGTCAGATGACCTTGGCTTCTTCGCGCAGCAAGCGCACGAGCTCCCGGGCGACGCTCGGGGCGTCCCCGGTCAGCTTGCGGCCCGCCGGGCGCGCGGGGGGGAGCGACATCGCGTCCTCCACCACCACCGGGGCGACGGAAGCGGCCGAGAGGCCGAGCGCGTCGAGGTTCTTGACGACGATCGGCTTCTTCTTCGCCGCCATGATGTCCGGGAGCTTCGTCATGCGAGGCTCGTTCAGGCCCTTGTCGCAGGTGAACACCGCGGGGAGCGACCCGGTGACGACCTCCTTGGCCCCGCCGCCGGCCGCCCGGTTGGCGGTGAAGCTCGTGCCTTCGATGCCGAGCTTGTCGATCCAGGTGACCTGGGACCACCCGAGGATCTCCGCGATCATCGCGGGCACCGCGCCGTTGTCGCCGTCCACGGCCTGGCGGCCGCAGAACAGGACGCCGATGTCCTCGGCCTTCGCCGCGGCGGCGAGCGCGCGGGCGTACCCGAGCGCGTCGGAGCCGTCGAGCGCGGCGTCCTCGATGCGGACGACCCGGTCCGCGCCCTTGGCGAGCGCGTCCCGCAGCCGCTGCTCGGTCTGCGCCCCGCCGACGGTGAGGATCACGACCTCGGTGCCCTTGCCAGCGGTCTTCTGCCGGGCGGCCTCTTCCAGGGCGTACTCGTCGTAGGGGTTGATCTCCCACTTGACGTCGTTCGTCACGATGCCGGTGGCGGTCGGGTTGATGATCACGCGGGTGTCGGTTGCGGGGACTTGCTTGAGACAAACACCGATTTTCACGGGGGCTCCTGGGATGAGAGGATGGAGGGGTGAACAGGGACTGGGGGGATCGCAGACGGGTCGACCGCCATCCCCCGGACGAAGATGTCTGCGACGGCCTCGGCCGAAGCGTCGAGCGAGAAGCGCTGCTTCCGCTCCTTGTTGGCGAGCACCCACTGCATCGCGATCTCGTCGAGCGCCCCGAAGAACGCCCACATGCTCGCGAACAGGTCGACTTGCCGGATGACGCCGCGCTCCTGTCCCTCGCGCACGATGCCCGCGAACACGTTGAGGTACGCCCACAGCTGAGTCGGGCGGTACTCCTTGAGGAACTTGTTCGAGAGGCGCAGCTCGATCTGCAGCACCTCGGCGAGCGACTCGTGGTCTTGCACCTGCTTGAAGTGGTACCGCGCGAACGTGCGGATGCGCTCCAGCGGGTCGTCCACGCCGTTCAACGCGAGCTTCAGCCCGTCGATGAGCACCCCCATCTTCTCCTCGAAGATGGTGATCAGCACGTCGTCCTTGTTCCGGAAGTACAGGTAGATCGTGCCGTCGGCGACCTCGGCCTTGGCGGCGATGTCGCTGATGCGCGCGTGGTGGAACCCCTTCTCTGCGAACACGTCAATAGCCGCATCCAAGATGCGGTCGTGCTTGTCTGCGCTGGTTCTCGGGCGGTCGCTGGGCATGACTGAATGACGGTTCATTCAACTATACGAACGCCCCGGCTTCGGCAACCCCGGGCGCGGCTTTCCGGCCTGTGCGCGGCGCGGCCGTCCGCCGATCCGGACGCCCGGCGGGCGGTATAAGGGCGCAGGGCCTGGGAGCTGGCATCCCGATCGTCCGCAACCGTCGAGATGCGCTTGAAGCCGCCGGGGTGCTGGCTGCGCTCGCGTGGGTCGAGACCT
>CALQBK020000066.1 GCA_943328795.2 Bifidobacterium breve
CCAAGTTCGACGGCGACGCCCGCGGTGGCGCCGCGTTGTCCATCAAGACCGTCACCGGCAAGCCCATCGTCTACGTCGGCATGGGCGAGGGGCTCGACAAGCTCGACGAGTTCCGCCCCGAGGGCCTCGCGAGCCGCATCCTCGGCTTCGGCGACGTCGTCGGGCTGATGAAGGACTTCGAGAAGCACGTCGACCCGGCTACGGCCGAGAAGGACGCGAACCGCATGCTCCAGGGCGAGTTCACCTTCGTGGACTTCCAGAGCCAGATGAAGATGATCAAGCAGATGGGCTCGTTGCGCGAGGTCATGTCCAAGCTCCCGTTCATGGACGAGATCATGGGCCAACTGCCGGCGGAGGCCCTCGACGATCGCGAGCTGGTCAAGGTCGAGGCGATGATCGACTCGATGACGAAGCAGGAGCGGCGCAAGCCCGACCTGCTCGACGAGAGCCGGATGAAGCGCATCGCGAAGGGCTGCGGCCACCCGCTGCAGGACGTGAAGGACCTGAAGGAGAAGTTCCAGATGACGCGCATGATGATGCGCGATGTCGGCGTCGCCGCGGGCATGACGGGCTCGAAGGCCGAGCAGCGCAAGCTGCGGGAGCAGATGGCGAAGATGGCGCAGGCGGGGATGGGCCGCATGCCGGGGATGAGCGGGCTCGACCAGGCGCTCCCAGCGGTGCCGCAGATCGCCCAGTCCGACCTGGAAGCGCGTCGCAAGAAAGAGAAGGCCGCGCGCAAGGCGCGGAAGAAGAACCGGTAGCCGCGGTGGAGGGCGCGCCGGACAAGCGGGAGCTGAGGCGGATCCTCCGCAAGCGCAGGGAGGCGCTGGACGATCGGCCGGCGCGCAGCCGCGCGATCCAGGGCGCGCTGCTGGCGTGGGAGCCGTGCCGGCTGGCCGAGCGGCTGTTGGTGTACGCGAACATGGGGACCGAGGTGGAGACGAGGCTGCTGCGGGCGGACAAGGCGTGCGCGTTCCCCGTGGTGATCGACGACGCGCTGCGCTTCCGCACGGGCGAGCTCGTCCCCGGCTACCGCGGGATCCCGGAGCCGCAGGGGCCGGACGTGAGCCCTGGGCCCGGGGACATGCTGGTGGTGCCGCTCGTGGGCTTTGACAGCGAGATGAACCGCATCGGGCAAGGGCGGGGGCACTACGACGCGCTGATCGCTCGGCTGCGCGCCGAGCAGCCGGAGATCGTGATCGTCGGGCTCGCGTTCCTGGTCCAGCTCGTCGACCGGCTGCCGACGGAGCCGCACGACCAGCGGCTCGACGCGGTGGCGACCGAGGTCGGGATCTTCGAGTACTAGCCCAAAGTGTGCGCGAGGCGAAGCCGCAGCGCGCGATTTGGGCGCTCGCTTCGCCCCGGCCTGGCCAGGAAGCAGGGCGAAGCAGAACAACTAGCCCAGGAGGGGCCGCTTGCGGCACATCCTGGGCTAGCCCAGCCCGTTCCCGAGCAGCTGGCGCCCGTGCTCCGAGCGCACGGACTCCGGGTGGAACTGCACGCCTTCGAGCGGGAGGCTGCGGTGGCGCACGCCCATGATCTCGCCATCGTCGGTCCAGGCCGTCACTTCGAGGCAGCCCGGCAAGGTCGCGCGGCGGGCCGCCAACGAGTGGTAGCGGGTGCAGCGGAGGGGGGAGGGGAGGCCCGCGAAGCAGCCCTCCCCCAGGTGGTGGACCGCGCTGGTGCGGCCGTGCACGACGTCGCGCGCGTGCACGACCTCTCCGCCGAACGCGAGGACGAGCGCCTGCATGCCGAGGCAGACGCCGAAGACGGGCGCGCCGATCCGAAGGGCCGCCGCGTTGATGGGCCGCTCCTCGGGGCGGCCGGGGCCGGGCGAGAGCAAGATCCGCGTGGCGCCTCGCAGATCGGCCTCGGTGGCGTCGCGGTCCCGGACGACGCGCGGGGAAAATCCGAGCTCACGGCAGTACATCACGAGGCTCCCCGTGAAGCTGTCGTCGTTGTCGATGACCAGCAGAGTGCGCCCGACGACGGGTTCGGGGGGGAGGACTACCGACATGGGGCCATTGTGTGTAGATAGTATGCCGACGAGGATCACTGCATGGAAGCCACGCTCAACTTCATCGAGAACCCCGAAGTCCACTCCTTGCCGGTCGTGACGATGACCGAGGGCGGCCAGAAGCACATCGCGCGGCTCCTGCGCGAGAACGAGATGCAGGGGTTTGGCCTCCGGTTCGGCGTCCAAGGCGGCGGTTGCTCCGGCTACAGCTACCTGCTCGAGTTCGAGGAGGCCGCCCAGGAGGACGACGAGGTGCACACCTTCGGCGACGTGCGCGTGTTCATGAACCCGCTGCACATCCAGTACCTGCGCGGGTCCGTCATCGACTACAAGGACGAGCTGATCGGCGCGGGCTTCCACATCGACAACCCCAACGTCAAGCGCAAGTGCGGCTGCGGTTCGAGCTTCGACGTCTGATTCGCAGCGTATGCCCTGCGTCGTAGTGGTCGGCCACGCGCCAGTCGCCGCGCGCGTGGGGCAGACGCTCCTCGAAGTCTGCGACGAGCACGGGATCCTGATGGAGACCGCGTGCGGTGGCTTCGCCGCGTGCAACTCCTGCCGCGTCCGCGTGCTCGAGGGCGAGCTCACGCCCGTCGACGAGGCCGAGGTGCCGTTCTTGGACCGGCCCGACCACCGGTTGGGCTGCCAGGCCCGGGTGACGGCGGACGTCGTGATCGAGATGGACCCAGGGCACTGACGCAGGCGGACGCAGGATCTTGTATGATCCGCGGATGAACTCACTCGTCGCCCCGTCGCTCCTGCTGCTCGCCGCTTGCTCTGGCGCCTCGACGCCTCCCCCCGGGGACTCCCCTGCCGAGGACAGCTCGCCGCCGGTCGACGACTCCAACGACAGCGTGGCGACACCGTCCTGGTGTGAGTCGCAGGGGCTGACAGCGCGCGCGTGGGACCCGAGCGGCACCACGGGCGACTTCGACACGGTCGCCCCCGACTTCCAGCTCGAGCAGCTGGACGGGACGACGTGGACCTACTCCGAGGCGTTCACCGGCTGCGACAGCGTCATCGCCGTCGTGGATCGCCCGAACTTGTCGATCGCGTACCCCGATTTCAGCCGCACGGCCGACGTGAAGGACTGGCTGTCCGCCTCCCCGCGGAACGTGCACTGGGTCTTCCTCTCGGACGAGACGCGCAAGCAGGATCGCGAGGACATCTTGGTCGCGCTCCAGGACAAGATCACGGCGGCCATCGAGAAGCTCGATGACGAGACGCTCACCGCGTGGGCCACCGACCACGTGCACTACGTCTCGCAGGCGCCGACCAACACGGACACGTTCATCGACACGCTGTTCGCGAACTACGGGAACAGCGGCCTGCCGCTGAACTTCGCGGTCGACCGGTTCCAGCACGTGCGGGAGCTCGGGTACCTGGCGGACCCGGTGACCGGCTGGTCGACGGCGCCCCCGGTCTTCCTCGACTACGAGGCCGAGTACTACAACATGGAGTCCGACCGGCAAGACCGGCTCGACGCGGAGGACGCCACGGTGCTGCCGGTGTTCGTGCAGAGCGCGGAGCGCAGCGCGACCGTCACGTTCCCCAGCGCCACCCTCATGGCCGGCTTCGACACCATGCAGCTCGACATGTCGTTCATCTGCAACGGCCACCCGGACGCCAGCGCGTGCGGCGAGTGGGACTACCTCGCCTATGCCTACCTTTGCGACAACGACGACCCCGCTACGACCGACGTCGACGAGTCGCTGACCTGCACGGAGATGGGGCGCTTCATCACCGCGTACGCGCGGCCGGGGCGCTGGGTGGTCGACGCGACCCCGTTCTTGGCGGAGCTCCAGGACGGCGGGGACCACGTGATCCGGGTCGACAGCGCGAACGCGCCGATCATCTCGCTGGACGTGCGGCTGTCGAACCAGGGCAAGGGCTATCGGCCCGTCGCGATGCAGTACCTGTGGGCCGGCGGGGGCTTCGGGGCCGACTACAACACGGGCCGCGAGCCGGTCACCCTGGCGCCGCCCGAGGGCACTCAGCGGGTGGCCTTGTGGACGCTGATCACCGGGCACGGCTACGGCCAGGACACCGAGAATTGCGCGGAGTTCTGCAATCACCAGCACCAGTTCACGGTCAACACCGCGACGAGCCACCTGGAGGAATTCACGATGGCGGGCTCGAGCTACGGCTGCGGGGACCAGGTCTGGGAGGGGACGGTGCCCAACCAGTACGGCACCTGGGTGCTCGGGCGCGGCGGGTGGTGCCCAGGCCGCGGGGTTGACCCCTGGGAGGAGGACGTGACCGACGACGTCGACCTCGCGGGCGAGAACACCGTGTCCTACCTGGGCCTCTTCGAGGGCGAGACCTACGTGCCTGTCGCCCGCGACTCGGGCTCCGGGTTTGGGGCGACGATCGCGGCGAACACCTGGATGGTCTACTACGAGTAGCCCCGCCGCTCTCGGAACGCGCAACGAGCGGGTTGACGCCTCCCGTGGGTGCGTTAGAAAGCGGGCGCCCGGCCGGGTAGCTCAGTTGGTAGAGCACGGGACTGAAAATCCTGGTGTCGGCGGTTCAACCCCGTCCTCGGCCACCCCAACCCCCACGCGCCCTCCTTACTCGATAGGAGGGCGCGTGTTGTTTTTACTCCTCGCCCTCGGCTGCAACGCGGACCCGTGCAAGACGCTCTGCAGCGACGTCGCGCGCGAGCTCGATGGGTGCCGCGAGGAGTGGGGCGCCACGTGGGAGGACCTCGGCGCGGTCAGCCGGGCGGACCTACGGCAGACCTGCCAAGACGAGTGGGAGATCACGCGCGGCCAGATCCCGACGCGCCAGATCCCCGACGCCGAGGACCGGTGCGACGCGGCCACGGATGACCTGGCAGGCGCCAGCTGCGACGAGCTACGCGCGTTGTACCTGCCGTAGTCGGAGCGACCGCGGGGTTAGAGCGCGCCGCTGATCGCGGCGATCACCGCGCTGTCGACGCTGTTCCAGTCGGCGTCGGCCGTCTTCGTGATCGTGATGAAGTCGTTCACCGCGAACACGCTGGCGACGCCGCTCACCGCGAACACGGCCTTGCCGATCGCGTGGCCCTGCGCTTCGGCCGCGGAGTTGAACGACAACGAGCCCTTCTCGACGACCTTCTGGCCCACGACGTACTTGCGGGCGTTGGGGTTCGGCGTCTCCTCCGAGCGCACCGTGGGGCCGGCCTTCTTCTTCGCGGCGGACTTCTTGGGCTTCTCCGGCGCGGGGGCGGCGGGCTCCTCGTGACCGTGGTCGTGACCGTGGTCGTGGCCGTGGTCATGGCCGTGGTCGTGCGCCGGCTCTTGCACCGGGGGCGCGGGCTCGGCGTGGCCGTGGTCATGGCCGTGATCGTGGCTGTGGCCGTGATCGTGCCCGTGGTCGTCGCTCGGCGGGGGGGGCGCAGGGGGCTTCGGGCGCGGCGCACGGCGAGGCGGGGGCGGCGGATCGGCGGGGGGCGCGGTGTTGCGACCCATGACGGTGGCGGCGATGCGGCTGGCGATGCGGACGGGCAGGGAGAGGAGCTTCTTCAACATGGCCCGCGACTAACGCGATTCGGCGCGGAGGGTCACGGTGAACGCGGGGAAACCCGGGGCCCTGGCAGCCGATTCCACCGATGGGGCGGACGCTGGCGTGCAGAGCGCGAGCGCGACGCCCCCGCCCCCAGCCCCGGCGAGCTTCGCCCCGAGGGCGCCGGCCTCGAGCATGGTCTCGCAGGCGGCGTCGAGCGCGGGCGTGCTCACCCCGATCGTGCGGAGCCACCCGTGGTTCTCGGTCAACAGGCTGCCAACTTCGGCGTGGGTGCCGGCGTTGCCGAGCAGGCTCGCTACGCGGGACACGATCGCGCCGATGGCGTCGAGCTCAGTGGTGCTGCCCCGCTGGCGCACGCGCTCGACCAGCTCCGCGGTGGTGAACGCGGGCCGCCCAGTGTTGACCACAACGAGCGTGAGGGGCTCCGCGGCGTGGAGCGGCCGGATCTCCGGCCCGCCTGCCGTCCGGCGGTAGGACACCAGCCCGCCGAGAGCGCTGACCGCGTGGTCGACGCCTGACGGGTTGCCGTGGAACGCGCGCTCGATCAAGAAGCCCCGCTCGTGCAGCTCCGCGAAGGTGGGGACACGCCCCTCGACCGCCGCGAGGGCACGCAGGGTCGCGATCGCCAAGGCGCCGCTGGAGCCCAGCCCGCAGCCGACGGGCAGCTCGGACTCGATGGTCACCTCCACGCCCTCGGCCGGTACGACCGTGAGGAGCGCGGGCCAGAGCCGATCGTCGCGCAGGTCGCTCACCAGCGTCGACGGGCCGGGCCGCTCCGCGACGGTCACCCGCGTCATCCGCGGGAGCGCGGCCGCGATCGCGAGGTGCCCCTCGACGACCGCGTGCTCACCGCACAGGATCAGCTTTCCCGGGGCCTCTCCGCGCGCGACCACCCGCGCCTACTCGGCCTTGGACGCGTAGGTGAACCCAAAGCACATCTCGTCCTGCGTGCCTTCGCCCCACGCGACGTCTTCGGTGCTGTCGCTGTTGTCCCACGTGCACGTCAGGCTCACGGCGTCGCCGTCGGTGAGCAGCGCGGGCTCGTCGAACAGCGCGGTGACCTGGTTGTGGAAGTCCCAGTCGTTCATGTCCACGAGGCAGGTCGTGCTCGCGTCGGCGTGGGCGAGCTCGAAGTTGAACCCGCTGCCGCGCGTGTGCATGTGCGGGAACACGCCCAGGATGTCGTAGTCGCCGTACTCCCAGGGGAGGACGAGCGAGGACTCGTACGACGGGTCGCCCGCGGGGATCACAAAATCGTAGGTGCCCACGGGGATCTGGTAGACCCGCCGGTCGACGTCCGTGACCGTCGTGAGCGCGTAGCCGGACTGGTCCTGCTCGAGGTCCGCGCCGTCGAAGCTGTCGAAGTAGTGCATCTGCAGCACGAGCTGCGTGCCCTTCGCGAGCTTCAGCCCCATGCCCTCGGGGAACGTGACGGGCCCGCCGCCCGGCGCCCAGCCGGTGACGAAGTCCCAGCCGTCTTCGCCGAAGCCGCCGCAGTCGAAGCCCTCGTGGGGGTCGCCGGTGCCGTCGCCCAGGCTCTGGCCGTTGCTGTCGAACACCACGATGTGGTGGACGATGCGCGGGTTGTCGACGAGGGCCTCGAAGCCGGTGACGAACAGGGCCTCGTCGTTCTCGAGATCGAGCTCGAAGCAGCGGTAGTCGTTGCCGTCCGCGTCGAACGACGGGGTGAACGGGGCCGCTGCGTGCATCTCGACGTCGAACGGCGCGATGGTGCGGGGCGCGAAGGGCGCCGGGGCATCGGCCTCGTCGCCCAGCGGCGCGCCGGCCTGCGCCCAGGCGCCGAGCGTCGCCTTGTCGGCGTCGGTGAGCACGTACGTGTCGTCGTCCTGGTACGGCCGGCAGTCGGAGTCGGGCGCCGGCGGCGGCATGTACCCGCTCTCGGTGTACGCCTGCATCGTGCCGGCTTCGGCCTGCGCGATCGCGGGGTCGTCGAAGCTGGGCGCGATGCCGTTGTCGGTGTGGCAACGCGCGCAGTTCTTGTCCAGGATGGGCCGGACATCCCGGTAGTACGTGACGCCGCTGTCCTCGGCCGCGGGCGTGCAGCCGATGGCGCCAAGGACGGCGAGCCCGAGCAGGGCGCGGCTCAAAGCGGCGCGTCCAGGCAAGCCTTGTGGACCCACGCGCGGTCGCCGACCAGCAGGATCGGCCGGCGGAGCAGGTTCACCTCCTTCGCAGCCTCCACCGCGAACGTCTCGGCGTCGGGCGGGGAGGCCTTCCAGCCGCGCGCCTTCGCGATCTCGTGCGTGGTGTTCAACAGCGTCGCGACGCCGCCCGCGGCCGGGATCAGCACCCGGATCTCCTCCACGGTCAGCGGCTCCTTGCTGTAGTTCTTCTCGGCGAGCGACGGATCGCGCGCGCGCAGCGCGGACCGCACGTCGCGGCAGGTCGTGCAGGTGGACTTCCAATAGAGCATCGGCATCGCGCGAGTGTAGCTGGTCCGCCCGGGATCGGCAGCGTCACTCGCGCCAGCGCAGGACGACGCTCACGCCGTCCCGCCGCACGGCGTGCTCGTGCAGGCCCGCGCCCCGCAGCACTGCCTTGGACGCGGTGTTCTCCTCCATGCACTCCGCGGTCAGGCGCGTCACGCCAGGCTGCTCGTGCGCCCAGTCGACGAACAGCCTCGCGGCCTCGCGGCAGAGCCCCCGGCGGCGGTGCTCTGGCACGATCGCGTACCCGAACTCGAGCTCCCCCGAGTAGCTCGGGCCGACCTTGCCGCCGATCTCGCCCACCAGCTCTCGCCCTTGCCCGAGGTCCGCTACGACGAGCCAGGCCCAGCGCGACTCCCCGGCGTCGTACGACCAGCGGTCGGCGAGCACCCGCATCACGGCGGCGTAGTCCGGCTGGGGCCAGCTCGGCGGTACGCGGGCCTCCAGGGTCTTCGCGAGGCCCAGGCGGTCGGTGAGCGCGAGGATCAGCCGCTCCGGCGTGAAGGGCACCAGCTGCACACGCGGGCCGTCCAGCCCCCGCAGGCCCGCAGGCTCGGCGACGGGGCACGGGATCACCACCAGGCCACGGGCCGAGCAGGCCGCCTCGAAGCTCGCGCGCGCGCCCTCGTCGGGGAACACCGCGACGGCGACGTCTCCGCCGCCCGCGCCGCTCGGCTTGCCCGCGCCGCCGAAGGACTCGGCCAGCGCGGCGATCGCCACGTGCTCGTCGGTCTCGTAGTCGATGCCTGCGCCCCGGGCCATCGCCCGCAGGAGGCGCCATGCCTCGCGCATCGACGCGACCGGGGACACGCCGAACCCGTCGACGAGCGCGCGCGAGTCGCGCACGAAGCCCTTGCGTGCGGTCCACGCTTGGTACTGCTTCACGCGGGGCCCGGTCAGGGCGCTCTTGCCGCTCCAGATCGCGCAGAGCGCAGGCGTGGGCGCGGGTGCGCCGTCCGGGAACCGCCGCACGCCGCCGTTGAGCGACGCGAACACGTCCACGCCGGAGCCGCCGCCTTGGACAGCGCGGTGAATCGCGAACGCGTCCTGGGGCTCTCGCCCGGACGCGAGCACCGCCGCGACGGTGGCCGCTGCCGAACCCCCGAAGCCCGGTTTTGCGCCGCCGAGGTCGACCGGGTTCCAGTCGGTGAACGTGAAGTGCCCGGCGTCCGGCGCGCGGTCAGCGAGCACGGCGCGGACGAAGCGATCGTCCCCCGGCGTCGTCCACCCGAGCGATCCCGGCGCGTAGGTGCAGGTCACCCCGCGCTCGACGGCCGCGACGATCGCGCCTGCGCCATCGAGCACGCCATACTCGCCGACCAGGACGAGCTTCCCAGGCGCGCGCCAGGTCGCCCGGGGGCTCACTCGGTCACGCACGCGGGCCCGCCCGGGACCAAGGTCTGCACCGACAGGCCGGCGGCTTGCAGCGCGTCCGTGAGCCCAGGCGCGTCCCCTGCGCCGCACAGCACCTTCACGTTCGGGCCGGCGTCCATCGTCGCCCAGCCCCCGAGCCCCGCCTTGCGCGCGGTCCGGACGATCTCGAGCGCGAGCACCGTCTCCGGCTTCCAGTACACGACCGCCGGGTCCGCGGCGAGCATCGAGGCGTGCATGCGCAGCGCAGAGCGCTCGGTGATCCGCCCGAGCCGCTCCAGGTCGCGGGCGAGCACGGCGGCGCGGGCCTCCTCGACGTCCGCCGGGGCCTGCGCGACCCACGCCGGGTAGTACGGGCTCGTCTGCATCGTGTGGTTCATCCCCTCGGTCGACCCGATCTCCTTCGGGCCGCTGCGCACGAGCACCACGAGCATCCGGACGTCCCAGTGGTCCGCTGGCGCCACCTGCACGCCGTGGCTGTCCGCGCCGTCCGGGTCGCCCATCGCCCACTCGACCCAGCCGCCCTGCAGCGAGCGCGTGGCGCTGCCGGAGCCGCGCCGGGCCAGCACCGCGAGGGCGGAAGGGACGAGGTCGAGGCCGGAGGCCGCGTTTCCCGCCAGCACCAGCGCGGCGAACCCCGACGCGCTGGAGGCGAGCCCGGCGGCGGTCGGGAAGTCGTTCGCGGTCTCGACCACGCAGGGGGGGCGGGCCTCGCCGCGAGCGGCGGCGAGGCGGTCCAGCGTGAGCAGGATCTTGCGTGCTTCGGAGCCGGTGTTCGCTGCGCCGTTGAACACGACCTGGTCCGCGTCTGCGCCCCAGGTCACCGTCGTGCGGGTGCGGAACGGCGCGACCGTCAGCGAGAGGCTCGGCGTGCTCGGCAGGTTGAGCTCGGCGTCGCGCTTGCCCCAGTACTTGCACAACGCGATGTTCGGGTGGGCGACGGCGGTGCGAGACATCGGCATGCGCCCGCCTATCTGGAACCTGCCGCCCCAGCGACGCGCTCGCCCGCCTCGTGGTTACTTCCCCGGTGCTCGTCGGCGCTCGCCGAGCGCAGCGACACGACCCCCAGGAGTACGACCATGAGCGGTGATTTTCGTCGGTTGAGCGTGCAAGAGATCCAACAGAAGCGCGCGGCGGGCTGGAAGCCGTACGTCGTCGACGTCCGCGGCGCGCCCGAGGCGGGCATCGTGAAGTTCCCGTGGGCCGACACGCTGATCCCGCACACCGACGTCGCCGGGCGGCTGGCCGAGATCCCGAAGGACCGGGAGATCCTCGTCCACTGCAAGATGGGCGGCAGGAGCGCGCAAGCGGCCGCTGTGCTCGCCGCCGCGGGGTACGACGTCGTGAACATGGAGGGCGGCATCACCGCGTGGGCGCGCGAGATCGACCCGACGATGCCGACCTACTGAGTCGCCGGAGGGGCCAGGTGGGGCCAGCGTGCGTCCCGCTTCGAGCAGCGCCCGGGCTGGCCCCCTCGTCTACCCAAGCGCGGCGAGCAACAGCACCAGGGCAGCGCCGGTCGTCGCGTCGAGGGGCGCCTCCCCGAGGTCGACGACCTCGATGCTCTCGCGGCCCGTGGGGTCTGGCGGAGGCGCTCGGAGCACCTGCCCGGGCGCGGTTCGCAGCGTGAGCCAGGGCACCGAGCGATCGAGCTCGAGGTCGAAGGCCTGGTGCGTGAACGACTCGGCGAGCCACTCCGTCGCGGGGCCGAGGTCGAGGCCGAGCAGGCACACCGCGCGCACGCGGTCCCGGAGGCCCGGCACGTCGGAGTAGAACGTCAAAAAGCCGAGCGCGTCCGTCCCCACCAAGACCACGAAGCGCCGGGACGGGGTCGCCAGCGCGCGCTCGAGCGACGCTTCGAGGGCGGCACGCTCGCCGGGGTCCGCGGGGTTGGCCAGGGCGATGGTCTCCCAGGTCGCCGGCACGGGGAGGCCGGCGGGGAGCTGGCCCCAGCACAAGACCGTCGCGGTTCGTCGCGCCAGCGCCGCCTGGACGGGGCCGCTGCCGTCTGCGTGCCAGCGTCGCACGGCGTCGGCGTCGCACCCTACGCCCAACCGCGCGGCGGCGTCCGGGCTGTCGGCGCCTCCGAGCACGTCCAGGAAGCCACGGAACGCGAGGTCGATGCGCCACGTCCGCGGCCGAGGACGCGAGAGCCACAGCGCGGTGCCGAACAGCGCCACCGCTGCCGCCCAGAGCGCAGTGTCCACCGGGGTCAGAGCTTCAACGACCACTTGGGGATCTGCGGCGGCTCGCCCCGCTCCTCGGCCGCCTTCGCCCGCTTCGAGACGAAGTACAGCGCCGTGTAGAGCGCCAGCCACTCCCAGAAGGGCTTCTCATTGAAGTTGAACTCGACGAAGCTCCACGCGAAGTAGCCGGCCATGCTCGCGGGCATCGACCAGGCCAGCACTTCGGCCTCGGTCCCCTTCGTGTTGTTGATCGTGTCGCGGGCCATCAGCGTGATCGTGACCACGAACGCGCCGAGGAGCATGATGCCGATCACCCCGTGGTGGGCGACCTCGCCCCAGAAGATGCCGTGCGGGTAGCGGTAAACCGAGTGGTAGAGCCAGTCGGAGTAGTGCTGCAGCTCGTCGATGTAGCCGCCGGGCCCGATGCCAAGCCCCCAGGAGTCGTTGAACATCCCGATGCACGCGGCCCAGTTGAGCCCGCGGATGTCCTGGCTGAACAAGACGTCGATGTTGTTCGTGATGCGGTTGAGGCCTTTTCCCAGGTCCCCGATGTCCGCGTAGTACGCGATCAAGAAGGCGGCGATGCCGATCGCGGCGAAGCCGAAGAACCACTTGCGGAACCGCGGCTGTCCCAACGCGGCGAGGCCGCCGCCGATCACGATCGAGTAGGCGCCGCCGCGAGACCCGCTGGTCATCATCGCCAGGAAGATGAAGATCGTCGAGAGCATCAGCCCCCACTTGATCCGCGGGTCCCGCTGGATCAGCGCGAACCCGGCGCAGCTGTGCACGATGAACATGAGGTTCATCGCAAACCAGTTGGGCTGCTGTCCGAGGCCCGTCTCGCGACCGCCCGAGGAGCTGGCCTTCCACATGGAGCTGTAGTTCGTGAGGCCCAGGTGGTCGCCGAAGATCGCGAGGAACCCGATCAGGACGCACGCCCCGATCCAGAACCACACCATCAACTTCACCTGCTCCCACGTCTCGATGAAGCTCACGATGACGAGGTTCGTGCACACGATGACGAGCAGACCGACGATGTCCTTGAGGCCGTCCGGCAACGAGACGCACCAGGTGAGCCCCATCACGGAGAACGCCATGTACGCCAGGAACACCGGCTGCCAGGGCCAGGTGCGCAGCAGCTGCTTCTGGTCCAGCACCGCTCGCACGAACAGCGCCACCAACGAGAACAGGAGCACGGGCTCGAAGAACCCGATGCTCACCTTGCCGATCGTGAAGAAGCTGGTCGTGCTCGTCGAGATCAACCTCGCGCCGAGCATGCAGCCGACGGCCCAGATCGGCCGGTCCAGCAGCACCGTGACGATGACGATGCTGGCCACGAGCACAACTGAGAGGCGCCAGTCGACCACGAACAGGCCCATGAGGGCGACCTGCGCGAACAGCACCCCGACCCAGAAGAGCGGCGTGGCGCGAAAGCTCGGTTGACTAGCGTCCAGCGGAGATCCTAAGGCAAGGGGCCGGCGGCGTATCATGCCCGTGCCGCGGCGGCAGGCGGGCGCGCGACGCGAGGCGCCACGTCCGCGGGGTAGTGGTGTACTCGCGGCGACGCCAGCGTCCCCGTCGGGTCGTTTCGCCCGCCGCGACTGCGGGGTATGGTGACGCATGCGCACCCCCATTTCGCGGGCGATCGGCCTCGGCCTGCTCTCTACGTCCCCGGCGTTGGCGGCGAACACGCTCTACGTCGGCCCCTCCGACGCGTACACGAACATCGCCAGCGCGGTCGCCGCGTCGGCAGCTGGCGACACCATCGTGCTGCGCGCCGGCACGTATGCCGAGGACCTCGACCTACGCGGCCACAGCCTCACGATCGAGGGGGAGTCCGGGCCCGTCCGCACCATCATCTCGGCGCCCTCCGCCGTCCGGTTGAACGGCGCGACCACGGTGCGGGGCGTCTCGTTCAGCCCAGCGCCCGCCACGGGCGTCTACATCGACGGCGGCACGGTCCTGCTCGAAGACGTGCAGGTGCACGACGCGCCCTCCGACGGCGTGGTCATGCTTGGCGGCGCGACCACGGTGGTCGAGACGGCGGTGTTCGGTTCCGGCCGGCACAACTTCGCGGTCACCGGGGGGACGGCGACGCTCACGCGGTCGTTGTCGTGGTACCCGACCGAGGACGGGTTCCTCTTGCAGTCGGCGTCCGTCGTCCAGAACTGCGCAGCGATCGGCGGCTACAACGGCTTCCGGGCGCAGAACGCGACGCTCACGATGTCCAACAACGCCGCGCTGGCGAACGCGTGGGCGGGCGTGAACGCGTACTACGACGTCACGATCAGCAACGGTGTGTTCCTGGATGACAGCTACATCGACGGCTGCAACAACGGGGCAACGCCCTCGTTCGACCACGGCGTCGGCACCCGCAACTACGCGAGCTACGCCTGCACAGGGGCGCCGCATACGGCGATCACCGACGCCGATCCGCTGTTCACCGCGTGGTCCGATCGCCTCCCGCTGGCGTACGTCGACCTTCGGCCTGGCGCTGGGTCCCCGATGATCGACGCCGGGACGGGGCTCGACACGGACGGTAGCACGGGGGATGTCGGCGTTTTCGGGGGGCCGTCCGGCGGCTGGTCCAACCACGACGGGGATGGCCAGGTCAACCTGTTCGACTGCGACGACCACGACGCGAACACCTACCTGGGGGCCCCTGAGCGCGCCGATGGCCGGGACAACGATTGTGACGGCTCCATCGACGAGGACGTCGTCGTGGACACGGGCGACACGGGGGACACCTCGGACACGGGGGGGGACACAGGGTCCCCGCCTGGGACCGACATCGACGGCGACGGCTGGGTCTCGTCCGTCGACTGCGATGAGCACAACATCGCGACCCACCCGTACGCGCCCGAGATCATCGACCGGGCCGACAACAACTGCGACGGCGCGGCGGACGAGGGCACGATCTACGGAGACGACGACCACGACGGCTTCAGCGAGGTCGGGGGCGACTGCGACGACACGGACCCGGAGCGCAGCCCGGGCGCCGCGGACGACGTGTACAACGCGTTGGACAACGACTGCGACGGACAAGAGGACACGCCCCACGGCGTCGATCACGACGGGGACGGCTACCGGGACGACGAGCTCGACTGCGACGACAGCGACGCGATCGTGCACCCCGGCGCGGCGGATGGCCGGGACGGCGCCGACTCGGACTGCGACGGCGTCACCGACGACGACGCGATCACGGTGGACGCCGACGGCGACGGCGTGACGCCGCAGAACGGTGACTGCCAGGACGATGACCCGACCATCTACACGGGGGCGGTGGACATCGCAGACAACTTCATCGACGAGGACTGCTCAGGGTCGGACAACTACGACGCCGACCGCGACGGGGACCCGTCCACCGCGGCGGGCGGGACCGACTGCGACGACTTGGACAACACCGTGGCGCCCGGGAAGGCCGAGCTCTGTGACGCGCAGGACAACGACTGCGACGGCGAGATTGACGAGGGCTGCGACGAGAGCGACGACCCGCCGTCTGAAGACCCGGGCTGTGGCTGCGCCGCGACGCCCGGGGACAGCGCCCTCGCGCCGCTGTTGGCGGTGTTGGCCGTAGCCGCGAGCCGAAGGCGCCGCGCCGCGCGATAGTCGGGGGCCGTGCCCTCCTCGAGAGTCCCGTCCTGGCTGCCTGGCATGGGCCTGTACCTCGCGTTGGCGACCTCCTCGGCGCGCGAGGTCGGGCTCGTCGGCGAGGTGGCGATCGGCTGGGGGCTCGGGACCCCCCCGTCGGTGCTCACGGACGTCGCCCCCCCGGGGACGGCTGCGGCAGCCCCGTGGGGTCCGCTCGTCGCGAGCCAAGTCCGCCCTGTCGAGCGCCTGCAGCTCGGGCCTGTCGTAGTCCCGCTCGCCGTCAACGCGTACACGGGCGGGCTCCCCGACTTGCCCGGACGCCTCCTGGCCGCGGTCGGCGGGTGGCGGGCCGGGGCGTGGGCCGGGGTCGGGCTGGGGGCCCTGCTGCTCGTCCTGGCGGCCCGCTTCGTCACCATCCACGTGGGTGATCTCGCCGGGGGGCTGACGGCCCTCGTGCTCGGGGCCGACTGGTCGTTCGTGTTCTTCAAGCGCGTGCTCTCGGGCACCGAGGTGCTGCTGCAAGCGGGCGGGCTGCTCGTCCTGTGGGCGTTGTGGTCCCGCCGGTGGCGAGGCGGTGTGCACGGCACGCTCGGCATCGCGCTCGGCGTAGCGTTCGGCCTCGGCGCGAAGGCCACCTTTGTCGGCACGCTCGCCGCGATCGCCGCCGCCGCGCTGTTCACCCGTCGGGACCGGCCGGCGGTCGGGCCCCCCGCGCCCGTTCGCTGGGCGCTGTTGGCCGGGCTCCCCGCGCTCGCGCTGGCCCCGCTCGTGCTCGCCAACGTCCACGCGATGGCCGTGCCGCTCGCCGATCGCGTGCGCTCGCACGACACGCTGGCGCTGCAGGCCTCGCGGCTCTTCTCGCCTGCCGCCGCGCGGGAGAGCGCCCAGAACCTCGTGGCGTTCTTCGGGGACCCCAACGCGTTCTGGGCGTGGGCCCTGCACGCGGACAGCGTGCCCCTGCTCTCGGTCGGGCGGGCGCTCGGCTTCGTCGTCACCCTCGTCGGCTCGGCGCTCGCGTGGGGGGATCGCCGCGGGGCGCCGTCTCCGGCGGACGCCCTCTTGCGCTTCCTGTCGGTCCTCTGCCCCGCCCAGGTCTGCGCGCTGTTCGCGTTGAACCACGATCTTCACCACCTCGCGCAAGCCAGCGTGTTCCTCGGCCCGTGGCTCGCGATCTCGGCCGTGCGCGTCGCCGCGCTGGTCGCGCGCCCGCGGTCGCTTGCCCGTGCGGCCTTGGCCAGCCTGCTCTGCCTCGCGCCGGTGCTCGCCGGCGCTCGCCAGCTGCTCGAGACCGACGACGTGCTGGCCACCGCGCCGCAGTCCACGTTCCGCGAGAGCGGCCAGGTCGAGCTGCTGGGCCTGCTGCGCGCGAAGGGCGTGACGCGCTTGGTGACCAGCGACTACGAGGCCTACGGGATGCTCGACATCCGCGCGCCCGAGATCGCGTTCGTCCACACCTGGCCGGCGTTCTCGCGAAAGGTGCGTGAGCCGTGGCGCGTGCTCGGACTCGCGAGGGGGGGGCACTACCTGTCGCTGCGGCCCACGGCGCCGATGATCTACAACTGGAGCCCGACGCCCGCGCAAGTGGCGGCCGCGGCGCGCACCGCCGGGGTGAAGGCCGTCGAGGTCGGCGAGCTGCAGGACAACGGGGAGCCCTGGGCGTCGCTCTGGCGCGTCGAGTGAGGGTGCTCCAGGTGGGTGCGTTTCCGTACCCGTCCGACCAGGGCTCGCAGCTCTTGTTGACCGGCACCACCCGGGCGCTGCGGGAGGCGGGGCACCACGTCGAGGTGGTGGTGTACGGGCACGGGGACGCAGCTCCTGTAGAGGCGCCCGGCCTGCTGCACCGCGCGGCGGCGCCTGCCGGGTACCGACGCATGCGGAGCGGACCGGACGGGGTGAAGCCTTGGCTCGACCTCGCGGTGGCGGCCCGGGCCCGGCGGCTGCTCGCGGAGCGCCCGTTCGACGTGGTGCACGCGCACAGCCACGAGGCGCTGCTCGCGTGCTGGGCCGCGCTGCGCGGGTGGAGGGGGCGCCGGCCCGCGCTCGTGTACGGCGAGCACACGAAGATGGAGGACGAGCTGCCCACGTTCGTGCGGGGCACGCGCGTGCTGGGCCGCGCGCTCGATGGCGCTCATGCGCTCGCAGACGGCGTCATCCGGCTCCACCGGGCGGGGCAGGGGAGGGTGCCTTCCGCGGTCATCCCGCCCGGCGTGTTCGCCGACGCGTTCCGTGGCGTCACCCCGAGGCGGGTCGGGCCCGGCCCAACCCTCGTGTACGCGGGGACCCCGGATCGCTTCCAGGGGGTCGGGGTGCTCGGACGGGTGCTCGACGGCCTCTCGGGCTGGCGGCTCTTGCTCGTGGGCCCAGCGTGGACGACGGCGCTCGCGCGATCCGTGCACCCGCGCGCCGTGCCGATCCCCGCGCGCTGGGCGGACGCACGCGCGCTGATCGCCGGCGCTGACGTAGCGATCGTCCCGCGGCAGGTGTGCGCGGGGTTCCCGATGAAGTTGCTGAACTACGCGATGTTGGGGGTGCCTACGGTGGTGACTGCCACGTGCGCGCGGGGCGTACCCGGCGAGGTCGTCGCGGGCGCACACCCGGGCGCCCTCGTGGAGGGCGTGAAGCGCGCGGCCCTCGCGCACCGGGTGGACCCCGAGACGGTGCTCGCGGGCTGGTCCTGGGCGAGTCGGGTACCCCGGATCGTCGATCTGTACGAACAGGCCGCTGTCACAGCGCAGGCGGCAGGATCGTAGTGGGGATATACTACTCAATGGCTGGAGACCTCATGCGCGCCTCGACCTCGAAGTCCCTCTCGACCCTGCTCATCCTCGCTCCGCTGTTCGCCGCGGGGTGCAACGACAGCGCGCTCATCTTCAAGCCGAAGGACGTCGTGGAGATCGACCCCGGCGCGATCGTCGGCCGCGTGTGCGACCCCAGCGGTCGCAACTGGCTCGCGGACGCTGTCGCGTACGTGAACCTGACGGACGACGACGGCGTCATCTACGACACCATCGAGTCGTACTCGGACGAAGACGGCCGCTGGATGCTGTCGGACCTGCCGGGCGACAACACCTACCACCTGTACGTCCAGTCGGGCGACACGCTGCTCTACGACGAGGAGATCTACCTCCAGTCGGGCGAGACATACACGCTCGACGAGCCGGACTGCTTCGACCCGCAGAACCTGAACATCGCCATCGTGACCGGGCTCTACGACGACTTCGACGTGGTGCTGCAGCAGCTCGGGTTCACCAACTACACGCTGGTAGACGGCTCCAGCACGGACGCGACCAACGCGTTTCTGAGCGACGCCGAGGCGATGGCCGCGTACGACCTGATCTTCTTGAACGGCGGGTTCGTCGAGGACGGCGTGCTCTACAACCTCACGGACGACACCGATCCCGTGCCGGACGAGAACCTC
Organism: Bifidobacterium breve; assembly: GCA_943328795.2. Taxonomy (GTDB): domain Bacteria; phylum Myxococcota_A; class UBA796; order UBA796; family SXON01; genus CAIUMM01. The sequence continues at coordinate 18,538 of CALQBK020000066.1, forward strand.
GCGAACCTGCGGGCCTACGTGCAGGAGGGCGGCAGCGTGTACGCGAGCGACTGGGCGTACGACGCCGTCGAGCTCGGCTGGCCCGAGCGGCTGGACTGGGTAGGTGCCGACGAGATCCCGAACGACGCGCAGACGGGCAACTACGACGTCGTCAGCGCCGCTGTGTCCGACACGTCGCTCGCGGAGTACCTGGGCTCCAGCTACGTCAGCATCGAGTACGACCTGCCGGTCTGGCCGCCGATCGAGAACACCTCCTCGTCGGTGTCCGTGCACCTCACCGGCAACATCTCTTACTCGGACGGCCTCGACGACTACACGCTCACGTCCGTACCGATGCTCGTGAGCTTCAACGACGTGCAAGGCAAGGTCGTGTTCAGCACGTTCCGCGTCATCCCGAACACCGATGACGACGTGCTCGCGATCCTCCAGTACATGCTCTACGACCTGTAGATAGCTCCGAGTAGCGGGCATCGGCTCTCCCGGGTCGGATGGTGGTATCCTCTGCCGGCCGGAGTCCCGATGCGAGCCACCTTTTTCCTGCTGCTCGGAGCGTGCAACGCGCCGCCCGTGCCGCCCGGCATTCGGCTCACGCCCCTTGCCCCTACGACGGTCGACGACCTCGTCGTGGAGGTGCTCACGGACGGCGGGGATGCCGACGGCGACTACGTGGATCTCGAGGTCCGCTGGTACCAGGACGGCGTGCTCCGCGACGACCTCGATGGGGACACGGTCCCCGCGGCCGAGACCCACCGCGGTGAGCTCTGGGTCGCGCAAGTCGTCCCGCGCGATCACGCGTCCGAAGGTGCGGTAGCGCAGGCCGCGGTCTGGATAGCGGACAGCCCGCCGATCGTCACGGTGGCGATCACGCCGGAGTCCCCGGTCGCGACCGACGTGATGGTCGCGACGGCGACGGTGACCGACGCGGACGACGACGACGTGAACGTGACGTACGCGTGGACCTGCGACGGCGCGGCTACGCCCTGGTCGGGCAACACGGTGCCGGCGGGCACGGCCGAGCACGGCCAAACCTGGGAGGTGACCGTGAGCCCGGTCGGGGTCGGCGAGCCCGGCACGGACGCCCTGGTGGTCGACAACGTGCTCCCCACCGTCGCCAGCGTCGCGATCAGCCCCGATCCGGCCACCGTCGCGTCGCTGCTGCTCGCCGAGGTCGACGGGGTGGAGGACCTCGACGACGACCCGGTGACGCTGCGCTACGACTGGTACGTCGACGACGTGCTCACGACGTCGGGCGACCTCGACGAGCTCGACGCAGCGGGGCTCGTGAAGCACCAGGTGGTCCGGCTGGAGGTCGTGCCCAACGACTCCTTCGAGGACGGCCTCGCGGTGGCCAGCCAGGACCTCGTGATCGACGACACGCCGCCGGTCGCGGGCGGCGTCGAGGTGCAGCCTACCGAGGCCTACGAGGCCACGACGCTGACCTGCGTGCCGTCGGGGTACTCGGACCTCGACGGGGACCCCGAGGGCTGGGGCTACGCGTGGGAGGTGAACGGCGTCGTGGTGGAGACCGTCTCCAGCATCGACGGGTCGGTGTTCGGGCGGGGCGACGTGGTGGAGTGCGTGGCGACGCCGAACGACGGGGAGCTCGACGGGGATCCGGTGCGCTCCGCGGCGCTCACGGTGCTCGACACCGCCCCGGTCTTGGCGAGCGTGGACCTCTCGACGCTCGCGCCGACCGAGTACGACTCCGTCAGCGCCGTTCCCGGCACGACGACGGACGTGGACGGCGACGCCGTCTCGTTCACCTACGCCTGGTATGTCAACGGGGCGGTGGTCAGCACGCGTGCGGACCTGACGTCGGACCTGTACGGGCGTGGGGACAGCATCTACGTCGTCCTCACCCCGACGGACGGCACGCTGGACGGCGCGCCGGTCTGGAGCCCCACGGCCACCGGCGCGAACAGCGCGCCGTCGTCGTCCTCGTCGGCGATCTCCCCGGCCAGCGCGGGCACGGACGACACGCTCACCGCGGTCGCCTCCGCCAGCGATCCTGACGGGGACGCGATCAGCTGGACCTACAGCTGGTATGTCGACGGCGTGGCGTCCGGCACGGGCGCGTCGCTCGACGGCTCGGCGTTCGTCCGCGGGCAGTCGGTGTACGTGACGGCGCTGCCGAGCGACGGCACGGACGACGGCCCCATCGCGACCAGCGCCTCCCTCGTGATCGGGAACACTCCCCCGGGTGCGCCCGGCGTGGCGATCGACCCCGCCGAGCCGATCGCGGACGTCGACCTCGTCTGCTCGGTCTCCAGCGCGGCCGTGGACCCCGATGGCGACGCGATCGCCAGCTACGCCTACACGTGGACCCGCGACGGCGTCGCTTGGACCGACGTGACGACGACCACGTCGAGCGGGGACACCATCCCGGGCGCCGACATCGCGGACGCCGAGTCCCACGCGTGGACGTGCAGCGTCTCGGCCAGCGACGGCACGGACAGCGGGGCTGCGGGGACCGCGACGGCCACTGGCCCCGGCGCGGACGTGAGCACCTGCGGCGACGGGGTGTGCGACGGGGACGAGAGCTGCTGGAGCTGCGCCGACGACTGCGGCTCGTGCGACTGCTCGACCGACACCCAGGTGATCGTGTACGCGCCAAGCGCCTGGAACGTGCTCGCCGACGCGCTCGCGGCGGATCCGTCCTACTGCGCCGACTACTACATCATGATGCCGGCGAACAGCACGGACAAGACCACCCCGCGCTCGGCCGGGGAGCCCGAAGACATGCGAGCCCGCGGCGCGCGCATCCACGCGGTCGCCGAGTTCCACTGGGCGACCTGGAGCGCCGAAGCGGGGACCTGGTACGACAAGGGCGTGGCGTTCCGCGACAACATGGAGGCCGCCGGGTACGACGTCGACGCCGGCGACACCTGGGCGATCAACGAGCTGCCATCGACCGTGCGCAGCGACGCGAGCACCCGCGCGGACGTGCTGGAGGTGATCCGCGGCCTCTACGACGGCTCGTCCGGCGCCACGCCGAGCCAGGGCATCGTGTTCACCACGGGGATGGGCCAGGACACGACCAACTTCGCAGTTTACAAGCCGTACGTCGAGGACTGGCTGTCGGACGCGACGTTCTGGAGCACCGCGAACCTGTACGTCGACTACTGGGCGCAGGAGGTGTACGCAGACCCTGACTACACCTGCGTCCCCGGCGAGACTGTCGCGGACGTCTCCGCGAGCTTGAACAGCTACGTCGAGCACTTCGCGCGGCACGCCGAGATCGGGCCGTCGGACGCCAACACGGCGCAGTCGTACCTGGGCCGCGCGTACGTGCCACTGATGAACGCAGTCTGGGAGAGC
>CALQBK020000067.1 GCA_943328795.2 Bifidobacterium breve
GCGGAGGCTGCGGACAACGCCCGCAGCGCGGCGGGCGGGAAGCTCACGGCGCCGGATGTCGTCGGCGAGATCTCGATGGTCACAAAGCTCCCGGCGATCAGCAACGTCACCGCGGTCTCGAACGTCAAGGTGCTGACGTTGAGCCACGCGTCGCTGGCCGAGATGATGGCGACCTCTCCCGGGCTCGCGCTCGCGCTGATGCGCTCGTTCGCCGAGAACGTGGTCGACAAGATCAGCCGCTCCGGGGACGCTGCCGCCAGCGCGGTCGGGACCAGCGCAGCGCCGGACGAGGCTGTCGCCGCTGCCCCCACGAAGACCATGAGCGCGGTCGATCGGCTCGCCGAGATGCGCGCGTTCGCGTGGACCGCCCAGGAGCTGGAGACCGGCGTCGCGAACCTGTTCAGCACCCGGGTGTTCCCCGCTGGCGCCCACTTCATCCACAACGGGGCCGCGTCCGACTCCTTGTTCCTGCTCGCAGCGGGCACCGCTCGCGTGGACACGCTCGACGGCCCCGTCAGCGCCTTCGTCGGGGGGCACTCGCTGTGCGAGCACGTGCTGATCGGCGAGCTCTCGTTCCTCACCGGGCGGCCGCGCACGGGCGACGTCATCGCGGTCACCGACTGTGAGCTGCTCGAGCTCTCGTCCACCCAGGTGGTGGACATGGTGCGCATGTCGCCGGGCTTCGCGGGCAAGCTGCTGCTCGGCGTGCTCCGGGCCGTCTGCCGCAAGCTGGTCGACAGCGGGGCGATGCGCGCGAAGTACGAGGCCGTGGTCGGCGGCGACTGGAAGGAGTGGTTCGTCGACGACGACGACTTCTCGAAGCGCTTCGGCGGCTGATCCGCGCGGAGTTCACCAGGAGTTAACACCCGCCAACGCCCGGAACCAGGTTACTCAACAGGGCCCTGTACCCGGGCGAAGGAAGGCACCGTGTCCGACTACGAGAACCCCGAACCTCCCCCCAGCCGTGTAGGCGGCTGCCTCGTGCAGGTCGTCACCCACGCTGTCGCCCTCGCCCTCGGCGCCGTGGTCGGCATCGTAGGCGCAAACATGCTCGAGTACTACCAGAACCCGGACCTGTTGAACCGGCCCGAAGGCGAGCTCTCCCGCGCCGAGCTGATCAGCCGGCTGGACGCGTCCGAGAAGGCCTACGCCGAGCTCCTCGCCGAGAAGGCGAAGCGCGAGGATGCCGCGAAGACCGAGGTGGAGGCCGCCAACCAGAAGGTGGGCGACCTGCAGGGCCAGGTGGACAAGAAGCAGGACGACATCAAGGTCCTCGAGGCCAAGGTCAAGAAGAGCAACGGCAAGAGCGCCGCGCTGAAGAAGGAGCTCGCCGAGAAGCAGGCGGAGCTCGACGCGCTGCAGGTCCAGCTCACGCAAGCGCTTGAAGAGAAGGCGCAGCTCGAGGCCGACCTCCAGGTGTCCCGCCAAGAGACGACGGTCGCCCGGGGGGAGACCGAGGTCGCGAAGACCCAGACGATCGACGCCAAGTGGGACGGCTTCAAGAGCGACGCGAAGGTGCAGATCTGCGAGAAGGGCAACCGGAACAAGCTCTCGAAGTGCCGCGAGGAGGTCGATGCCGCCCTCACCTCTGCGCGCGCAAGCAAGTTCAAGTACTGCCTCGCGAGCGGCCAGGCCAGCCCCCGCCTCAAGCCCTTCGACAAGAAGACGGACGACGCGGAGCTGCCCCGGTACAGCGAGTGGGTGAACCAGGACTCGAACTTCACGCAGGACGCCTGGTACATCGTGTTCTGCGACCCCACGCTGCCCGAGTCCTCGGTCGGCGGGGACGAGATCGAGGACCTCGGCAACTGACGTGCGCGGCAGGGTGCGGAGGGGGGCACGGCGCCACCCTCCGGCCCCGTCACACGTAGTCGGAGTAGCCGGCCGGGCCTGGCGTGTAGAACGTCGCGTAGTCGGCGACCTGCAGCGGGGCGTTCTCCCGCAGCGCCGTCGGCAGGCGCGGGTTCGCGATGAAGGGGCGGCCAAAGGCAACGAGCTCGCCCAGGCCCGCCGCGAGATCGGCCTCGGCGCGCGCGCGGTCGTAGCCGCCGGACAGCAGGTACACGCCCTTGAAGTTCGCCCGGATGGTCGCCTTGATCGCGTCCGGCACCTTCGCCGCGCCCATCGCGCTGTGGTCGACGACGTGCACGTACACGAGCCCAATGGTGGAGAGCTCGGTGGCGAGCGCCGCGTAGAGGGCGTCCATGTCGGCGTCCGGGCGCATGTCGTTGAACACGCCGTAGGGCGAGATGCGCATGCCGACGCGGTCGGCGCCGATGCGGGCGGCCGACCGGCGCGCGACCTCGACGGCGAAGCGGAGCCGGCCCTCGACGGTGCCACCCCAGCGGTCGGTGCGCGTGTTGCTCGCGGTGTTCAGGAACTGGTCGATCAGGTACCCGTTGGCTGCGTGCAGCTCCACGCCGTCGAAGCCGGCCTCCACGGCGAGCTCGGCGGAGCGCGCGTACTCGTCCAGCGTCGCGTCGATGTCGGCCTCGGTCATCGCCTCGGGCGTCGCGGCCGGCTGGTTCCCCGCGCTGTCGGTCCACACCGGCTGCCCGAGCGGGACCGCGGAGGGCCCGAGGACCCGCGCCCCGTCGGGCAGGTTCGCGGACGCGCTGGCCCGCCCGGTGTGCATCAACTGCACGAAGATGTGCCCGCCCTTCGCGTGCACGGCGTCGGTGACCGCCCGCCAGCCGGCGACCTGCTCGGCGCTGAACAAGCCGGGGATGCGGGCGTAGCCAAGGCCGTTCGGGGACGGCGACACGCCCTCGGTGATGATGAGCCCGGCCTCGGCGCGCTGGCCATAGTAGGCCGCGACGATGTCGCCGGGGACGGCGCCGGGCGAGCGGTTGCGCGTCATCGGGGCCATGACGATCCGGTTGGAGAGGGTGATGCGGCCGAGGGTGAGGGGCGAGAAGAGGTCAGACACGTTGGCTCCAGGGGAGGCCGAAGAGCTACACACCCGCTTCTGATCGGGAAGTGACAATTCCGATCCGACTGCGTTGGGCGCGATAGGAGCAGCGGTGTCCAGCTCTCTGCACGCCCTCGAAGCCGCGCGGGGCGCGCTGCTGGCTCACGATCACGGGGCGGCCCGGGACGCGTTGATCGAGGCCTGGCGGGAGCGGCGGTCGCCGGACCTCGCGGCGTTGGTGGACGTCGTCGACGCGCGGGCCCCCGACCAGCTCTCGGCCGCGCTCGCTGCGCTTGTCACGCCGCGGGTCGACACGAGCCTCGCGAACCTGGAGGCGCTGGAAGGCGTGGACGACCCGCGGCTGGCGCGGTTCGGGATCGAGGCGCTCGTGCGCTTGCCGTTCACCACGAAGACCGCCGCGGGGCTCCTGCTCGCGCTCGTGGACGTAGCCGAGCGGCACGACGACCCGCGCCTCGGGGAGCGCGTCGACGCGATCCGCGGGGCGGTCTCCACGCGGATCGGCACGCTCGCGGTGCGAAACGCGGTCCTCTCGCGCACGGCGTCCGCGATCGCCCGCTGCCCGCTGCTCCCCGCAGCGACGCCGGCCGAGGCCGCGCTGGAGCTCGAGCTCACCCGGCTCTGTGAACCCCTGCAGCAGGGCGCTCGCTCCGCCGAGGCGCTGCTGCACGAGATCTACGCCCGGCCCGGCGACGACGAGCCCCGGCTCGTGTACGCCGACCACCTGACGGCTGCGAACGACCCGCGCGGGGAGTTCATCGCCCTCCAGGTGGCCCGCGCCGCGGCCAACGAGCGCCCCAGCCCACGCGAGGCCGAGCTGCTGAAGAAGCACGGCAAGGCCTGGCTCGGGGACCTCGCCCCCGTGCTGTCCTGGGGCAAGGGCTACTCGCAGACCACCTTCCGGCGCGGGTTCGTCTCGACCGCCGACATCATCCTCTCCGTCGGCCACAAGCTCCGCCCGCTGGTCGACCACCCCGCGTGGGCGACGGTCGAGCGCTTCACGTCTGGCCCAGCCATGTTCCACGAGCTGCTGCGCCAGGCCCCCCTGCGTGCCCTGGTGGAGCTCTCGGTCGCGGGCGTAGACCTCGCCGAGCTCGCCGCGCGGACCGAGCCGCTCGCGGCGGTCCGCCGGGTCGTGGTCGGCGCATCGATCCCTGCTGACCTGCTCAAGAGCGCCTTCCCCAACGTCGAAACGGTCGCGGGCTGGGTGGCCGAGATCACGCCGGACGCGGTCGCCATCCTCGCGGCGTACGGCACGGAGTGCGTCGAGCTCAACTCGTACTGGAACGGCTCGCACAGCGCGTTCGAGCAAGGCGTAGACGCGCTCGTCGGCGCGCGGGCCGTGACTCGACGCCTCCGGCTCTACTCGCCTGCAGGCCGGTCGTCCCCCCCGGTCCTGGTCGAGCTCCGGGCCGGCAGCGACGGCTCGTGGGCGTTGTGATCCGGCGGGTCGACCCGGGCGAGGACGCCGTCATCGCGCTGATCGCCCGGCGGATGCGGCTGACGCTGATGGAGGTGATCGGCCCCGAGGAGGGCGAGCGAATGCACACGATGGAGTGGCTGGTCGACCGGGTCCGCTTTCACCTGGACCCCGCCCGGTCCACCGCGGCGGTGTTCGTCGCGCACGCCGAGCCGCGCACCCCAGGGGAGCTTGGCCCCATCGCTGGCCACACCATCGTCCGCATCCAGCAAGAGGATGCCGGCGTCGTCGGGCTGTTCTCGACCACCTACGTCGCCCACGAGCACCGCCGGCAGGGCTTCGCGCACGCGCTGTTGACCACCGGCGAGGGATGGATCACCGAGCACGGGATGCACACCGCCGCCACGTGGACGGCGGCCGACAACGCGAAGCTGATCGCGCTCTACGAGGCTCACGGGTACGCGATCACGACGCGCGACCCGCCGATGGTGCGGCTGGAGCGGAGGGTCGGTTGTGCTAAAGGCGTGACATAGGCTCGCGTTCGAGCGCTTCCTCAAGCCGTGAAATTCGTCCGCTACTGGCCTTCGACCCCGCACGTCAGCCACACCTTCAACAGGTAACGGTCGTCCTCGGTCGTCCCCCCGAGCGGCGGCATGTCCGGCTCGTCCGACGCCGCGCGGTCCAGGATGGTGACCTTGTGGGCCCAGACCTCGTCGGCGGTGTCGAAGTACACGCCGTCGGTCGCGCCCTCGCGGTCGGTCTGGGTCGACGCGTGGCACGTCTGGCAGTTCTGGGTCATGAACCCCTTGCCGAACGTCTCGTAGGTCACGATCGGCACGTCTGAGCAAAACCCGCTGTCGCCGCCCGGGTCCCCCGCGCACGCTGCCAGCACCGTGATCCCCGCGAGCGCCAAGCGCCTCATGCGATCACACCCGAGATCGGCTCGACGCCCATGACGTACTCGGCCGGGTCGACGTCCGCCAGCGCGAGCAAGGTCGCGCCGATCGCCTCGCAGGAGAGCACCTGGGCGTCGTCCGCGACCTCGCCGGACGCGGGGTCCACCAGCTCGCCGTAGTACGAGCTGTCGAACCCGCCGACCACCCGGTCGCCCGCCAAGCCGGCGCCGAGCATCATCACGCTCGTGTACGGCCAGTGGTCCTTGCCGTCGAGCCCGTTGAGCAACGGGGTGCGCCCCATCTCGGAGAGCACGCAGATCACGGTCTCGTCGAGCAGCGTCGCCTCCTGCTCCCCGGGGGCGTTCGCGAGCATCTGCACGAGCTGCCCGAGCCCGTTGAACAGGTCCTCCCAGAGCGGGGACTGGCCGTCGTCGTTGGCCGCGTGGGTGTCCCACGTGAACGCGGCGCTCGCGGAGAGGGTGAGGCAGCGGCTGATGCCCTTCTGCAGCGCGTCCACCGCGACGGTCGCTTGGTTGGCGAGGCCGGCGCCGCCGGTGAAGTCCATCAGGTATTGCAGGTCCTTCAGGTCCCCCGCGTGCTGGGTCGCGGTCTGGAAGTCTGCGTTGAGCAGGTCCTCGACCGCCGACCTCGACACGCTGGCACGGGCGGCGGCGCGCTGGGCGACGAAGCGGTCCACGAGGGCCTGGCTCGGGCTCGACAGGCTCCCGACGGGCACGTCGGACATGCCGAGGGCCTGGCCGTTCAGCAGCGCCTCGAGCTGGCCGGCAGCGCCGGTGCGCGCGACCGCAACCCCCAGGTCGCCGGGGAAGCTCGGCCCGCCGAGCACGAGGTGCGGGAGCGTGAACGCGTTCCGCTGGCGGTCCGCGAGGATCGCGGGCCAGTCCGGCGTGAGGCCGCTGGTCGTGCCGGTCATCGCGAGCATCGTGCAGATCTCGTGCGCGATCGACCGGACCATCACGCCGTTGAACACGACCGCGCGGTCGTGCCAGGCGTTCATGAACGTGTCGACCGAGGGCCGATCGGGGTGGCTGACGTAGGAGATCCCACCGGCCGTAGCGCGCTCAGCGTCGGCCTCCATGTCCACGTTGTTGTTGGAGAACTCGGACGCGAAGACACGCGTCGGGTCCCAGCCGCCCTGGGCGAACACGAAGATGAACTTGCGGCTCGAGCCGGTGCCGGCGCGGGCGAGACCGGGCAGGACGGAGCGGCCGAGCGTGAGCCCTACGCCAGCGCCAACGAGGGATCGGGCGAGGAAAGCGCGACGGGACGCACGGAGCGAGAGCGGGTTCATGGGGGGCATCGGGTCTCCGTCTCAGTAGTAGAGGAAGTCGGGGTCGCGCAGCAAGGCGGAGAGGACCGCTACCCAGGCGCCCTGGGTCGTACCCTCAACGCTATACGCGGCGGACCAGAGCGCCAACGCACCGTCGACCTCCTCGCCGTCCGCCGCGACCTCGTGGCCGAGGACGCGGAGCTGGAGCGATTGCACCTGGGCGACCATCGCGTCCCGGTCGGTCTCGGGGGTCTCGCTGAAGTCTACGCTGAACAGCCGCGTGGGCTCGTTCGCGACGACATACGCGGCCGCAGCCTCGGCCAAGCGCTCCTGGACGAGCACGAGCGTCGCGTTCGGCGAGCGAGCGGTGGACGTGACGTTGTAGCCATCCGCCCCGCCGGCGAGCGTCCGAAACCCGTAGGCGTCCGTCCGGAGCATGTCGTACTGCGCGTACGTCCACGCAAACCCCGTCAGGTCCTCGATCGTGGACGCCAACAGGTCGGCGGTCAGCATCTTCTTCGGGACGTACCCCGTCGCGTCGGTGGACCCGGCCAGGTATGCAGGGTCTTGCACCACGCTCTTCAGCAGCGCGCGGATCGTGAGGCCGCCGGAGATGAAGTCATCCCGGTGCCCGACGAGTCGGTCCTCGTCCTCCAGCGTGAGCGTGCGCCGCAGCAGCAGCTCGCTCGCTTGCCGGGCCGCGCACATCGGGAAGCGGTTGTCCGCCGCGACCTGGTGCCCGAGGTCGGCCAGGCTGTACCCGGGCTCGCCGTAGTACGCGCGCTCGGTGCCGGTGTAGTCGCGGTAGAGCGGCTCGCGCTCGGGGAAGTAGTAGCTGGCCTCCCCCGGGTTCGTGTAGTCGTACCACCAGAACCCGAAGAAGTAGCTCGCGAGCGGATCGAGCGACGTGTGGCAGTTCATGCAAGCCGGGTTCGTCTTCAGCGCGTCGGCGACGGCGTCCTCGTCCAGCAGGTTCACGTTCCGGTCGAACTCGATCGGGCGCACCAGGTAGTCGTTGCACAAGAAGATGCGGCTGACTGCGTTCGCGCGCTTGCGGTTGGAATTGCTCGCGGTGCTCGTGTATCGCCACCACATCGAGTTCGTAGCGAGCACGCCGGCGGCGGGGCGGCCGTCGGTGTAGTGCGACTGGCGCCAGCCCGTCTCGCCGTCCGGGTAGTCCAGCGGCCAGATGGCGCCGAGGGTCTCGTCCGCCATGGTCCAGTCGGCGGTCACGAGATCCGTGTACGGCAGGTCGTTCTCGGCGATGTAGCTCAAGATCTGCAGAGGCTCGTCGCCGATCGAGCGCTGAAAGCCCGCCTGGTCGTCCAAGCCGTACTGCGACGCGTAGATGAGGAACGACTCCGTGCGCGTCAGGTAGACCTCGCTCCACATGTCGCGCACCCGCCCGGGGAAGCGGGCGTCGTGCAGGAACGTGTCGGTGAGGCCGTCCAGCGCTGCCGGGTCCGCGTCTACCTGCGCCACTTCGTCCGCCGTGGGGCGAACCCCGCGAAGGTCGATCGAGATGCGGGTGAGCGCCGACACGGCGTCCATCTGCGGCGGGACCGCGGGGGTCTCCTCTGACGTCGTGCTGCAGGACACGAGGGCGAGGAGCGAGAGGGTGACGAGCGTGCGGGCTACCACGGGGTCCCCTCCCAGGTGGTGAGGGTCGTGAAGTCGGCGCAGACGGGGCCGAGGTCCTGGCCTTGGTACCAAGCCTCCGCGCAGCCATCGCACGCGCTGTCGCGGACGTTGTCGCTCGTCTCGAGCTGGCCGTCCAAGAAGATGTCGAACCAGTACCCGTTCGCGTCGCGGACGCTGATGGTGCCGCCCGGCTCCTCGGGGCAATCCCCGCCGATCCCGGCGTCGTACAGCGTCAGGTCGTCGAACACGACCGTGTCGTAGGTCCCGCCGAGCCCCGAGACCCCGCCGCTGACGTAGAACATGTGCCCATCGTACTCGGGGTAGTCGATCGCGGTGAGCACGAGGTTGGGCGCCATCCCCGGGGTGACCCAGGTGCCCTCCGTGCCCGCGCCGTCCCACGCAAAGCTCCCCTGGACGACGCTGTACCAGTACGTGTAGCTGCCGTCCGCGGCCGTCAGGACCAGCTCGGCGGCGCTACCCCCGACGTCCAGCTCGTGGCCGTCGGCGTCCCAGACCTGCGCGACCCCGTAGAGCTGCGACCCGTTGTAGATGTTGCCATCCCCGGCGTCGTAGTCGCTGTAGGTGTAGTAGAAGCTGTACCCGTTGAACGTCGAACCGCTGTCCGTCGTGCACTGGTCGTACCAGTACGTGTTGCCGTCGTACGCGTAGTAGTTCGGGCAACCGTCCTGCGCGGAGGCCATCACCGTCTCGTACGCGACGAGCACGGGAGCGCCGTTGATCGTCCGCGCGACCGCGACAGCGTCGAGGATCGCGGTGGACATCGCGTCCGCGTCGAACACCGGCGCCGAGTACTCGGCCCCGGGGACCTCGTACGGGACGGGCTCGTACGCATCCGGAGCCGCCGAATCGGCGGGCTCGGGGGTGCAGGCGAGGAGCAGGAGCAAGGGTGACATTCACGACCAGGGGTGGAGGGGGCCAGTATTCCATAGAACCACGAGGGGTGCCGGGTTGAAAGGGGCCCGGGGCAATTGTCACGCGGGATGGCCCGCCGCCCAAGGCCCACCGCGCCCCCGGACCCCAAGAGGCCGCCACCAAAAGCAGAAAACCCCGGCGAATCGCTCCGCCGGGGCCCTCTGCGAACGATCGCTCGTTCAGATCTGCTGCGAGTAGAACTCGACGATCTTCTGGGGATCGCACTCGAACGGCAGGTCCTCGCGCTCGGGCTGGACGACGAGCTTGCCCGCGGCCTTCGCCGGGTCGAACTCGAGGAAGCCGGGGCGGACGCGGGAGTTCGCGTGCTCGAGCTTGGCCTGGATGAAGGGCTTGGCCTTGCTCTTCTCGTGGATCGCGACCACCACGCCCGGCTTCACGTGGAAGCTGGGGCGGTCGGTACGGACGTCGTTGACCGTGATGTGGCCGTGGACGACGAGCTGGCGCGCGCCGGGGATGGTCTCAGCGAGGCCGAGCCGCCACACGATGTTGTCGAGCCGAGACTCGAGCAGCGTGATCAGGATGCGGCCCGTGGGGCCCTTGCGCCGGCTGGCCTCGGTGACGTAGCGGCGGAACTGCTTCTCGAGAACGCCGAAGTGAAGGCGAAGCTTCTGCTTCTCCGTCTGGCGCTCCTTGAAGTCGGAGGATTTTGACTTGCGGCGAGCGCCGTGCTGTCCCGGAGGGTTGGCGCGCTTGAGCGAGCCAGCATTGGTGAGTCCGGGAAGCACCACGCCCACCTGGCGGCATTTCTTAAGCCGAGGTCCACGAAAACGTGCCATGTGAATGGCTCCTTGGGGTGCAAAGCCCTTTCGGGCAGAAAACCGCGTCGGGGGTACCTTGGATGCTCAGGATTGAGCTTCGCGGGCCAGCGCGGACCACCTGGGACAGGCGGCCCCGGCGGCTAACCGAAGCGCGGGACTCGCGCAACCGGTGGAGGCGCATCCTGGGCTAAGCTCGGCACATGCGCGACCTGCTGCCGGCCCTGTTGGAGATCCTGCCCCTTGAACTTCACGATGCGGCCAAGCAGCTGGCGAGCGGGGCGGCGGAGCACGAAGCCGAGTCCGCGAAGTGGCAGTTCCAGGCGGCCGTGAGCGACCTGCGCTGGGCGCCCGAGCTCGACGGGGACCCGGCGTTTTGCCTCGTGCTCGACAGCGTCGGCCCGCGCTTCGGCGCCATGGTGGTGGAGGTGCTGGTAAACACGGCGCGTGACAACCGTCGTGCGCCGCTCCGGCGCTGCTCGACCGAGCTCGCCCGGCGGGTCGCGCGGGGGCTCGTGAGCCCCGCGGCGGCGATGCGAAAGCACTGCAGGGCCTTCGCCAAGCTGTACCCGGCGGAGCTGGCGATCGCGGGCATGGAGCTGCGGCCGCGGATGACCCCGGCCGAGCAGGCGATGCTCGACGCCGAGCTGGCCGCGCCGACCGGGGCAGGTGACCGGCGCCGGACGCTCTCCGCCGCGCTTGAAGCGTGGGAGGCCGGCGACGTGGACGCTTGCGTAGGCGAGCTCGTCGCGGTGTGGCAGGACTGCCACGACCTGCGCGTAGAGAGCGTGATCGTGGCAGCCTCGGCGGGCGCGGCCCCGTTCGTCCCGCCGAAGAAGTCCTCGCTGGAGGAGCGGGAGGCGGCCTGGACACGGCAATGGGCAACGTCGCCCTCGACGCGGGGGCGGCTGCTGGAGGTGCCCTGGCCTTCGCCGTGGAAGTTGGGAATGGCGCGGGCCAACGCCATCTTCGCGGATCCGGACCCGCGGGGGGTGACGGCCGCGCTGCTGATCAGCCCGCAGATCTACAGCTCCTCGGGCTCGGCGCCGTTCTGGAGGACGCTGGGGAAGCTGGCGGCGCACGCGGATTCGCGTCACTCGGCCTTCTGGCACCGGCTGGACGAGGGCGTCTACGTGCCGCTGACCCCGCCGATCCTGGCAGCGCCGCTCCGGGAGCCCGAGAGCGGCAGGGTAGGCACGCGGTGGGCCTTGAACCCGGTGCGCTCGGTGGCGCCTGCCAAGCGGGGGGCCTTGCCCGAGGCCGCGCCGGTCGCGGAGGCCGCGCTCGTCGAGCTGGCCGCGCGCGTGGGACGGGGCGCGAGACCGGCCGTTGCCCGCGGGGACTTGGACGCGTTGCTCATGGCCGTGTACGAGGCGCCGGACGACGACGAGGTGCGCCGGGTCTACGCGGACGCGTTGAGCGCCGTCCGGGACCCGCGCGGCGAGTTCATCGCCTTGCAGCTGCAGATCCACCACGTTGAGCGGAGCCTGGCAGGTGACCCGTGGGACGACCCGCCAGCGCCGCCGGACCTGGTGAAATTGCGAAAGGTCGCCAGCGCGCTGTTGAACAAGCACATCGACGCCTGGACCGCGCCGCTCTCGGGCGCGTTGTTGAAGGATGACCGCGAGTTCGAGCGCGGGTTCCTCGTCGGGGGCACCTGGCGGGGCGCCCCCGAGCCCCAGCACGCAGCCTGGCGCCTCGTCCGGCGGCTCTCAGGATCGTGGACGGTGAACCCGGCGAACCTCGTGAGCCTCCGAGCGCTGTACACGCATGACGCCGCGGCGATCCCGGACGCACTGGCAGCGCGCCTCACTGAGCTCGGGCTGTACGTCCCGCACTTTGACTTCCGCGCCATGGAGCGCTTCCCCGCGCTCCGGACGATCGTGCCGGACTGCTTCATCAACGAGCCGGTGCCCGCGGACCTGTTCGGGCGGGTGCCGCAGGCCGAGCGCTGGGTCCTGCCTCCGCAAAGGGAGCGGCTTCCTGGGATCATGCACATGAAAGCGGGCAATGTGCGGGTCCTCGTCACCGGCGCTCCGGGGCTCTCGCCTGGCTTCCGCGTAGGCCCCGTCACGACGCTCCGGCCTTCGTCAGACGGGTGCCTGCGGAGGGTCGAGATCTCCTGGGAAGGTGGCCCGCTGGGCTTCGGCGGCTGGGTCGCCGGGGCCTTTCGTCACCTGGACGACGTAGAGGCGCTCGTGGTCAAGCGCTCCCCCCGGTTCAAGCCGCACGTCGTGGCCGCGATCGAGGTGGAGCTCACGCGCCTCGGCGGACGCTGGGGATAATACCCGCCGATGTCGGACCTCAAGCTCGCCCTGCTCGGCGCCCTGAAGGAAAAAGGGCTCCCCGAGCCCGCCCCCACCGTCTCGGCGCTGCCGGCCCCGGCGCTGCTGCCAGACCCGCTGCAGAGCGCCTGGGTCGCGGAGCTGCGGGCGCAGCGCGTGGAGATCCCGAAGGACGCGTCGATCGGGCAGCTGACCTCGCGGTCGGACGTCCGGTGCAAAGAGCTGAAGGCCGCCGGCCGGACGAGAGAGGCGGCAGCGCTGCTCCAGCTGAAGGAGCAGCACCTGAGGGAGCGCGAAAAGCGAGCCTGGGAGCTCGTGAAGGAGCGGTTCGCCGCGCTGGACCTGAACGAGAAGGCCTACCGGGCGCTGAAGCAGGAGGCCGGCGTGGACCCGGTGAAGGTGCTGGGGAAGCTGACGAGCAAGCGCTCCGAGGAGCTACGCGGGATCAGCGCGGCCCGCGTCCGCGAGGCGCTGCTGGGCTGACTCGACGAGCGCGAGCTCACCCCCTCGCCCGGGCAACGCGCGCAGGCGCGCAACCTCCTGCGTGAGCCGCTTACGCAGCGCGTCGGGCTCCCGCTGGGCCGAGACCCCCCACGTGAGCTCCACCTCGTCGGCGGCCCCCGCGGCGCCGGGGACCAGCACCACCACGTTGAAGTAGCGCCCGCGGTCGTACACCCCACGCTCGTGCTCGACCACCCAGCCGCTCTCTTGCGCCCATCCGCGGAGCAGCCGCGCGTTGTCGTTGGGCTGCGCGACGACCGCCCCCGCGCGTCCCATCGCGCGCTCGAGCACCCCGACCACCGTACCGGAGCCGACGCCGCACAGGCTCACCACGGCGACGTGGCCCTCCACCACCGCCAAGCCGTCCCCCTTCCGCACGTCGAGCGGCATGCCCAGTCTGCGGGCGTTCTCCCGTGCCACCGCGCAGGGCGCCGCGTTCACGTCCACCCCGATCACGGCGGCCGCTACCCCTCGCGCAAGCAGCGTCAGCGGCAGGCCCCCGTGGTCGCAGCCGACGTCTACGTACACGGCCCCCGGGCCCGCGCGACGCAGCGCCCGCTCGACCTCGGCCGCGACGACAGCGAGCCGCGGCGTCAGCGGGCGAACGGCACGTCCTCGACCACGGCGCCGGCGCCGGTCAGCGCGCGCTTGTACCAGGCGCACGCCGCGTCGAGCGCAGGCTCGAACCCGCGCACCCCCCAGAGCACCGACAGCGTGCGTGTCGTGTCGCCCGTCGTCTTCGTACGCTGGGCGTCCTTCACCGCGTTGGCGCACGGGCCCTCGGCGTCGTGGAGGCAAAGCAGGCTCCCGATGTCGATCACCTGCCCCGTCGCGTTGAACACGTAGGTGGCTTCGGCGTCCGCGAGCCCGATTCGGAACGGCGGCTGCGCGCGGTCCAGGTCCACGACGGACACCGGGAACCCCGAGTGGAGCGAGACGACGTTGCACGCGTCCACGGCGAGGTTGATCGCGCCGAGGAACCCGCCCTCGGCCGCCTTGATCAAGAACTCCGACGCGGGCTTGGACCGCCCCGTGGGCTTGAAGCCGCCGTGGCGCAAGAGGTCCCGCACCGCGGCTCGAAGCGCGTCGGTCGACGGGACGATGCCCTCAGGCGCAGGCCCAAGGGCGAGGAGCGGCGCGAACGGGCTCGGGGCGTTGCCGACGGGCTCGGCGAACGCCGTCGTAAAGGCACGCGGGACCAGGAGGGGGTGGGGTTCGAGGGTGATCACGCGCCGAGGGTATCCAGGACCCGGCATGTTCCAAAACCTCCGACGGAGGTCTTGGGAGGGGCCGTTTCTTGATACGAGCGGCCATGGCCGGCGAAGACATTGCCCTCTACCTGACGCTCACCCCCGAGTTCGGCGGGACGCGGTTCGGACCCTTCGAGGGGATCGAGTGCCGACTCGGCTCGAACGCCGACAGGTGCAACATCACGATCCCCGAGGGCATGGGGGTGCAGAAGGAGCACTGCAAGGTCATCCGGCAGGGCCCGTCGAACCTGATCCTGACGCCGGCCGAGCGCTCCGCCGGGCTGTACTTGTGGAAGGGCGACGCGCGGAGCCCCGTGCAGGTCGCTACGCCCACGGCCGTGCGCCCGGGGGACAGCTTCGCGCTCGTCACCCCGGACGGCCCGAGGTTCATCATCGAGCTCGCCAAGCTGCCGGACGAGGTGATCGCAAAACGGAGCACGAAGGGGAAGAAAAGCGCCCGCGGGCTAAGCGCCGACAAGTTCGCGAACGAGGGCCGGCGCATGGCGCTGTCCCGCTTGCTCACCATCGGCCCGCTGCAAGTCCTGTCGCGGATGTGGTACTTCGTGGTCTCCGGGACCATCTGGCAGCCGCGGTACATCATCACCGGCGTCATCTTGGCCAGCGGCTACCTGATGGCGGGGATGGGCTCGTGCGCTGCGCTGAAGTTCAAGGCGGACGCGTTCAGCGCCACGAAGAAGGCGGACACCTGCACGGAGAACCTCGCGTACGCGAACAACATGGGCGGCAGTGTCGAGAATTTCCAGTTCGACCAGCTCGCGGCCACGATCCTCGGGGTGCCCGAGATCGGCGCGGCGCTGAAGAAGGACGACCAACTGCTCGGGAAGGTGAAGGAAGAAGCCAAGTCCATCGCGGCGAACCCGGACCCCTACTCGTGGATGTTCGAGGAGACCAACCGCGTGGAGGCCTTCGCGCGCTTCCGCGAGCGCGTCGAGAAGAGCGACTCGCTGGACCTCGGTTCCAAGCGGCTGGTGCCCTACATGGCCGCGACCAAGAACCGCCTGCAGGGGGACTGGGACCGCGTGCTGGACTCGAAGCAGGTGGAGGCGTGCGGGCGGGGGCCGGTCCGACTGACGTACCGCCAGGCGAAAAACCTCGGACTGACGGCGGTGTACCTGGACGCTTACGTGCAGGGCGACGCGACGGTGGAGGCGAACGACGACACGACGCGCACCAAGCTGCTGGCGAGGACGGCCGAGGCCGCGGGCGAGCCGAGTCCGACGAGTGACATCGAGAGCACGGCGGAGATCCTGCGCCAGGGCGCGGCGACGTGCGTCTACGGCACCGGGGACGACGACCGCGAGGACGAGAACAAGGTGGTCGGCATGTTCAACGACCAGGTGGGGCGCGACGTCGAGGGGCTTCAAAACCCGGAAGACGGGCAAGGCATCGTGGCGCGGTTGGCCAAGGTCTTCGCGGCCGACATCCCGGGCAACAACTGGGCGGGGTCCCGCCCGCCGACGCTGTCGTTCGCGAAAGGGACGGTCGCGGGCGCGCTCAAGGATGCCCAGGGCGGGGACTGGGTGCTCCAACGCACCGCGGAGATCATCGCGCGGGCGATGATGATCCCGTGCGACGGCGTGCTGAACCGCGACAAGAAGAAGGTGGAGGCGACGTTCGGGCACTTGCCGGACGCCGTGCCCTGCCTCGTGCTGAACTACCGAATGAGCCACGAGTAGGGGGCTCGTTCCCGGGGTGAAACCCGATTGCAAGGCGGCCGACGACTCCGCCCTTGATCCAACACTCAAAACGGCGTAGAGTCCGGCCGCTTCGGAGTTCCTCTCTCATGTCCTTGCTGCGCTCTCTCCTGCCCGCGTTCGCGGTCCCCTCGATGGTCACGATCCTCTCGCTGGCAGCATGCTCCGGGGAGCCGGCAAAGCCGACCGAGCCGGTACAGCCCCCCGCCCCTGTCGAGGCGCCCACCGCTCCGCCCGAGCTGGCGATCGCGGACCTCGAAGCGAACGCGCAGAACGTCACGCTCGTCCCCTCGCCCGCAGAGATGCAGAAGGCGATGGAGAAGGCCGGGATCGCAGACGGGCTGTCTAAGCTCGTCCAGGACCGCCAGCTGAAGATGGACGTCGAGAACAAGGACGTCGTGGCCGTCCGCACGGGCGTCGTGCTCGCGGACTGCTTGCTCACCGTCAAGGACTCCCCCAAGGAGAAGCTGGTGGAGCGCCTCGGCGTCGTGAAGGCCGGCATGCAGAGCCTCGGCGCTGGTACCGACATCCAGGCGACCATCGACGACCTGACCGCCCGCATCACGAACGACGGCATCTCGCGTGACGACCTCGTGAAGGAGCTCGACGAGATGCACGGGGCCATCATCCCCGAGATCAAGTTCGAGGCCGGCGAGCGCGCCGTCCCGCTCATCCAGGCCGGCAGCTGGCTCGAGGGCTCGAACCTCGTCAGCGCCGCGATCCTGACCGCCAACAAGCCGGACGCCGGCACGCAGCTCCTCCGCCAGCCGCAGGTCGTCGACTACTTCCTCAAGTACGTCCAGACCGAGGGCGCGGACAAGGCGCCGGACGCCGTGCTCAAGCAGCTCGAGGGCACCCTCAACAAGCTCAAGGAGATCGCGGCCAAGCCGTCCCTCTCCGGGGACGACGTGAAGGAAGTCAAGGCTCAGACCGACTCGGTCCTCGCCCTCCTCTGAACCCTCCGATCCGGCCCCGCTCCTCCACCGAGCGGGCTCCGTTCGGGAATCCTCCCTCCCCTTTGACTGTTCGAACGACCCGAGGTCGCCCATGCACATGCTTCTCCTCTCCTTGCTCGCGTTGCCCGCCCGCGCTGATGAAGACCAGGCCGAGACCTGTCTCCGCACCAAGATCTGGGACGGGTACAACAGCGGCTGGGCCGTGCGCACGTCCACCAAGGCGACGCTGAACCAGGCGGGCCACAAGGTCTACCTGGTCACGCTCTACGCGGGCAACGACTACAAGGTCCTCGCCTGCGGCGACTCGAACATCGCGAACGCAGACCTGGTGCTCTACGACCACACCGGGAAGCAGGTCGCTACGGACTCCTCGAGCGACAAGGAGCCGAGCCTTAGCTACACGCCGCAGTCCACGGACACGTACTACATCGCCGTGCACGCCTCGAAGCTCAACGACCCCACCAAGCAGGGCTCGATCGCAACTGCGGTGACCTACAAGTAGGATGGGAGCAGGGGCACGACTGCTGGAGCGTTTCGGCGCCCAGCTCCAACGCCAGCGGTCGAGCACCCCACCCGAGCGCGTAGCGTTCGCGTGCCACTTCGTCCGCCTGCTGATGCAGACCGCGCTCGTGGCCCCCGAGCGCCTCGAGTCGCGCTTCGGGCCCGCGCTGCGCGTCACCCGCGAGCGCACGGGTCTCGACGCCGGCGAATCGGAGATGCTGATCCGGCTCGCCGCCGCGCCGGAGTTCCGAGGGATCGAGAACTCCGCCGAGCTCAGCGCGTTCGTCATGCGGTTCGGCGAAGCCGCCGGGCGAGCGCTGGAGGCCGACGAGGACAGCGACATCAACCTCGTCGGGTTCGCGAGCACCTACGGCTCTTGGGAGGCGCTCCTGCTGCTCGACAGCATGTTCGCCACGGTCGCGGGGGACGGCGACATCGACCCCGCCGAGCTGCGGCGGCTGGAGTCCGCCGCGGACGAGCTCGGCATCGATGGGGTGCTCTTCTCGGCGTTGCACCAAAAGCACGAGCCGCGCTACCGCACCCTCTCGGCGGATGGCACCGCGACCGGCCTCATTTTTCCGCTCGGCAGTGAGCGCGTCTCGATCGGGCGCTCCCCGGGCATGGACATCGTGCTGCCGGACCCGCAGGTGGGCGACCACCACGTGGACCTGGTGCGCAGCCGGGATGGGTGGCGGCTCCAGGACGCCGAGTCGGGCCGACCCACCGTCCTGAACAACCGCCCCGTGACCGCTGCGCCCTTCGCGGCGAACGACGAGCTGCGGGTCGGGCCGTTCCGCGCGCGCCTGGGCCCCGAGGACACGCTCGTCATCCACAACGACCGGGTGTTCACCGCGCTCTCGGCGCGGAACCTCACGCGCACCATCCAGGCCGGCGCGAAAAGCGTCTCGCTGTTGGACGACGTCAGCTTCACCGTGTTCTCGGGGGAGGTCATCGCGATGGTCGGGCCCTCCGGGGCAGGCAAGACCACGCTGCTGAACGCGATCGCGGGGGTCACGCCGGCGGACTCCGGCGAGGTGCTGTTCGACGGGCAGGACTTCCACGCGATGCTCGCGATCGACCGCTCGCAGGTCGGGACGGTGCCGCAGGACGACATCGTGCACCCCGAGCTGACCGTGGAGGAGTCGCTGCAGTTCAGCGGGCGCCTGCGCTTTCCGCCGGACACGCCCGAGGACGAGCTGCAGGCCGCTGTCTCCCGCGTGCTCGAGGAGCTCGGGATCGACCACATCCGCCACTCGCGCATCGGGGACGCGATGCGACGGGGCATCTCTGGCGGCCAGCGAAAGCGCGTGAACCTCGGCCAGGAGCTGCTCTCCCGGTCGACGCGCGTGCTGTTCCTGGACGAGCCGACGAGCGGGCTCGACCCCCGCGCGGCCCAAGACATCGTCCGGTTGGTCCGGCAGCTCGCCGACCGCGGCCGCATCGTGTTCCTCGTCACGCACGACCTCTCGCCGCAGGTGATGGCACAGGTGGACCACCTGCTCGTGCTCGCGCCAGGGGGCCGCGTCGCCTACTTCGGGCCGCCTGAGCAGGCCTGCGCGTACTTCAACGTGGCGACCCCGGACGCCGTGTTCAACCGGTTCTCCGACAAGACCCCGTCGGCGTGGGGCGAGGCCTACCGCGCCAGCCCGGACTTCCGCACCTTCGTGAAGATGCGGGAGGACCTGCTCAAGCTCCCCGGGCGGAGCACCGAGAACGTCGAGGTCTCGCCACGGAAGGTGTCGACGCTGCAGCAGCTGCGCACCCAGGTGCGGCGCTACGCCAAGGTGAAGCTGCGTGACCGCACGGGCCTGTGGGTGCTCGCCGCCCAGCCGCCTTTCCTCGCCCTGGTGATGTTCGTCGTGTTCCCAAAGCCGACGAAGTCGATGATCTTCATGCTCACGCTCTCGTGCCTGTGGTTCGGCATGAGCGCCGCGGTCCGCGAGCTGATCGCAGACCGCGTGATCTGGGCCCGGGAGCGCAGAGTCGGGCTGGGGGTGTTCCCCTACGTCGGGTCGAAGGTCGTGGTGCTGGGCCTGCTCGCGGTGCTGCAGTGCACGTTCCTGGCGACGCTCACGTGGGCGGTGTTCGGGCTCTACGACTACGGGTTCAACGCGGCATCGCTCGCGGTGATGGCGTCGCTCACGGGGCTGTGCGGGATGGCGCTCGGGCTCCTGGTGTCCTCCGCGTTCTCGTCGAGCGAGGCCGCGGTCGGCACGCTGCCGCTGCTGCTCATCCCGCAGATCAGCTTCTCGTCGCTGCTGGTGGGCCTGCGCGACATGAACCCGCTGTCGCAGGCGGTCACCTGGGTCGACCCGCTGCGCTACGCGTTTGACGGCGTGCTGAAGGTCGGCGAGAAGCTCGCGGAGCCGACGCGGATGGTGGGCAAGTGGGAGGACCGGTCGATCAGCGGTCCGCTGTACGAGCTCGGGCTGAAGGGCGCATCGGCCGACGACATCGGGCTCGGGCGCACCACGCTCGGGGTCATCTTGCTCTCGTTTACGGCCGCTTTCCTGTTTGGCGCGTTCGTGCGGGTGCGGACGCGCGACACGAACTGACAGGGGGGCCAGCCCGGCGTTCACTGTTCGGTGCGGCGCCAGTGCCTACCTTGTGGGCATGTACAACACGCTGAAGACGACGTTTCTGCTCGGGTTGATGACCTCGTGTTTTCTGCTCGCCGGGCGCGAGCTCGGCGGCGACGGCGGGATGGTCATCGCGCTCGTCGTCGCGATGGGCTCGAACTTCGTGTCGTGGTGGTTCTCGGATCGCATCGTGCTCGCCATGCACCGCGCCAAGGAGGCGACGCCCGAGTCGGCCCCGCGGCTGACCGCGATCGTAGCCGAGTTGGCGCGCCGCGGCGGGCTCCCGATGCCACGCGTCTACGTGATCCCCCAGGCCGCGCCGAACGCGTTCGCGACGGGCAGGAGCCCCAGCCACGCCGCCGTCGCGGTGACCGAGGGCCTGTTGCGGTCGATGGACGACGAGCAGGTGGGCGCGGTCTTGGCGCACGAGCTCGGGCACGTGGCCCGGCGGGACACGTTGACCATGGCGGTCGCGGCGTCGATGGCGGGCGCGCTCTCCCTCCTGGCCGAGCTCGCCCGGTGGAGCATGATCTTTGGTGGCCGCAGCCGCGACCGGCGCGACGACGGCGGCATCGGTACGCTGGTCGCGCTGCTCCTCGCGCCGTTCGCCGCGATGCTGATCCAGCTCGCGATCTCCCGGTCGCGCGAGTTCGCGGCCGACGCCTACTCGGCGAAGCTCATGGGCTCCCCCCAGCCGCTGATCCGCGCGCTGCGCGCGCTCGACGCCGGGCTCCAGCACATCCCGTCCCACACCCCCTCGCCGGCGGTTGCCCACATGTACATCATGAGCCCGAACGACATCTTCGGCATCTTCCGTACCCACCCGCCAACCGAGAAGCGCATCGCGGCCCTGCTCGCGGGCGAGCACGTGTAGCGCCGAACTCAAGTCAGCAGCTTACCCTGCGACGTGCGGCTCTCGAGCACCACCCGCTTCGCCCTGTCGCTCGCGCTGGCGATGGCGCTCGTCCAGGTCCCATTCCTCGACCGGCCGGTGAACTACGACGAGGCGAACTTCCTCGTCCTCGCCCGCGGCGCCTTGCTCGACCCCTGGGCGCCGCACCACGTGACGATCAACTGGCAAGGGAGGACCGAGTCGGCGTTCGACGTGCTCTCGAACCCCCCGGGCATCGCCTGGTTCCTCGCCTGTGTGCAGGCGTTCGCAGGCGACAGCATCGTGGCCCAGCGGATCGCGATGCTCGCCTGGACGCTGCCGACCGCGCTCGGCGCCACGCTCCTGGCCGACGAGCTCTGTCCGAGCCGCGAGGCGAGGCTGCGGGCCGCGGCGCTGGTCTCGATGCCAATGGCCCTGCTGTCCGGATCGGCGCTGCTGCCGGACGCGCCGCTCTACGCGCTCACGCTGCTCGGGCTCGGGGGCGTGCTGCGCAGCGATCGGACTGGCGGATCGGCGTGGGGGTGGGCGTTGCTCGCCGGCGGCACCGCGCTGTTCCGGTACAGCGGGTTGGCGCTCCTCCCGCTCGTGCTCTGGGCCGCGCGCCGTCGGCCGGGCGCGCTCGCCGTACTCGCGCCGATCGCGCTGCTCACCGCCCACGACCTGGTGGCGTACGGGCAGCCGCACCTGCTCGCGATGGGCCGCTTCCAGTCGGTCTCGAACGGCGCCGAGGACTGGGTCCACAAGGCCGCCAGCGCGCTCACGTTCCTGGGCGGGGCGCTGGTCCTGCCGATCTTCCGGTGGCGAGCGCCCCAGGTGCGCGGAGCCCTGATCGGCGCCGTGCTCGCGATGCGGTACGGGACGGGCGTAGGGGCCGCCCAGGCCGCTGCGTTCGGCGCAGCTGGGGGTGCGGCGCTCGGCGGAGGTGTCGCAGGGCTGCTCCGGGCCGAGGACCGGTGGCTCGGCGCGTGGGCGACCGGCGGCTTCGCGTTCCTGCTGCTCCTGCGCTTCACGGCGGCGCGGTACTGGCTGCCGTTTGCGCCGGCGGTGCTGCTGCTAAGCCCGTTTGGGGGCGCCCCCGCCGTCGTGGTGTCGGGGGTGCTCGGGCTCGCGCTGTTGGCGGACGACGAGCGCAGCGCCCGGGCGGTGGCAGAGCTCGCGGACCGCGCGGCCGACTCGGGGCCGCCCGGGGTGTTCACGGGGCACTGGGGCTGGCAGTGGGAGCTCGAGCGACGTGGCTGGA
>CALQBK020000068.1 GCA_943328795.2 Bifidobacterium breve
CCAGGAGGGCGCGGTTCGCGAGCCCGGTCAACCCGTCGTGGAACGCGCTGCGAAGGAGCTCGGACTCCTGGCGCAGCGCGGCCGTGACGTCCTCGAACGAGCCTGCCAGCCGCCTCGCGTGCCCGGACTCGTCCCGGGAGGCGGACGCGCGGACGAGCAGCGTGCGCTCCCCGCGGCCCGGGACCACGACCCGGACCCGCTGCTCAAACCGGCTCCGGTGCACGCTCGCAAACCGACTCAGCTCCGCTCGGAGCACCTCGGCGTCGCTGGGATCGAGACGGTCGAGCCACTGGCGCACCGGGTGCACCAAGTGGGTGCCGGCGCCGAGCAGCTCGCCGGCCCGGGGCGTGAGGTAGACGACATCCTCCTCGACGTCCCAGTGCCAGAGGCCGGTCATCGCCCCTTCGCTGGCCAGGGTGTACCGCTCCAGCAGGCGGTCCCGCGTGAGCAACCGGCTGCGCAGCTTCTGGCGGTCCGCCTGGACGATCACCGCGCTGGCCACGATCCCGGCGAGCGCGAGCGCGGTACCGATCGACAGCAACGCGTCCCCGCGGCTCGCGACCACCCCGCAGAGTCCGACCGCCCCGAGGGCGAGCGCGAGCGCCGGCGGGTGGGTGGTGCACGCCAAGCACGCCGCGAGGATCGCGGATGCAGCAAACCCGCTCGCCCCCGCGCCCAGCCCCCACGGCGCCACCAACAGCACCGCGACGCAGGGGACCTGCCCGGCGCCACGCCACGCGAGCTGCACCCCCGCGGCAAGGGCCATGCCCACGGCGACCGCCCCGAGCTGGACCTGGCCGGCGGCGACCGCCGCGACCGCGAACGGAACGGAGAGCGCCGCGACGACCAACGAGATTCGACCGGAAAACCGAACGCGACGGCCGGGGACCACGTCGGGCTCCATCGCCCCGAGCAACGCGGAAGGGAGCGCCACCGGCTACCCCGGGGGCCAGCGCGAGGGGTCACAGGGCAGGCTGATGCTGAAGCTCGCGCCAAACGGCCGTTCTTGGCTGTCCAGGGCGAGCCCTCCACCATCAACCCGGGCCAATCGCCGCGCCAGCGTCAGCCCGAGGCCTGGACGTCCGGCGGTGCTGTAGAACGGCTGGAACACGCGCCCGCGGGCGGCGGCCGGGATGCCCGGCCCGTCGTCCCGAACCGTGATCCGCACCCGGGCCTCGCCCTCGTCGGCGCTCGTGACCAGCACCTGCCGATCCGGAGGCGAGGCCCGGAGCGCGTTGTCGAGCAGCTCCGCGAGCGCACGCTGCAGCCGCGCCGGCGCCGCGAGCACCTTGCGGCGGGCGGAGAGGTCGAGATCGACGCGCCCCGCGGCCGCGCCGAGCGTCAACACAAGCGCCTGGACCATCTCATTGACGTCCACGGTCTCCCGCGCGGACGCCGCGGGGACGAGCAAAGTAAGCTGGGCGAGCCCCCGCGCGAGGTCCTGCGCCGCGCGGGGGTCCCCAGGATCCCGCAGCAGCGCCTGCGCGGGGCTGGCCACGTTTCGCATGACCCCGCCGAGCAGCGCGTCCAGCTCCTCGTCGTTGCGATCCGCCTGCTGCGTGGCCCGGTCGTCTTGGTTGCGGAGCAGGCCGCGCACCACCGTGAGCAGCTCGGCGACCTGGAACGGCTTGGTCAGGTACGCGTCGGCGCCCTGGGCGTGCCCCTGCACCCTGTCCTCGGCCGTGCCGCGGGCGGTGAGCAACACGACTGGGATGGCGCGTGTCACTGGGTCTTCTCGCAGGCGGGACAGCAAGTCCCAGCCGGTCATCTCGGGCATCATGACGTCCGACAACACCAAGTCCGGGCGGCGCTCAGTCGCCAGCCGGAGCCCCGCTTGACCGTTGTTCGCCGCGAGCACCGTGTAGCTGCTGCCAAGCACGCCCGCGAGGAAGCGGACCATGTCGGCGTTGTCCTCCACCACGAGCACCGTCGCGCGTCCGGTGTCCTCCCGCTGCCGCCGCCCGAGGCGCCGCTCGGTGGCCTCGTCGAGGCCGAGCAGCCGGTACTCGTCGCCCTTCCGGATCTGGTCGTGCCACTCGGGCAGCCCGACGTTCACCTGCTGCTTCACCGGCAGGGACTCCACGCGCGAGCTGGAGCTCGCTGGAAGGGACACGCGCAGCAGCGCCCCGCCGCCCGGGTTCGACTCCGCCGTGATCTCGCCGCCATGCAGGCCCACGAGCTGGTGCGCCAGGGAGAGGCCGATGCCCGTCCCTTCGAACCGGCGACCGGAGCCCTCGACCTGGTGGAAGCGCTCGAACACCCGCAGGCGTTCGGCCTCGGGGATCCCCGGCCCCGAATCGGCGACCTCGATGTCCACCATCGGCTTGCCCCCGCGAGGAGCCCCCGCCCGTACCCGGACGGTCACTGCCCCCCCTGCCGGCGTGAACTTCAGCGCGTTCGCCAGCACGTTCAGCATCACCCGCTCGATCTGCTCCTCGTCCCCGAGGATCTTCGGCACGGCTTGGCCGTCGCCCGGGTCGAGGGTGACGTGGATGCGCTTCCGGCGCGCCAAGCCCGCGGCCTCCTCGGTCAGGCGCGCGACCAGGGCCCGCAGGTCCAACGGCGACATGTACAGCTTGAGCGCAGCGCCCTCGATCCGGGAGAGGACCAGCAGATCGTCGACCAAGCGCAAGAGGCGGAGCGCGGACCGCCGCGCGAGGGAGAGCTGCTCCTCCTGCGCCGGCGATAGCGTGCTGCCATCTTCGAGCACGGCCTCGAGCGGCGCCAGGACCAGCGTGAGCGGGGTGCGAAGCTCGTGCGAGATGTTCGTGAAGAACGCGGTTTTTGCGGCGTCTACGGCCTGCAGCTTGCCGTTGGCCTGCGCCAGCTGGGCGCGGGTGGAGAACTCCTGCCGGCGCAGGTTGCCAGCGTGCCAGGTGATCGCGCTGGCGATGACCACGGCGAACCAGAGAACGGCGTTCACGGTCAACCACTGCGCGGTCGACCCCTCGAGGCTGAACGCGTACATCGTGGCGTCGTAGCCGGCGACGGTGATCCCGTAGACCAACATCGACTGCTGCCAACGCCACGGGAGGGGGAAGGCCGAGAACGCGAAGAACGTGAGGAGGAGCGCCTC
This sequence comes from Bifidobacterium breve, assembly GCA_943328795.2. Classification (GTDB taxonomy): domain Bacteria; phylum Myxococcota_A; class UBA796; order UBA796; family SXON01; genus CAIUMM01. The sequence continues at coordinate 3,077 of CALQBK020000068.1, forward strand.
GTGGTAGTTCGTGGCCGCGCCCCCGACGAGCGCTGTGACGCTGATCACGCCGAGGCCGATCCACAGGCACGTCGCGACCGAGATCCCGAGCACCCAGTTCGCGCTGCGGAGGGCGGGGACCGAGAGGAACGTGCTCGCGAACACCAACACGAGCACGAGCACGACGCCAACGCGCACCGTGAGCAAGAGCTGCAGGCGCTGGGGGGCCAGGAACGGGTCCACGAAGGCGAACGCCACGAACGCGAGGATCCCGAGAAGGGCCGCGAGCCGCACCGACTGGCGAGAGGCTCCCGCTTGGTCGTCGCGGAAGGCGGCCTCGTCGAACGCGATCGCGGCGGAGCTCACGAGCTTCGCCGGCAGCGGAGAACCACTGCTTGGGCGGGTTGGCCGAAGCCTCCCCAGGTCGAGAGCACCTCGAAGCCCGCGATCGCGAGGCGCTCGGTGAGCTCCTCGGCGTCGTAGAAGCGGTAGTGCCCCTCCTCTTCGAGCCGGAACAGCTCGCTGGCGACGTCCAGCATGTGCCGGGCCGCCACGAGGAGCGGCTCCCGCCGCTCCTCACCGCCAAGGGCCTCGGCCGGCGCGCCTTGGATCGCGGAGACGCAGGCGTTGAAGAGCGCGGACGTGTCGGCGTCCCGCACCATCGACGACAAGACCAGCTCCCCGCCCGGGCGGAGGACGCGGCGGATCTCGAACAGGAGATCCTCGGGGTGGGACAAGTAGGACAGCACCAAGCTCATCCCGACGCGGTCGAACGACGCATCGGGGAACGGCAGGCCGCCGCTCCCCTCGCGCAGCAGCGCGGCGAGGGTCCCGAGCACCGCCACGGCCTCCTCGCCGAGCTCCTGCCGCCGGGCCAACGACGAGACGTCTACCGGGCGGCCGCAGGCCGCGGCGAACAGCCGCGGGTCTGCCGCGCGGTCCAGCCGGTCGAGCAGCTCGGGCACTGCCGGCACACGGCCCCGGAGGCCGGCGAACGTGCGGATCTCCCCAGCGGCGAACCGCCGGGCCGCGGTGGTGGGGCTGCCCTCCAGGTCCACCACCAGGGTCCGAGCCCCCGGGACCTTCTCGCGCACGCGCTCGAGCGCCTCGGCGACCAGGTCCACCACGACCAGGCTCCGCGGCGAAAGCGCGCCTAGCGCCTCCGTCAAGTTCCCGGTCCCCGCTCCGAGCTCCAACACGTCGAGCCCGGTCGGGGCGATCGCCTGCGCCTGCCCGTCGATGAACTCCCGGTACGACGGGTACCACGCCAGCACGTCGAACCCGAGCCCGCCGTCCGCGAGGAGGTACCGACGCCAAAACGCCGCCGAGTCCGCCGGCTTCGCGCGCCGAGCGAGCCGCCACTCTGCACGCTCGCGGGCCTGCAAGCGAGAGAGCGGCGGGTACCACTCGGCGATCGCGCTCTTGTGGACGTGCGACCAGACCTCCTGCGTGATCAACGCGAACTGCCGCTGCGCCTCCCGCCCGCTGCGCGGGACGTGCCCCGTGTCCGCGACGATCAGCCGGCGCGCGCCGGCAGCCTCGACGCCCATCACTCGCCGCACGCGGGACAGGTCCATCCAGCCGTCGTGCTCGCCCGCCACCCACAGCACGTCCGCCTTGACCGCTGACATGTCGCGCTCCGCCTCGACCAGCGTCCCGACGCCGATCGCCTGCGCGTCGCGCCAGAACGCGCTGACGTCCACGATGCAGCCGATCAGCGTCAGGAGGCGCCAGCCCCCGGCCTGCTCGTCGGCGAGCGCGGCCGCGGCGTCGTGGTGCCCGGACACGTGCAGCACGGCGTCCCGGGCCTCTGGCGCCCCCATGTAGGAGATCCAGAGCCGGACCTCGGGGACTTGGCGCTGCACCTCGGGCTTCGCGAGCAGGTGCATCACGGCGCAGGCGGCGAAGCTGACCGAGACGAGGATGACCGAGGACGCGCGAACCTGCGTGTTTCGCTGCGCCCAGTCGAGGGCGCCGAGCACGTCGTCCTCTACCCCCGACAGCCGGTACGCGAGCGTGTGCTTGCCATCGACCTCGTTGCCGGGATCCTTCTCGCTCTCGCCGAGGTTGTTGGTCCCGTCGATGCGCAGCACTGCGACGTCCGAGTGGTGGCGCGCGAACGTGTCGATGAGCGTCGTCGCGAGCTGGCTCATCTGCTCCTTCCGGCCGCCGAACCCCGGGACCACGATGACCAGCGGCATCGGGCCCCGATCGGCGACCGCCCCCTCCGGGAACGCCAGGTCCAGGAGCCCCACCACCTCTTGCCCGGCGCGGTTCGGGAAGCGCACGCGGTGCTCGCCCTTTGGCGCAGCCGCTGGCGCGGGCAACCGCTGCGGCGCTCGCCCCCCCACCTTCGCGCGCACCGCGCTCCACACGTCCAGCGCGCGGGACACCCACCGCGAGACCCGGCCCCCCGCGACGACCCGCGACTCGGCGAGCACCTCCCGGCGGGTCGGCCCAGTGGACACGCCAACCCGGAGGGTGGCTGCGCCGCCGTCCTCGGCCTCCTCGCCGTCCTCGGCCTCCTCGCGCTCGACGCTCGCGACCGTCGCCCCGGTGAGGAGCTTGGTCCCGGTCTCGTCGCGCAGCTGGGCGCCAGCCAGCGGGCTCCCCGGGTTCAGGAGCCACCGCTCCGCGCTCGCGCGGAACGAGAGCCCGCCCGGACCGACCTCGATCACCGGGAAGCCGGCGTGCTCCCCCGGCGCCCAGTCCAGCGGCAACTCGAGCACGGTGCCCTCGACGCGGCGGCGCTCGCGGGACCGACGCTCGGCGAAGCCGACCTCCGCGGGCAACGCGAGCTCGACCCATGCGCCGCGCGCGGACAGCACCTTCGTCGAGAAAGCGTAGTTGACGTGCCCGAAGTCCAAGACCGCGAGGAGCGATGTCCCGACGGCCGGCGCCCCCTTCACGTCAAGCGTGACGGCGCCGTCGGTGACCGCTCCGAGCCCGCCCTCCCAGAGCCGGTCCTGCTCGGCCGCGACGAGGCGCACCCGGGCGCCCCGGGCAGCGTTGAGCACCGCGGCGATCCGCTCCGCGCCCGAGATGACGGGCGTCGTCCGCCGGCCGGCGTCGAGCACGCGCTCCGCCGCGGTCCGCGTCCCGACCACGGAGTTCGCCCGGGCCACGAGCCTGCGGAAGGCACGGCGGTCCGCGTCGCGCATCGACCGGATCCGCAAGCCGACGCCCTCCGGGGTCACCCGCACCACCTCCATCTCCGCCTGGACCTCCCCGTCTTCCGTCTGCATCGAGATCGGGAGCAGGTCACCAAGCCGCAGCGCCAGCGTCGTGCAGAGGAAACACCCCTCGATGTTCGCGTCGCGGGTGTGCCCGATCACCGCGGAGCGCGCCGTGTCGGAGACGCGAATCCGTAGGCTGGGGCGGTCCATCGACCGCAGCTCAGCGCGGTCGTGGGGCTGCGGGGCGAGGGAGTCGACGTCGAACGGGTGGACCGGCATGGTGAACGCACACTACCGATCGGATGCCAGCCGAGTCAACCGCCAGTGACAGACGCGGGCGTCTTGCCGGGCGGATAAGGGCGAGCCGATGCCCGCTGACGGTCCGCCGACCCCACCCCCAACGTTGCTTCGGCGTCTCGGCACGTGGGTTCGCTTCACGGCGCGGTGGACCGCGCGGGCCGCCCTGGTGGGCGTCGTCGTCGGCGCCCCGGCGGCCTGGTATGGCTACGAGTGGCTGGACACGGAGATCCTGTCCACCCTCCCGCAGACGTTCGACAAGGACGCTGTGTTCCGCTTCCCGTGCTCCGTGCAGGTGTTCGCTGCGGACGGGTCGCGCGTGGACCAGTTCTACCTGGAGCGCCGGGTGTGGGTGCCGATCGCCGACCTCCCGCCCGTGGTGTGGCAGGCGTTCGTCGCCAGCGAAGATCGCCGATTTTTCGAGCACGAAGGCGTGGATCCCATCGGCATCGCGCGGGCGCTGGTGGTGAACCTGCGCGGCGGCGGCACCAAGCAAGGCGGGTCTACGATCACCCAGCAGCTGGTGAAAAACCTGCTTGTCGGCAAGGAGAAGTCGTATCGCCGGAAGATCAAGGAGGCCGTGCTCGCGTACCGGCTCGAGCGCGAGCTCGGGAAGATGCAGCTGCTCGAGCTGTACGTGAATTACATCGCCCTCGGGAACGGCAACTACGGGGTCGAGGCCGCGGCGCAAGACTACTTCGGCATCTCCGCTCGAGAGCTGAACGCGGGGCAGGCGGCGATGCTCGCCGGGCTGGTGCCGGCGCCGTCGAAGTACAGCCCGCGGCACAACCCCAACCTCGCGGCGCAGCGGCGCGAGCAGGTCTTGAGGCTCATGGTGGAGCAGGGCTACACCGACGCCGTGGCGGCGAGCCAGTTCCTGCAGGACCCGGTGATCGAGCCGCGGGTGACGAGCGAGCCGGGGCCGAACACCTCGTACCTGACCGAGACGCGGCGCGAGGTGCGTCGCTTGTTTGGCCAAGACCGCCCGTTCGTCGAGGGGCTGCAGATCCACACCGCCCTCGACCCCAACGTGCAGCGCGTGGCCGAGGCCGCCGTCCGACAGGCGCTGGCAGACCTGGAGACGCGGCAGGGCGCGCGCGGCCCGGTTCGGAACATCCCCGCCGCGGGGAGGGACGCGTTCCTGGACCGCGGCGATCGGCTGACGATCGACCCGCAGACCGGTCAGCTGCGGGCCCCCCGCGGGGGCGAGTGCTTCTTGGCGCTCTGGGACACGGACCACCTGCGCGCGAACGTCTTCTCGTTCACCCTCTCGCCCGCGGACCTGGACAAGAAGGTCCGCCAGTCGCCGACCGTCGACGAGCACGGCACCCCTCACCCGCGGCCACCGGCCAGCCTCCGAGCGGTGCTGCGGGACGGTGACGTGGTCGACGTTTGCGCGGTGGACGACGGGACCGCCGCCCCGCCCGAGGTGCAGCTGCGGGAGCGCCCCTGGGCCGAGGCCGCGGCCGTCGTGATCGAGAACGCGACGGGCGAGGTCGTCGCCGAGGTTGGCGGCTACGACGTCGGGCTCGAGGGCTTCGTCCGAGCGACGCAAGCCCGGCGACAGCCCGGGTCCTCGTTCAAGCCGTTTGTCTACGCCGCCGCGATCCTCCACGGCCACCGGCAGACGGACGTGATCCTCGACGGACCGTTCTCGATCCCCGGCACCAACGGCCGCTTGTGGTCCCCGCAGAACTACGACGGCAAGTACCACGGGAACATCCCCATCCGCTCGGCGATGGCGCTGTCCCTCAACACCGTCGCCGTGCGCCTCGGCCTCGAAGCCGGCATCGACAACGTCGTGTCGCTCGCCACCGCGCTCGGCGTCCGCACCCCGCTGCGCCGCGACCTCACCGTGGCGCTGGGCTCGTCCGAGGTCACCGCGATGGACCTCGCTACTGCCTACTCGAGCTTCGCGCGCGAGGGCGTTCACATCGACCCGGTCTACATCACCCGCATCCAAGACCGGCGTGGCTTCGAGCTCGGGAAAGCGGGCTCGGTCGTGCGGTTCCCCGACCAGGCGTTCGTCCTCCCCGGCGGCGCGGGCGAGCGCGTGATGCCGCAGGCCGACGCGTACGTCCTCGTCGACATGATGCGCAACGTGTTCAAGAACGGCACCGCCAAGAAGGGGCAGCGCCCGGGCATGGACTTCGCCGGGAAGACCGGCACGACCTCCAACTTCGTCGACGCGTGGTTCGTCGGCTACTCGCCGCGGTACACCGTCGCCGTCTGGGTGGGCACCGACGGGACGTCGTCGATCGGCGACAAGGAGACCGGCGGGAAAGCCGCTTTGCCCGCGTGGAGTCGCATCATGGAGGCGCTGCCGAACCAGCCCGGCGAGCGGTTCCCCGTCCCCGATGGCGTCGTGCTCGCGCCCTGGAGCGGGTCGCCCGACTGGCTCGGGTACGTCCGCGGCACCGTGCCCTCCGACGTGTTGCCGATCCTGCCGATCACGAACCCGCTGCCCCCGTTCGGCTTGGTGTTGCCCGGCGGCGCGATGCCGGTGCTGCCGACCACCCCGCGGGGCTACGACGCGCTGGAGAGCCCAAAGGCGGACGTCGAAGAGGGCGCGAACACCCCCGGCGTGTTGCCCGAGCCGGACGTCGGCGAAGCCTTGGCGGTAGACGCCGACGCGCGCGACGAGGACGATGCGCGCCCAGCCGGGGACCCGCAGCGCTGAACCCGACGCTGGTCGCTGCGAGCCCTCCGCGACGCGCTACTTGTTCGCCTCCGCCGTAGCCGCGGCGTCGACCGTGAACGCGATCGTGCCGGCCGGGATCGGGGTCGAGGCAGTCAGCGCGTCATGATCCGCCTCGTGAGAGCGGTCTCAAGCTCCTTTGCGGAAGACTTTGGCATGTTGAACGCCGCCTCCCCGCCGTCCACCATCGTGAGCCGAACCCAGCCTCGAAACAACCCGAGGTCAGCGCTTACCGCAATGATGGTCGGGTAGGAGTAGCTCTCCGTGTGCGTCGCGAACAGTACATGGGTCTCCGTCCGGATGCCCAACTCGTTGAGAGTGATCGTGCCGTGGGCGAAAATACCCCCGCCAGGCTTCCCGCTGAACACGCCGACGTCCTCCGCGGCGGCCATGGGAACTCCCACAAGGGCTGCGAGGAACAGTAGCATCTACTTGCAGACCCCGTTCGTCTCCAGCGTGACCACATCGGCCTGATTGATGCTCACCTTCGACCCCTCCGGGCTCACTCCGGAGATCCGCTTGTCGCCGTCGTCGTACTTGCCGCAGATCTTCACTACGCCGTTGTCGCGTGTCGTGATGGTGGTGAGGGGGGGAGCGTGATGGCAGGCGGAAAGCGTGGCGCAGGCGAGCGCCGCAAGCAAGCTGAAACGAGCGTTCATGGTGGTGACTCCGGTGGCGCACGGGCGCCATGCCCGGGCGTATGCACCGTAACCTCGTTCAATAAGCAATAACACAAGAAGCTTTACAGCATGGCGAATCGTGCTCGCGAGCGGAAAACGTCGGAATGGCCCGTCATCACCGCGACCAGGATCTGCTTGACCGGTTCGGAGCGAACGTCGAACGGCTTCGGAGACAGGCGGGGATGACTCAGCAGGCCGTCGCGGACAGACTGGGCGTGCGCCCGGAGAGCGTGAGTCAAATCGAGTCCGGTAGGCAATCACCCACCTTGACGTCGCTGGTCGGCTTGGCCAAAGCACTTGGCGTAGAGCCGTCCGCCCTGCTGCAGTTCGAGGGGACACCCGTGCCCGATCCGGCCGGCGCCGACGAACACGGGCTGTTGGCGGACTACAGGAAGCTGAGTGAGAACGCCCAGCGAACGATTCGAGCGGTCGCACTCGGGCTGCAGCGCTGAGCACGCCACGCCACTGGATCAGTGAACCCCGTTCCCTGCGACCTTCTCGTTCAGCGCGAGAAGCATGCGACGGAGCCAGCCGTGCACCTCCTCGAGGTTCGCGCGGTCCTGCGCTTTCGTGAGCGCCATGCGCCCCCGCTTCAGCGCGTGGTCGGCCTCTTGCAGGTCGCTCCCCTTCAACGCGGTGCGCTGCTCCCGGAGCAGGGTCTCGATCTGCGTGAGCTGACGCTCGATCTGGAAGCGAACCTCCTTCAGCTCGCCAGCCTGCTCCGCGCTCCGCTCCCACGTCGTCGCGTCGTCCCGCGCCTTCTCCATCTCCAACCTGGACATCCCGGTAGGCCCCTGGATGTTGAGCTGCTGCGAGATCCCCGAGCGGGCGTCGCGCGCCGAGACGTTGACGATCCCGTTCGCGTCGATGACGAATTTCACCTCGATCCGCGGGATGCTCCGGGGCGCGGGCTCGATTCCCTGCAGCTCGAATTCGCCGAGGCTCGTGTTCTCGTCCGCGCTGGCGCTCTCGCCCTGCAGCACGTGGATCTTCACGGTCTTCTGGTTGTCGACGACGGTGCTGACCAGCTGCACTTTCTGCGCGGGGATGCTGGTGTTCTTGGGGATGAGCTTCGCCATCCGGCGGCCCTCGACCTCGATGCCGAGCGACAGGCTCGTCACGTCCAGCAGCGTGACGCTCTTGACCTCGCCCTCCAGCACGCCGGCCTGCACCGCCGCGCCGATGGCCACGACCTCGTCCGGGTTGAACGCCTGGTTCAGCTGCCGCCCGAAGAAGGCGCGGACCATCTCTTTGACGCGCGGGATGCGCGACGAACCGCCTACGAGCACGACCTCGTCGACCTGGTCGACGCTCATACGGGCATCGACCAACGCGCGCTTGCACTCTTCGATCGTAGCGTCGAACAACGGCGCTGCGAGCGCCTCGAACGTCGCGCGGGGGAGCACGCACTGGAGGTGTCGAGGCCCCTGCGCGTCCGCCATCAAGAACGGGAGGTGGATCTCGGTCTCCAGGGCCGACGAGAGCTCGATCTTCGCGCGCTCCGCGGCGTCCCGCAGCCGTTGGCGCACCACCTTGTCGCCCGAGACGTCGACGCCGTGCTCCTTCTTGAACTGCTCCACGAGCCAGTCGATGACCAGCCGGTCGACGTCACCGCCGCCAAGCGCGTTGTTGCCGCGCGTGGCACGCACCTCGCCCAAGTCGCGGTCGATGTGGACGATCGAGATGTCGAAGGTGCCGCCGCCGAAGTCATAGACGGCGATCGTCGCGGTCTTCCGGCGAGCCTGGAGGTACGCGAGCGCCGCGGCGGTCGGCTCGTTGATGATCCGGAGGACGTTCAACCCCGCGATCGTCCCAGCGTCCTTGGTCGCCTGGCGCTGCCGGTCGTTGAAGTGCGCCGGCACGGTGATGATGGCCTCGGAGACGCTCTCGCCGAGGAAGTCCTCCGCGGACTTCTTCAGCTTCTGCAGCACCATCGCCGAAGCTTCCTGGGGCGAGAGCATGCGGCCGTTGACGTCGAACACGCAGTCGCCGTTCCGCGCCGCCACGACCTTGTAGTTCACCAGCGGCAGGTCGTTCCCAGCGTCCCGGAAGCGCTTCCCCATGAACCGCTTGATGGAGTGGATCGTGGCGTCCGGGTTGATCAGCATCTGCCGCTTTGCGATGTCTCCGACGAAGCGCTCGCCGTTCTTAGAGAACCCGACGACCGAGGGCGTGACGCGGCCTCCCTCTTCGTTGATGATGATCTTGGGTTCGCCACGATCGATGTACGCCACGACCGAATTCGTCGTGCCGAGGTCGATTCCGATCACTTTTCCCATTGATCATCGCTCCGAACCGCAGGTCGCATCAGGTCGCCGCAGGTCAGCAGACATCGTAGGGGCGTTCGTCCCCCATGTCAACCCCAGGGGGCCGCGAGGGGGGTGCCCCGGGCGGGAATCGAACCCGCATTCCTCGTGAGAGGAGAAGGATTTTAAGTCCTCTGTGGCTACCATTTCACCACCGGGGCGAGCGCGGACGTCGTCAAAGCTGCGCGGGGAGCCGGGCGAGGATCCGGCCTTCGTCGGCTTCGCCGACCACCCGGCCGACCTCTACTCCGGCGGCGTCCACCACGAGCGTGAGGGGGATCATCCGCGGCCAGTCCGGGACCGCGCGCGGGAGGATGCTGGCGGGGTCCGGCCCCAATTGGAAGCTGCGGAGGTGCGTCCCGGCCAACAGCCGAAGCACGTCCGGCGTGTCCTGGGGCTCGTCGACGTTGACCAGCACGACGTCCACCGCGGGATGCGCGAGCGCGAACGCGTCCAGCATGGGCAGCTCCGCGCGGCAGGGGCCACACCAGCTCGCCCAGAAGCTCACGACCCGCGGCTTGTCGCTCGGCGCGGAAAGCAGGACCTTCAAATCCGACTCGACGAGCGCGCGGAGCTGGTCCGGGGCCAGGGCCACTGCGTCGCCCTGGGCAGCTGCGGCCGGCCCGAGCGCCAGGACGAGGAGGGGGAGGACGAAGCAGCGTGCCACTCTCCATGGGTAACGTGCACCACGCACCACATCCTCCCGGAACGACGCTCGTGGCTCGGATCCACCGCGACATCCGGGGCGAAACGTGGGCTCCGGCGGCGGTTCCTGGATAGTGCCGCCCCGAACCTGGGTGTTCTGTGTCCCTCGTCCTCCTCCTCGCGGCCTTCTCGTCCTCGGCCCTCGCGCTCGCCCCCGAAGTGGAGCTCGGCGAGTCGCAGTTCGCAAACGGGGACCCCGCAGCGAGCGCGGCGACCCTCACCGCCTACCTCGCGACCCACCCGGACGACCCCGCCGCCCTCTGGCGGCTCGCGCGCTCCATCTACGAGAAGGGAGAGCTGATGAGCTCCGCTGGGCGCCCCGAGAGCGAGCGCCTCCCGCTCTACGCGCAGGCCCAGGCCCTCGCGCACCACGCCCAAGAGGTCGCGCCGGACAGCGGCCTCGGGTACCTGTGGGAGGGCGTGGCCCTCGGCCGGGTCGCGACGTCCAAGGGCATCCTGTCCCAGCTGTTCACCGCCGACGACATCGAGCGTCTGTGGCTGAAGGCCCTCACGAAGCCCGATCACTACGCCTCCGCTACGGGCAACTCCACGTTCCCAGGCGACGTGTACAACGGGCTCGGCCAGTTCTACCGCCTCTGCCCCGACTGGGCCGCGATGAAGTGGATCTCGGGCACGCGGGGCGACATCGACAAGTCCGTCGAGTACCAGCGCAAGCTCGTCGCGGCAGAGCCCGCGCGGATCGAGGGGCTCAAGGAGCTTGGCGTCTCGCTGATCTGCAAGGGCAACAAGCAGGACGACGCGCAGGCGAAGGCCGAGGGCCGCCTGTGGCTGCAGAAAGCGCTCGCGGTGCCGGCCAAGGGCCCGATCGACAAGATCGACCACGCGCAGATCCCGACCATCCTCGCGCGCGAGGCGGACGCCTGCGAGTACTCGCGTGACGGCTACGAGGACACGAGCGAATCGGCGTACACCGGAAAGTGAGGGTCCCGCCGCTCGCCCTTTTGGCGCTGACGGTGCTCGGGCCGGGCTGCAAGTACCTGCGCCCCGACCACGAGACGGACCCGCTCGTCGCCCAGCTCCGGGACGCCGACGCTGCGTGGGTCGGCCGCGGGCGCGACGGGTTGGCCGGCGCGACCGCCGCCCTGGACGCGTTGCTCGCCCAGGCCCCGACGGACAGCCGGGTGCTCTGGCGGGTCGCGAGGCTCCGTTGGCTGCAGGGCTACTTGAACGGGGATGGGTTCGGCGCCCGAAACGACTGGGAGACCGGCCGAGAGTACGCGCTCGCGTGCCTGACAGCGGACCCGGACGTCGCCGCGAGCCTCCGTCAAGCGGCATGGCGCGTCGATGACGCCTCGCTGCTGACCACCACGCCCGATCAACGCCCGTGCTTGCTCTGGGCAGCCGCCAACAGCCTGGCCCTCGTCGACCAGCGCGGCAACGGTGCCCTGCTGGACGCGGAGTCCGCGTGCACGATGACGCACCGGGCCAGCGCGCTGGTAGGGCCGGCTGAGCCGGGGCTCGTCGAGTGGGAGCGGGGCAGCTGTGCCTGGTGGCTCACCGAGGACGAGGTCACTGCGACCGAGGAGTGGGCGGCGGCGTTTCGCATCGGCGGGAACCCGCTCTACCTGCTGGCACCGGGCACACACCTGCCTGCCGTTGTGCTGGACACGACGACGACGCCGGAGTTCGAGCTGGAGCGCGCGCGGGCGAGCGAGCTGTTGGCGAACCCGCGGCCTTGAAGTCAAGAAAAACCGAAACCCACGCGCCTCGCGGAGCGTGGGTAAATCGGCGCGGCCGGAATACCCGGCCGGTGACTCACACCGGGGGAGGCGTGGTCGGCTTGACCATCATCGGCTTGCGGCTGGCGCGGCGCGCGGCCTTCCTGCGGCGCTTCTCCGCGAGGCGCTGCTTCAACCGGCGCTTCTCGCCGGGCTTCAGGTAAAAGCTGTTCTTCTTGATGTCCTTGCGGATGCCCTCGCGCTCGACCTTGCGGCGGAAACGACGAAGGGCCTTCTCGAAAGGCTCATTTTCACGGACGGTGACGATGACCAAGTGCTGCTCCAAGCTACAGGCGGTCGGCGATTATACGGCCTGACCGCCCGGCGCAAGGCGCGCCGAGCAATTGCCACGCAATGAGCCAGGCGCGCGCCGCTCCAACGGCACGGAGCCCGTTTCTGCGCGCAGCCCCCGGGCTGGCCCAGCGCCGCCTGATTACGTCCGGGACATGAAGTCGCTCCACCGCCCTGACCTCTACTGCTGGTCCACCTTCGACGAGGCCCGCAACGTGGACTTCCACGGCATCTGCTGGGTCCGGCCCGACGGGAACGTGCTGATCGACCCCCTCCCCCTCACCCCGCACGACCTCGGGCACCTCGCCGAGCTCGGTGGCGTGGACCACGTGGTCATCACGAATTCCGACCACACCCGGGCGGCAGATGCCCTCAAGGCGCAGTTCGGCGCGACCGTGTACGGCCCCCGCGCGGAGGAGGGGGTGTTCAACGCGGACCGCTGGCTCGCCGACGGCGACGAGGTGGTCCCCGGGCTGAAGGTCGTCGAGCTCCACGGCTCGAAGACCCCCGGCGAGCTTGCCCTGGTGCTCCACGACACCACGCTGATCACGGGCGACCTCGTGCGCGCGCACCGCGCCGGCGCGCTGATGATGTTGCCCGACGCCAAGCTGCAGGACCGGGAGCAGGCCGTGGCCTCGATCACCCGGCTCGCCGGGCTGCCCGGGATCGAGACCGTGCTCGTGGGCGATGGTTGGCAGGTCTTTGGCCTTGGCGGGCAGCTCCTGCGGGAGCTGGCGCAGCGCCTGTCCCGCTGATGGGCCTGTCCCCCGCGTTCGACGCCGCGCTTGACGGGTTCGACGCCCACCTGCGGATCGAGCGTCGCGTCGCGCGGAACACGCTGTTGGCGTACCGTGCGGACCTGCTCCGGTTTGGGACTTGGCTCGACGAGCGCGGGGTGGCGCTGTCCTCCGTCGTACACGCCACGATGTCCGACTACATCGTGCAGTTGCACGACGACGGGCTCGACGCCCGGAGCATCGCCCGGCACCGCACGTCGATCCGGCAGCTGTTCAAGTTCCTCGTCCAGGAGGACCTGGCGCGGGTCGACCCGACGAAGCTGCTCGCCCCCCAGCGGACCAAGCGACGCCTCCCGGACGTGCTCAGCGAGGCCGAGGTCACGCGGCTGCTGACCACGCCTGATCCCTCGACCCCGCTCGGACAACGCGACCGCGCGATGTTGGAGCTGATGTACGCGACCGGCCTGCGCGTCACCGAGCTCGTCACGCTGCCGCTGTCCGCGTGGCACCACGAGGGCGGCTTCCTGCGGGTGCGCGGCAAGGGCTCGAAGGAGCGGGTGATCCCGCTCGGGCCAAGCACGGCCACCCGGCTCGAAGGCTACCTGCGCGACGTCCGAGGCGGGCTCGACCCGAAGCTCTCGCAGCGGGCGCTGTTCCTCTCGCAGCAGGGGCACGCCATGACGCGCCAGAACTTCTGGCTCCGGATCACGGCTCACGCACGCGCAGCGGACATCCGCACGCCCGTCACCCCCCACGGCCTTCGCCACGCGTTCGCGACGCACCTGGTCGAGCACGACGCCGACCTGCGGGCCGTACAAGCGATGCTCGGGCACGCCGACATCGCGACGACGCAGATCTACACGCACGTCGCGCGGTCGCGCCTCCAGGCCGTGCACGCCCTCCACCACCCCCGGGGCCGATGAGCCGGCGCTGGGCACGCATCGGCGCAGCGCCTGGACTGGCTCCGGCCAACGCCCTGCTCGCCGCGGCGGCGCTGACGCTTGGGTGCCACCGTGGCGCGCTGGACACAGCATCGACGCCGACCCTCGTCGTCGCGTGGGGCGACCTCCACGCGCACTCGGGCCTCTCCCAGGACGGGTGTGAAGATCCCGACGCGCTCTGCCTCCCCGACGCCGACCTGCCCGGCGAGGCGTTCTTCGACAACGCCGCGACGAACGGGCTGGCGTTCGCCGCGCTCACCGACCACGCCGAGTTCGTGACCTACCGCCGCCCGGCCGACGGCGTGGAGATCGACACCTGGGAGCGCGCGCAGGAGCTCGTCACGGCCGCGGAAGCGGGCCCGGTGATCCCGATCCTCGGGTACGAGTGGACGGCGGACGGCGTCGACGAGGACCAGGTAGGCGTGCACCGCACCGTCTTGTTGGAGGACCCCGCGGCCTGCTCGGCGTTCCGCGTGCCCGGGTACCCCCAGCCGGACCTGAAGGAGACCTTCCCCGCGCTGGAGGACTACGTCGCGAACCCAGCGCCGTCCGTCGTGGACTCCCGCGAGCTCGAGGCCGCGCTCGAGGCCGCCGGCGACACAGCCGGGTGCGCCCCGACGCGCGCCGTGAGCTTCCTCCACCACGTCGCCGAGTCGCCCCCAGCCTCGGTCGACTGGACCAACCCAGCGTTCCCGCTCGCGACGGACAGCGTCGTCGAGATCGCGTCTGAGCACGGCAGCTCGGAGTGCGCGGACCTCGACTCCGACGGCTGCGACTGGCACGCGCAGTCCGAGGTGTACGTCGCCTCCGGCTCGGTCCAAGCGGCGCTCGCGCTCGGGCTCCGTCTCGGGTTCGTGGGCGGGACCGACCGACACGACGCGGACCCCGGGCGGCTCGACGACGGCCCCGGCCCCTCGAGCCACCTCTACGACAGCGATGGCGACGGTGTCGAGGACAGCGCGTACCTACAGTACACCACGGGCACGCTCACCGGAGTGCTCGCCCCCCAGCCGTTGACCCGCGCCGCCATCTTCGACGCGTTGCAGGCTCGCCACACGCTCGTCGGCTCGCGCGCGTTCGCCGGGCTCGACATCCACGCGCAGGACGCCTCGGGTGCGACGTGGCTCCCCGGCGACGAGCTCCCTGCCGGCACCTACACCCTCGTCGTCACGCTGGACGACCCCGACGTGACCGACTGGACCGCCGAGCGGGTCGACCCGGCGAACGGCACCCACCCGCTCGAGGCGTTCACCCTCGCCGCGGGCGACGTCGCCTACGTCCGCGTGCGCGCCACCGTCAACGGCGTCGAGCACCGCGCCTGGGCCTCGCCCTTCTTTGGGTCGTAGCAGCTCGTAGTTGATGTTGACATTCATTATCAATATGGGTATTGCGACTCCATGCTGCTCCTCCTGGCGTCCCCCGCCTTTGCGTACGTCTACTGGACGAAGGCGGACGTGCTGGCGTCCTTCTTCCCCGGGGCGGCGATTGAAGAGCAGAGCTACGCGCTGAGCGCCGACCAGTCGGCCGCGATCGCCGCGCAGGTGGGTCGACCGCGGTCGACCTACACCATCGAGATCGCGCGCGCGAGCGGGCAGGTCGTCGGCTACGCCGTGGTCGACCAGGAGCTCGGCCAACACGAGCCGATCGACTTCGCCGTCGCGTTCGGCCCCGACGGGACCATCGCGCGCGTGGAGATCCTCGCGTACCGAGAGGCCTACGGCGACGGCGTCCGGGCCGCCGGCTTCCGCGCCCAGTTCGTCGGGAAGCGCAGCGCGTCTTCGATGCGCGCCGGCAAGGACATCCAGATCGTCTCCGGGGCGACGATCTCGTCCCGCTCGGTCAGCACCGGCGTGAAGCGCGCGGCGCTCGTCCTCGACGCGTGGCTCGCCGACGCGGCGGGGACCTGACGTGCGCGACTTCACCCGCCCCGGGGGCGCGCTCGGGCGGCTGGACGTCGGCGTCAAGGTCGTCTACACCGCGTTCCTGGCGTTCACCGCCTGCGGCGTGGTGACGATGGGGCTCTTGCACGTGGACGGGATGGGCACCTCGGCGGCCGCGGCCCAGGCGTGGTGGGCGGGGGACGGCGACATGGCCTACCCGAAGAGCTACCGGCAGCTGCTCGAGCTCACCCACTTCCACCTGTTCACTGAGCCGATCACCTGGCTCATCCTCGCGCACCTCTACAACCTCGGCGGGGACCCCGTCCGGCGGCGCGTAGCCGTCTCGGTGGTGTCCATCCTCGCGATCGCCGCGCAGGTCGCGTTGCCCTGGGTCGTCGTCTACGGGCCGGGGCCGCTGGCAGCGGCGCTGCTCCCCTGCAACGCAGCAGTGGGCGGCACGCTCGCGTACATGGCCGTCGCCGCCGTTCGCGACATGTGGTTCAGCAGGCGGCCAGGACCGGCGTGATCGTCGCCCTCGCGCTGTTCGTCCACGCCGCTGCTGCCGAGGTCTTTCGCTCCAGCCGGCCGGCGAGCGGCACGATCGTGGGCATCACCGTCCGGGCGCCCCACGCCAAGGCCCAGTCGGTGCGGTCGGCGATCGACGCGGCCTACGACGCAATCGAGGCGGAAGAGGCTGAGATCTCGGAGTGGCGCCCGGACTCGACGTACTCGCGCATGATGCGCGGCGAGACCGTCCAACTCTCGCGCTGGGGGGTGGTCCTCCTGGAGACGGCCGAGTCGCTCCGCGCCGCCACGGGCGGGAGCTACGACATCTTCTGGCGAGGCGGCGGCGTAGTTGAAGGCCCGGAGGGGTTCACCGGCCACGGCACCATCGACACGGGCAGCATCGCGAAGGGCGTGCTCGTCGACGTGGCGGTCACCCAACTGTACGCCGCGGGGATGCGGCACTTCGCCGTAGACGCGGCGGGGGACGTGTACCTCGCGGGCGACCAGGCGCCGCTCCGGTACGGCTGGCGGGTCGACGCGGCGGGGACGGGCCAGGCGATCCGAGTACGGGATGGCGCGGTCTCCTCCTCGGGTCAGCAACAGCAGCCCGGACATCTCCGGACCGCACGCGATGGCGCCCCGGCGACGTGCCTCTCGGCGGTCTTCGTAGTCGCCCCCTGCGGGACCCTCGCCGATCCGTTCGCAACCGCTACCTTCGTGTCCTGCTCGCGACCGCCGGGCGCACCGGAAGACGTGTGGATCAGCACGCTGGCACCGGCAGGTGTACCCAGCCCCCTGCGCCGGAGGTACAAGGGGGAATGGCCTCCCAGGACACCCTCGTCGTCGGCACCGCCGGCCACATCGACCACGGCAAGACCACCCTCGTGAAGGCGCTGACCGGCGTGGACTTGGACACACTGCCGGAAGAGAAGGAGCGGGGGATCACCATCGCGCTGGGCTTCGCCCCGCTCGTGCTCGACACCGGGGACGTCGTGGGCCTGGTCGATGTCCCCGGGCACGAGCGGCTCATCCGCACGATGGTCGCCGGGGCGTCGGGGCTCGACGCGGTGATGCTGTGCGTGAGCGCCGTGGAGGGGGTGATGCCCCAGACGCGGGAGCACTTGGACATCCTGGGCTTCCTCGGCGTCCGCAGCGGGGTGCTCGTCGTGACGATGGGCGACCTCGTCGACCCCGAGCTGCTCGAGCTCGCGACCGAGGAGATCCGCGACCAAGTCAGCGGCACGTTCCTCGACGGCGCGGAGACAGTCGTCGTCAGCGCGCTCACCGGGGCGGGCTTGCCGCGCCTGAAAGACCTGCTCGCGGGGCTCCCTCGCCGGGAGCGAGCGCTGGGCGGCCCGTTCCGGCTGCCGGTGGACCGGAGCTTCGCCCGCAGGGGCTTCGGCACGGTCGTGACGGGCACGGCGTGGAGCGGCTCGGTGGCAGACGGCGCCGAGGTCGAGATCACCCCCGGGGGACGCCGAGCCCGGCTGCGCGGCGTGCAGGTCCACGGCGCGAAGGTGGACGCCGCCCGCGCGGGGTCACGGACGGCGCTGAACCTCTCCGGCATCGAGGTGGCGGACGTCCCCCGCGGCTGTTGGCTGACGACGCCCGGCTCCGTACGCTCCACCCAAGTCGTCGACGTGGCCGTCCGTTGGGTCGCGGGCCATGAGCCCGAGGACGACTCCGACCGGGCCGTCATGCTCCTGCACGGCACCGCCGAGATCGCCGCACGCCTGGTGCTCCTCGACCCGGCGGCGGACCGCCCCGCGGGGACCCCTGAGCTGGCCCAGCTCCGCCTGTCTGAGCCGCTGGCGTGCTTGCCCGGCGACCGCTTCGTCCTGCGGATGGCGTCCCCGTCCCGGACGCTCGGCGGGGGGAGCATCCTCGACCCCTGGTTCGCGGTGGCGCGCCGTGCACGCGCGCTCGACGGCGTGCCCGCGTTGCGCTCGCTCGCAGCGAACGAGCCGGGCGCATGGCTCCGCCGCGCGGGGCCACACGGCGTGGATCGCGCGCTCTCCGACCGCCTCGGGTGCACGGGCGTGATGATTGCGGACCGGATGTACGACCCGGGGATCGTCGACCGCCTACACGCCGCGCTGTTGGCCACGCTCGACGAGCTCCACGCGCAACACCCGCTCGCCCCGTCGCTCAACCGCAAGGAGGCGCACCGGGGCCCCCTCAAGGAGCTCGACGAAAAGGGCTTCTTCGCGCTGCTCGACCACGAGATCGCGTCCGGCAACGTGGTGGTGACCGCCACGGGCATCCGACGGACACACTGGGCTGTCCGCCTCGACTCGGCCCAAGCGGCGTTCACGGAGCAGGTGCTCACGCTGGCCGCAAAGGCCGGGTGGGAGGGCATCGCCGAGGTGCCCGAGCACCCCGACGCCCCGCCGCTCCTGCACGTGCTCAAAGACCGAGGGCTCGTCGAGCGCATCGGCGAACGGTGGTACGACCGCGCGGCCCTGGCGAAGCTCGCGGAGGCGGTGCGCGCGCACCTGGCCGCACACCCGGCGATGGACCCCGCGGCGTTCAAAGAGATCACCGGCCAATCCCGCCGCACCGCGATCCCCC
>CALQBK020000069.1 GCA_943328795.2 Bifidobacterium breve
CTGGTGCTTACCCAGCAGCTCCAGCAGGCGATCAAGCTCCTGCAGCTCAACCATCTCGAGCTCGTCGAGCAAGTTCAACAGGAGCTGCTTGAGAACCCGACGTTGGAGGAGGTGCCGGGGACTTCGGGAGAGGTGGTGAGCGACGCGCAGCGCGTGCTCGAGACACAGACCCAGGCCGTCGTGAACGACGCCTCGGAGCAGAACAACGGGCAGGGCGAAGACATCGACTGGCAGCAGGTCGCGTCGCACCTCGCGGACGACCGGCCGGCCGGGGACCGCGGGTCGTCCGGCATGGACGAGATGCCGCCGATCGAGACGAACCTGGTCGGCGCGGGCTCGCTGGCCGACCACCTGGAGTGGCAGCTCCACATGACGAGCTGCACCGAGGGGGAGTACGCGGCCGCGCACTTGATCCTGCACAACCTCGACGACCGTGGGTGGCTCGCGGTCAGCTTCGACGAGCTGGTCAAGGAGCACGAGCTGGACCGCGAGGACGCCGAGGGCGGGCTCGAGATCGTCCAGCACTTCGACCCGCTGGGGTGTGGCGCCCGCTCCCTCGAGGAGTGCCTCTCGATCCAGGTGAAGGTGCTGTACCCGGAGGACCCGTACTTCCCGAAGCTGGTCGAGCGGCACCTCGGCGACATCGAGAAGCGGTCGTACGGCGCCATCGCACGAGCGCTCGAGATCGAGGTCGAAGACGTCGTCGAGTACCACAAGATGCTCAAGCTGCTCGAGCCCTGGCCGGGACGAGCGTTCACCGCCAACGAGCCGCAGTACATCTCGCCGGACGTGTACGTCGTGAAGCAGGGCGGGGAGTGGGTCGTCTCCCAGAACGAAGACGGGCTGCCGAAGCTGCGGCTCTCGAACCACTACCGCAAGGTGCTGCTCGGCAAGGACAACACGCGCGAGGAGCGCGACTACATCAAGGAGCGCCTCTCCAGCGCGAAGTTCCTCATCGAGTCCATCTACAAGCGCCAGAGCACGATCGGAAAGGTCATGAAGTGCATCCTGGAGCGCCAGTCGGAGTTCTTCGAGAAGGGCGGTGACTACTTGAAGCCCATGGTCCTTCGCGACGTAGCAGACGAGATCGGCGTGCACGAGAGCACGGTGTCGCGCGCGACGTCGAACAAGTACGTCCACTGCCCCCAGGGGACGTTGGAGCTCAAGTACTTCTTCAACAACGGCGTCAACGCGGTGTCCGGTGACATGGTCGCGGCCGAGTCGGTGAAGCGTCGGCTGAAGAAGCTGATCGCGGCGGAGGACCCTGCGAACCCGCTGTCGGACGACGCGCTGGTCAAGCTCCTGCAGGCCGAGAACATCGACATCGCGCGGCGAACGGTCGCGAAGTACCGGGAAGCCGCAGGCATCCTCCCCTCTTCGAAACGAAAGAACGTCTGCTGACTGTCTCAACCGCCCCACCCGGGGCATTTTCCTGGGCGAAACGCCCGCAGGAGTCGTCATGGAGCTGGAGTTTACGTTCCGAAACATCGAGTCTACCGAGGCCATTCGCGCCTGGGCCCTCAAGCGTTTCGCGAAAGTCGAGAAGCACCTTCGTGAGCCCTCCGCAGCCCACGTCACCCTCACGGTCGACAAGCACCGCCACCGCGCGGATCTCACCGTGCACGCGATGGGCGACGTCCTCCACGCCTCTGGCGAGACCGACGACATGTACGCGACGCTCGACGCCGTGATGGTGAAGATCGAGGCGTGCGCGCAGAAGCAGAAGGAGCACCACGCGCAGAAGCTGCGGGCGGCCTGGAAGGGCGGCGAGCGGTAGCGGGCTCGGGGCCAGCCCGGTCAGCATTGGCCGGTCAGCCCAGGAAGTTCATCACCCGGCCGAAAGCGGAGCGCAGGTCGGGCACCTGGAGGTCGGGTGAGCAGCGCGTCAGCTCGTCCGGCTCTCCGAACCCCGTCTCGACCGCGATGACCTCGCCGGCGCCAGCGCGCGCGCAGGCGATGTCCGCGGGGGTGTCGCCGATGATCACCACGCGGTGGTGCTGCACGCCGCGCTCCGCAGCCCGGGTGCGGGCGATCGGCAGCAGGTGGTTCCGGTCGACGGCGTCCTCCGCGTACGCGCCCCAGGCGAACGACTCCCACAGCCCGGCGGCGCCGAGCTTGGCCTTCGCGCCGTGCTCCCAGTTGCCGGTCAAGAGCGCGACGTGCGCTCGCCCGTTGAGCGCCTCGAGCAGCTCGAACACGCCCGGGCACACCTCCACGCGCGAGCGGTCTGCCAGCCGCGCGGCGACACGCTCCAGGTACACGGCCTTCACCGCCTCGACGTCAATCTCGGCGCCGTACTTGTGCCCGACGTCTTGGCAGATCTTGCCGTCGGTCGAGCCCCCAATGTGGACGCCGTCCGTCGCCTTCTGCCAGCCGTGGACGGCCTCGAACGCTTCGTCCATCGCCTCTCGCCCGGCTCCCCGTGTCCGGAGGAGCGTGCCGTCGATGTCGAACAGGACCAGGGTCTTCATCGGGGGCCGGTAACCGACCGCGGTCACAGGCCGAGCAGCTTGCCGCCCTGGTACACGACGAAGCTCGCGACCCACGCCAAGGTCGTCATGTAGGTGAACAGGAACAGCGGCCACTTCCAGCTGCGCGACTCCCGGCGTACGACCGCGAGCGTGCTCATGCACTGCGCCGAGAGCGCGAAGAACACCATCAGCGAGAGGCCCACCAACGGCGTGTACACCGGGCTCCCGTCCGCCCGCTTCTCGCCCCGGATGCGCTCGCGCAGCGGCTGGCTCTGCTCGTCCTCTTCCGCGCCGATGCCGTAGACCACACCCATCGTCGAGACGAACACCTCGCGTGCGGCGAACGCACCCACGAGGCCGACCCCGATCTTCCAGTCGAAGCCCAGCGGCGCGATCAGGGGCTCGACGAGCTTCCCCAGCTGCCCGCCGTAGCTCGCCTGCAGCCGCTCGGCGGTCTCCGCCGCGTCCACCGCCGCCAGCGCCTCCTCCTCCGATGTAACGGTTATCAGTCTCTCAGATTCGTTCGATCCGCTGGATGTAACGCCGCTCAGTCTCTCACTTTCGTTCGATGTGATGGCGGCGCGGTCGGCGGCGTAGTCGTGGGAGAGCGCGGGGTCGCGGGGGAAGGCGAGCAGCGCCCAGAGCACGACGGTGCACGCGAGGATCGTGGTGCCCGCCTCGGTCAGGAAGGTCTTCGCGCGCATCCACATCTGGCGCACCACGGTGGCCAACCGCGGCATCCGGTACGGCGGGAGCTCGAGCAGCAGCGGCACCTTTGGCCCCTTCAGGAGCGTGCGCCCGAGCACAGCGGCGGCCGTGAGCGCCATGCCGGTGCTGAAGACGTACATGAACACCATCATGAAGCCCGGCGCCGGCAGCCCCAGGATCTTCGCCGACGGGGGGTAGAGCGCGGAGATGATCAGGGTGTACACCGGGAGCCGCGCGGAGCACGACATCAGCGGCACCACCATCATCGTCAACAGGCGGTCCCGTTGGCGCTCGAGCGTCCGGGTCGCCATAATCGCGGGGACGGCGCAGGCGTAGCCCGAGAGCATCGGCACGAACGCCCGCCCGTGCAGCCCGAGCGACTTCATAAGCCGGTCGACCAGGAACGCGACCCGCGCCATGTACCCGGAGTCCTCCAAGAACCCGAGCAAGAAGAACAGCAGCATGATCTGCGGCAAGAACACGATCACCGAGCC
Source organism: Bifidobacterium breve (assembly GCA_943328795.2). GTDB lineage: Bacteria > Myxococcota_A > UBA796 > UBA796 > SXON01 > CAIUMM01. Next base: position 3,674 of record CALQBK020000069.1, read on the forward strand.
GGCGCCGTTGATCACGCCGTCCACCAGGAAGTCCGCGAGGATGCCCGGCGGCAGGCTGTCGTGCACGGTCCGCCCGAGCCACCCGAACAGGGTCTCGATCAGCGTGATCGCGGGGTCGCTCCACGCGAACAGCGCCTGGAACAGCACGCCCATCGTGAACAAGAAGGTGAGGCCGCCCCAGAGCGGGTGCAGGAGCCAACGGTCGATCCGCTCGGTCAGGCCCAGCTTGGCCGTCCCGCGGATGCCGAAGTCCTGCGCGTCCAACCAGGCGTAGCGGGTGCCGATCAGCTCGGCGTCGATGTCGCGGCCGGCGCTATCGGCGCTCGCGCGGATGTCCAACACCGCCTTCCGCACTGGGCCGGGGATGTCGACGAGCTCGTCCTCCACGTCCACGGACAAGAGCGCCCAGCGCCCCAGGGCCTTCGCCTCTTCGGGGCTCCAGGCCTCCACCATCGCGGCGAGCTTCTCCACGTCCTTGTTCAGCGCATGCGGGTAGCGCCACGCGACGCCGCTTCGGCCCGCGTCGGGCTTGGTCAGCACGCGCTCGACAGCCTTGCCGAGCGCGGCCAGCCCCTCGCCGGTGCTCGCGCTCACCGCGACGACCGGCACGCCGAGCACGTCCTCCACACGCTGGGGGGCTGGCGCCGTCCCCTGGGCGCGGGCCACGTCGATCAGGTTCAGGGCCAGCACGACAGGGACCTGGGCCTCGATCAGCTGCATCGCGAAGTACAAGTTCCGGACCAGCTGAGTCGCGTCGATCACGACGACGACCAGCGCCGGCCGGGGCTCGCCGGGGTCGAGCCCAAACACGCTGCGGATCGCGACCTGCTCTTCGGCCGAGCGGGCGGCGAGCGAGTACGCCCCGGGCACGTCCATCACCTCGACCTGGCGCTCCCCGAGCTTCCAAACCCCGATCTCGCGCTCCACGGTCACGCCGGCGTAGTTCCCGACGCGTGCGTTGGAGCCGGTGAGCCGGTTGAAGAGGCTGGTCTTCCCGGTGTTCGGGTTGCCCGCGAGGGCGATGCGTGTCCCTCGCCTCCCGCGCGTCCCGGGCTCCGGCGTCGCGGGGGCCGTGAGGTTCATGCGCTACTTCGCGGCCGCTTCGAGCGACCCGGCGCCGACGGCGACCACCGCGATCCGGGCGGCCTCCGCCGTGCGGAGCGAGAACCGGCACCCGCGGATCTCCAGGTCCAGCGGGTCCCCGAACGGGGCGACGCCCAGGACCTGCACGTGGACGCCAGGCAAGAAGCCGAGCTCCATCAGCCGCCGCCGGAACGGACGATCCCCGTCGATACGGTCGATCTGGACGAGCGTGCGGTGGGGGATGGAAGCGAGCGTCATGCACACTGGATACCCATATTGATAACGGAAGTCAATATCAATTTGCCGTCGTTCGACGTATGGGTCGCGGCGCTAGGACGCCCTCGACGTGTGAATGATCATTCAGAAAACTGCTGGCGAGACCCCGCCGCGTCGCATAGATTCCCGGCCCAAAGGAGACCGCCACATGTCCGACGCCGCAGCCGCCAAGGTACTTTTCGAGATCACAGAGGACAAGGTCGACACGGGGCTCCGCGGGTTCCCCACGAGCTACGTCCGTACCTCCGCCGTCGACCCGGACGACGGGGTCTCCTACGTCGGCTACCCGATCGAGGACATCGCGTACATCGAGCCCGAAGCGGCCGTGTACCTGCTGTTCCACAAGAACCTCCCGAACGCCGACCAGCTCGGGGCCTTCAAGGCTGATCTGGCTCGCCGGGCGACGCTCGACCCGCGCGTCGTCACGATGCTCGGGAACCTGCCGAAGGATGGCCACCCGATGGAGTGGCTCATGGCGGGCCTGAACTACATGGGGATGCTCACGAAGACGGGCAACTTCCGCGAGGACGGCCTGAACATGATCGCGCGCTCGTCGGAGCTCATCGCGAACATCTTCCGGCTCCGCGAAGGCTGGGGCGCGCCGATCGCGTCGAAGCCCGAGCTCGGCTTGGTCGAGAACATGGTGCACATGCTCGGCGTGCCGGGCGGGGATACCGGCAAGCTCACCCGGCTGCTGCGCATCTACTACGTGATCCACATGGACCACGGCGGCGGCAACTTGTCTACGTTCACCGGCAAGGCGATCGCGTCGGGCCTGGCGGACCAGTACAGCTCGATGGTCGGCGCGATGGCGGCGCTCTACGGCCCGCTGCACGGCCGCGCGAACCAGGAGTGCCTCGAGTTCGTCAAGAAGGTCAGCGACGCGACCGGCGGCCGCGCCGATGGCGACGCGGTCGAGGCGTTCGTCCGCAAGGAGCTCGCGAGCGGCGGCAAGCTGTTCGGCTTCGGGCACGCGGTGCTCCGCGCCGAGGACCCTCGGGCGCGCGTCCAGTACAAGCTCGGCGAGGAGATCTGCGGCGACGACCCGCTGTTCAAGATCTGCGCGCTGCTCCGCGAGCGCGGCGTGAAGGTGCTCAAGGAGAACGTGAAGATCCAGAACCCGTACCCGAACGTCGACGCCGTCTCCGGCTCGCTCACGAACGCGTGTGGCCTCACGGACCCCGAGTACTACACCGTGCTGTTCGGCTTCGCGCGCATCGCGGGGATCGCAGCGCAGATCGTCGACGAGCGCACGGTCGCGCGCGGCGGCAAGGGCGTGCCGATCTACCGGCCCGAGGACGTCGTGAAGGACCAGCCGTTCCGGCGCCTGGAGCAGTAGGCCGCCCCCCGGACGCTCGCGCGATCGTGCTGTTGCCGTGCGCTTTTCCGCGCGGGACCTGGTATGCTCGCCCCGTGATCTCCGTCCTGCTCACAGCGCTGCTCGGTTGTTCGTCGCCCGCCGCCGTCCCGGACGTGCGGCTGGGCAATGTGCGCACCGTGGAGATCACGCCGATGGTCGCCGCCGGCTGGGCCCGGGGCATCGAGTCCCCGCTCACGCCCACCTTCGGGCGCGACCCGAACGAGCCCGTTGGCCCGTGGGCTGTGTTCGCGGACCGTGGCGGCGCCTCGGTGCTGGACCAAGTGCAGGGCCGCATCGTCCGGTACGACCTGGACGGCGTCCCGCTCGGCACTGTCCCGATCCCGTCCTACGCCACGTTCGATGCCGTCTCGACCACCGAGGGCTACGGCCTGTTGTCGTGGACCCAGGGCGACGACGCGCACTGGTCCGCGGCGTCGATCGACGGGACGGGGGCCATCACCGGGGACACGCGGCTCGACCTGGACCCGCCGACCGCCGTGCTCTACGACGCTGCGACCGAGCACCTGCTGGTCGAGGACCGCCACGTCGAGACGGTAGACGTGCTGTCGGGGGACCGGTTCCCGGGCCGTCCGTCGGGCACGGGCTGGTACGTCAGCGCGCACAAGGACGACCTGCTGCACGTCACCCTCACGTGGGCGAACGCGGACAGCTCCGAGACGCACGCGGTTCGCCTGGTCGTCGACCGCCCCGTCGTCAACCTCGTGGCGCTGGAGCCGGCCGGGGACGACGTGGTGGTGGGGCTCTTCCTGATGGAGAACACCGCCGACCCGACCTTGTTGGACCCCGAGGTGCGGGTGATCCGGGTCGACCGCGTCGGGCACTTGGAGCAGGAGTTCCGGCTCCCGGCCGGCGAAGGTCTCGACCCGAACCGCTCGATCGCCCTGCTGCCGGACGGCAGCGTGCTGCAGCTCCGGCCGACGCGCACGAGCGTCGAGCTCGGCCGGGTGCAGCCATGATGCTGCTGGCGCTGCTGTTCACGCGGCCCGCGCTCGCGGACTGCCCGGCGATCTCGGTCGAGGACATCATCGCGTACGCCGCGACCGGCGTCGGCTCGCCCTACGTTTGGGGCGGCGGCAAGTGGGACCCGTCCGATCGGTCGTGGGGCGGGGCCGACTGCTCTGGCTTCGCGGCGAAGGCGTGGCAGGTCCCGATCTACACGGACCCGACCTACAACTACCACCCGTTCTCCACCTCCACGATCATCGGGCACGACGACTACTGGGACTTCGTCAGCTGGGCGGACATGCAGCAGGGCGACTGGTTCGTCTACAACAACGGCGACGAGGGCCACGTCGGCGTGGTGGACGAGCCCGACGCCTGGGGCAGCATCGTCAGCTACGAGGCGCAGTGCACCGACTGTGGCATCCTCCACCAGAGCCGCTCGCTGTCGAGCATCTACTCGATCGCGCACCGCGTGAACATCGTCGGTGCGGACTCCGACAACGACGGGTTCAGCGAGTCGGAGGGGGACTGCAACGACGAGAACCCGGCCGTCTACCCGTCGGCCCCGGAGGTCTGCGACGCGCAGGACAACGACTGCAACGGGCTCGTAGACGACAGCCCGGTGGACGGCACCCCCGTCTGGGCAGACGCCGACGGCGACACCTACGGGGACCCCGCAGTGTCGTCGCGCGTGTGCAGCACCACGGCTGGGTGGGTCGAGAACGACGACGACTGCGACGACACCAGCGCGCTCGTCAACCCCGGCGCGATGGAGCTCTGCGACGCGATCGACGACGACTGCGACCTCGAGATCGACGAAGGCTACGACGTCGACGGCGACGGGTACTCCACCTGCGAGGGCGACTGCGACGACGCGAACGCCGCCCGCAACCCGGGTACGCCCGAGACCAGCGACGGCGTCGACAACGACTGCGATTGGCGGGTAGACGAGGGCTCGGACACGTACGACGACGACAGCGATGGCTGGACCGAGGTCGCAGGGGACTGCAACGACGCCGACTCGTTCGCCTTCCCGGGCGCTCCGGAGGTCGCGGACGGCCAGGACGACGACTGCGATGGCGTGATCGACGACCATACGTCCGCCTACGACGACGACGGGGACGGGTTCACCGAGGACGACGGCGACTGCGACGACGCGGATCCCCAGGCGTTCCCAGGCGCGTCTGAGCAGTCGAACGCGATGGACGACGACTGCGATGGGTGGGCCGACCGCGGCACGACCGCCTGGGACGACGACGGCGACTCGTTCACGGAGCTCGACGGCGACTGTGATGACGCGAACCGGTACGCGTTCCCGGGCGCCCCCGAGGTGATCGATGGGGTCGACAACGACTGCAACCTCGTGATCGACGACAGGACGAGCACCTACGACGACGACGGCGACACGTTCAGCGAGGCCGCGGGCGACTGCAACGACGCCGACGCAGCCGTGCACCCCCAAGCCATGGAGATCGCGGACGGCGTCGACCAGGACTGCGACGGCACCGTGGACAACCACACCGGGGCCTGGGACGACGACCAGGACGGCTGGACCGACGTCGGCGGGGACTGTGATGACGCGAGCCCGGTCGCCTACCCAGGCGCGCTCGAGCGCCTGGACGGCCACGACAACGACTGCGACGGGCGCGTGGACAACGGCACCGACGCGTTCGACGACGACGCCGACGGGTACAGCGAGCAGCAGGGGGACTGCGACGACGCGCGCGCGGACGCGTTCCCTGGCGCGGTCGAGCTCGAGAATGGCGCGGACGACGACTGCGACGCGCTCGTAGACGACGAGACCCGGGCGTTCGACGACGACGGCGACGGCTGGACCGAGCTCGACGGCGACTGCGACGACGACGTCAGCACCGTGTTTCCGGGCGCGCTCGAGCGCACGGACGGCCGGGACGACAACTGCGACGGCGTGAGCGAAGCGCCGGTGGGCTGGGGGTGCTCGGCCAGCGGCGGCAATCCGAGCTGGGTGCTCGCGCTGGGCGTCGGCCTCGTGGCGGGGCGCCGTCGGCGACGCGCTCCCGGGTGAGCGTCACTCCCCGGTGAAGCGCCGCAGCTTCGGGTCGTAGGTGACCCCGCGCAGGCCGAACGCGGCCTCGGGGTTCTGCGCAGTGGGGTCCGCGAAGGGGTCGACCGCCGGCTCTGCGACGAGGATGTGGACCTCTGCGAGCGCGTAGTGCTCACACCAGTCTCGCAAGAGGGTCGTGATCTCGCCGTCGAGCGTGTGCTCTTCCACGGCCTGGACCATGCCGGTCGCGAGCCAGCCGAGATCGTCGGAGGACTCAGGCCGCGCGGTGGCGGTGCTCGTGCGGAACGCCTGGACCTTCAGCGACGTGCGCCAGGCGTCCGACGTGCCCCGGCGGGTGGCGTTGAGCCGGTGCAGCCCGGCGAACACCGAGAGCTGGATCGGGCCTTCGCCAAGCTCCACGCCGTCCAGCGTGTAGCTCGTGTCCGGCACCGGCTGCAGCTCCACGGTGCCCAGCCCCTCGGTCAGCAGGTGGTAGACCGCCGTGTAGTACAGCGAGCTGTACGGCTCGGCGTCGTACGGCAGCGCGACGGAGCGGTTCCACGCCACCGCGGCGGCTTGCCGGAACGCCTCGCCCGCCTGTTTGCTCTGCGCCAGCTTTACGACGGCGCGTAGGTAGTAGAGCGTGAACAGCTGCTGGTTGGTTGGCGCGCCCGTCCACCCCGCCAGCGCGCGCTGCGCCTCGTCGAGCCGTTTTGTCGCGTCTGTCCAGGACTCGGCCTTGATGGCGACCAGCGCGGTGTCGAGCGACGCCGCGAACGTCTCCGACCGCGAGACCGAGTCTCCGCCTTGCATGACGTTCAGCGCGAGCAAGCTGTCGACGCCGACTACGATGTCGTCGGGGCGGGCGTCGTTGACCCAGTCGGCCTCCGCCGCGCAGTCGGGATCGTTCGGGCACACGAGCATGGTCACGACCCGCGCGCCTTCCGGCGGTACCGAGTACATCCCGGCGAGCGCGGTGGGGACGAGCAGGGGAGCCAGCAGGAGCATCCCGGCAGTATATAGGGCGGGGATGGCATTCAGCGCCCTCCTTGGACTGTTGGCGGCGTCGGGGCTGGCTTCGGCCGGCGTGGTGAGCGCAGTTCCGCCGGGGGTCAGCTCCGTCACGGTGCTCACGTGCGAGCAGCCGCTCGGCTGCGCGGCGGAGCGCCGGGCGATGGCCGCGCACCTGGACTCGCTGGGGCTCCCGCTGTTGGACCTCGGCACGGTGGTGGAGGCTGGCCCCGCGGGCGGGCTGGCCCGGGGCCGGTACGAGAAGGCCTTGGCCGTCGTAGCGCGCTCCCCGAGCAACCAGGCCCTAGAAGCCGCTCGTGCTGCGCTGCGCGACGTGCCGGTGACGTTGCCCGAGGACGAGGTGTTCCAGCTGTTGCTGCAGCTCGGCGCGGCGCAGCTCTACGCAGGGAACGCCGCCGCCGCGGACGCCACGTTCGAGGCTGCGGTCAGCAGCTCCGACGGGCGCGTCGTGAACTTGCCCGAGCTGACGGAAGCCGCGTTGTCTCGCTACTTGTACCTGGCCAGCGCGCCTGCCCAGTCCCGCGAGCTGTCGATCGCGAGCGACGTGCCCGGCGCCGTGTACGTGGACGGCGCGAGGGTAGGGGACACGCCCGGCGGCGCTACGCCGGCGACCTTCACCGTGCGGGCCGGCTGGCACCGCGTCAGCGTCGAGCGCCCCGGGCGCCGCTCGGCCTGGGTCGCGGAGGTGGACGACGCCGCTGGCGCCTCGGGCACCACGCTGCGGGCGAGCATCGAGGGCGACGACGGCGAGGGCTACCTCTCGACCGCGTTGCGGGGCGCTGTCCGGGGGGTAGCCCCCGCTTCGGACGTCGGGGAGCAGCTCGGCGACTGGGCGCGGGGCCAAGGGTTGCGCTGGGTCCGGTTCGTAGCGCTCGCGCCGCCGGGGGAGGGCGGAGACCGCGGCTTGCCGGAGGAGTCGTTCGAGGACGCCGAGCACACCACCTGGAACGTCTACGCGAGCTGGCTCGACGTCGGCACCGGGCGGTTCGTCCACGGGCCGGGCCCGGCCTCGCTGCGCATCGGGGGCAGCCCCGACAGGCTGCGCCTCGGGGTTGGCGTCGGCTACCTGCGCCTGCAGCCGCTCTCGCCCGACTACGGGGCGCACGACCACGTGGACATCGACCTTGGCGTGCGCTGGCGGCTGGTGGGCCCGTGGAGCTTAGACGGTCGCGTGGGCCTGATGCGCTCGGCGCAGCTCTACTACCTGCGGGAGGGCGTGTTCGAGCACGACGTCTACCCGGTGGCCGTAGGCGCGCGGTTCGGGGACCGCCAGCACGGCGCGTCCGGGCCCTACGTCGGCGCGCACGCGCTCGTGGTCGTTCCGCTCACCGAGGGGGGCGAGATCTTCGCCGGCTACGAGGTCGCGCCGACGTGGCGGTGGCGCGTTGGCTTCGAGCTCCGCGCGGGGATGACGACGGACGGGTTCGTTGGCGGCGGGGGGCTCACGTTCGCGACGGGGGGGTAGCCGCCCGCCCTCTCCCCCGGGATACCTTCCCCCCGTGCTCCTCTCCCTGCTCGCCCCCGCCTACGCCGTCCCCCTCGCGGCCCTGCTGCTGTGTGACGACGGGGGTGCTTGCAAGGACGACGTCGCGTTCGCCGAGAGCGTGGTCGGGCGCCAGCCGGCCATCACGCCGATCGACCTCTTCCTGGTGTTGGACGCCGGCGGGTGGTCGGAGGGCGGGGACCAGCGCGAGCGGCTGCGCAAGGCCCTGCAGTCGGCGCAGGACGCGCTCGAGCACAAGAAGTGGTCCGCGTTGGACGCCGCGGTGGACGACGGCCTCGCGGCGCTCACGCTCTGGCCGGGGGCCGTGGACAAGGACGACCTGTTCACGCTGTACTTCCTGCAAGGGGTCTCGCGCGTCGCCCGGAGCAAGGCGGGCGCTGAGTACAGCTTCCGCCAGGCTGCGTCGGTCGGCGGCGGAGTGGTGCAGAACCTGCCGACGGACGAGGCGCGGTTCACCCGGCCGTGGCTGGACGAGTCGCGGAAGGTGCTCGTCGGCGGCAAGGGGTGGATCGAGCTCCAGGGCGAGCTCGGGGGGCTCGACATCCGCGTGGATGGGGAGCCCGTGCAGTCGGGGCTCAGGAAGGTCGCGGTGCTGCCAGGCAGCCACCGGCTGACCGCCACGCGGCCCAACGCGATCCGCACTTGGCAGGTGGACGTGCCCGTGCTCGCAGAGCGGACGAGCCGCGTCACGCCGGAGTTCACGAAGGAGGGCGACGCCACCTGGGTCCGCGCGCAGCTTGGCGGGGCGCTCGACGGGCTGCAGGCACCCACCGAGGTGACCGAGCTGTTGGCCGCCTGGTGCGAGCAGCACAGCGTCGACGAGCTCGAGCTGCTGCAAGTTCGCATCGAACGGGAGGAGCACCCGCTCGCCGCGATCGAGGTCACCGAAGCGCCCGCGACGCGTCCTGCCGCGGCCGATGGCGAGCAGTTGGACATGGGCGATGGCGTGCCCACCACCTTCGCCGAGGCCGTTGTACAAGCGCGCGCCGACTCAGAGCGCGCGCCGACCGACAACCCGCGGCTCAAGATCGTCTACTTCGACCCGCGCTCGCGGCAGTTCCACACCGACACGGTGCTCCCCGAGCTGGTCGATCACCCCCCCGAGCACTTTCGCATCGGCGCGGAGGTTGGGTACACGTCGGTGTTGGGCCACCACCACGGCGCTTTTGGGCTCGGGTTCCTGGGCGAAGCCGGGCGCTTCGGCGTCCAGTTGGATCTCGGCGTGCTGCGGTCCGACACGCCGTACAACCTCGGCCCCAAGTGGGTAGACCGGCAGCTTTACCACGTCGACGTGATGGCCCGCTGGGCGCCGCTCGCCGGCCGCGTCACGCCGTTCGTCGCGTTCGGGCCCGACGTGTACTTGCCAGTGGCGGTCGGCGGCCGGGCGCAGCTCGGCGTCGAGGCCCGGTTCGCGCCGACGTGGGTCGCCCAACTGTCGGGGTCCGGCACGGCTGTAGCGTCCAAGCTCGACGTCCCGCTCGGGTGGGGCGTAGGGGTCGGCGTCTCGCGGACGTACTGACCGCCCGCCGCACCTCGTGAACTAAGGGGCGGGCCCTAAGCGCGCGGCTTGCGCCGCCGTCCGGTCGCGACCAAGCCAGCAACGAGCAACCCCAAGCCCCCGCCCGCTGGGTTGGCGGTGCTGCACGCCCAACCGACGTATTCTTCAGGCACCCCGTCGCAGTTGTTGTCGAGCCCGTCGTTGATCTCCTCCGCGGTCGGGTAGGTGTTCAGGTTCGAGTCGTCGCAGTCGCCGTCGGCCTCCGAGAGGCCGTCCCCGTCGTCGTCGTAGTTGGTCGTGCCCTCGTCCACGATGCCGTCACAATCGTCGTCCAGGTAGTTCGGGCTCTCCTCGGCGTCCGGGTGGATGTCGGGATCGGCGTCGTTGCAGTCCCCGGCCAGCGCGTCGCCGTCGCCTTGGTCCTCGGACCAGCCGTCGCCGTCGTCGTCGGACACGGTCGTGTCTTCGTCCACGAGGTCGTCGCAGTCTTGGTCCACGCCATCCGCGGACTCGGGTGCGCCCGGGTACACCGCGCGGTCGGCGTCGTTGCAGTCGCCGTCGTCCTCGGACCAGCCGTCCCCGTCGTCGTCGTTCGCGCTGGTGCCCTCGTCTACGAGCCCGTCGCAGTCGTTGTCGATGCCGTCCCCGACCTCCTCCGCGCCGGGCGAGACGTCCGCGTTGTAGTCGTTGCAGTCCACCTCCGTCGTGCCGTCCGACGTCTCGGCGTAGCCGTCGCCGTCGTCGTCGTACGCGTCCGTGCCCTCGTCGACTACGCCGTCGCAGTTGTTGTCGGCGCCGTCGAGCTGCTCGGGCGCGCCCGGGTAGGTGAACACGGTGCCGTCGTCGCAGTCCCCGGCATCCTCGGACCAACCGTCGCCGTCGTCGTCGTATGCGCTCGTCGTGTCGTCGGCGTAGCCGTCGCAGTCGTTGTCCGCGCCGTCCACGACCTCGGGCGCGCCCGGGTACACGTCCGCTCGGCCGTCGTCGCAGTCGCCGGAGGCCTCGGTCACCCCGTCCAGGTCGTCGTCGTAGGCGTCCGTGCCCTCGTCGATCACCGTGTCGCAGTCGTTGTCGACGCCGTCGGACCACTCGTACCCGGAGGGGTAGGCCAGCGGGTTCGCGTCGTCACAGTCGCCGTCCACCTCCGACCAGCCGTCGGTGTCGTCGTCGTACACCTCCGTGCCCTCGTCCACGACGTAGTCGCAGTCCTGGTCGACGCCGTCTGCGATCTCGACCGCGCCGGGGTGGATGCCGGGCGCGGTGTCGTCGCAGTCGCCGGTCTCGGCGGTGTACCCGTCGGAGTCGAGATCCTCCGCGAACGCGGCGGGCGTGAACTGCAGGAGGGAGATCAGGAGGAGGAGCACGGGAGGAACGTAGCGTGTTGCGGGGTTCGCCGCGCCGCGCGCTATGTTCCTGCGGTGACCTCCACGGCGCCCCTCGTGCTCTTGCTCCTCGCTGGATGCGCGAGCGGCCAGGCGCCCCTTGGCGCCCCGATGGACCAGCGCCCGGGCGGCCGGACCCCGCTGCCCGCCGGCGCGCTGGTGGTCGAGGACGGCGGGGCGCTCAGGTACGTCGGGGCCGACTCCGCCGCGCGGTCCGTCGATGCCGGGGTGGACCCCCGGATCGCGGTCGCCCCCGACGGATCCTTCGCGATCTACGCAAAACGCGGGTTCATGGACGAGACCGACCTCTGGCGCGTCGGGCTGCCCAACGGCTCCGCGGAGCGGCTCACGGACTGGCGCGGGTCCGAAGATCGGCCGGTGATCAGCCCGGATGGCGCCCACGTCGCGTTCATCTCCGGGTACACCGGGGTTGGCTCCTGGTACGTGGCGGACCTGCCTACCCCTGGACACCTGATCGGGATGGCGGCCGCGCGGCAGCTGACCAACACCGCGCTCGGGCCCATCCGGCCGGGGTTCCCGCGCGAAGGGTGGACGCCCCCGCCGAGCGGGGCGGTGAGCTGGACCAGCGCGGGCATCGCGTGGGAGGCCCGGGATGGCCAACACACGGTGGTCCCGTGAAGCGCGGGCTCGCCCTCCTGTTGTTCGGCCTCGCGGTGGTCCCAACCCGCGCGGGTGCCGCCGACTTCTCGTTCCCGTCCACCGAGGAGTGGTACAGCACCTTCGTCGTCTCGGCGTACAAGGACGAAGGCGGCTGCGATTGGAATTGCGGGAGCAACTACTACTCGGGGCACGGCGGGACGGACTTCGCAATTTACGGCGGGTTCAGCACCATGGCCTCGGGCGTAGACGTCGTCGCGGCCGCCGACGGGACGGTCTACTCCACCAACGACGGTGAGCCCGACGATTGTACGACCGGGACCTGCGGCACCGCCAACTACGTGATCATGCAGTACGACGACGGTACCTACTCGCTGTACTGGCACTTGCGGACCTGGACGGTGGCGGTGTCCCCTGGGCAGCGGGTGACGTGCGGCACCAAGTTGGGTGAGGTTGGGTCATCGGGCAACTCGACGGGGCCGCACTTGCATTTCGAGCCGCGGTCGAGCGGGAACGTCTCGGTGGACCCCTTCGAGGGGGCGTGCAGCGGCATAAGCACGCTCTGGGTGGACCAGGGCGGGTACGACGGGCTCCCAGGGTTGGTTTGCGGCTCGGCGGACGTCGACGGGGATGGGTACACCGAGGACGACGGGGACTGCGACGACAACAACGCAGGGATTCACCCGGGCGCTGACGAGTATTGCGACGGCGTGGACAACAATTGCGACGGATCCACCGACGGCGCGGACTCCGTCGACGCCGGGACCTACTACACGGACGCCGACGGCGACGGGTTCGGGGACCCCGCGTCCCCGGTCCGCGCGTGCTACCTGGTGCCCGGCATCTCGGCCGACAACACGGATTGCAACGACGATTACGCGCTCGCCTACCCAGGCGCGTTCGAACTCTGCGACTTCTTGGACAACGACTGCGACGACGAGGTGGACGAGGGCTACGATGTCGACGCGGACGGGTACGAGACCTGCGAGGGCGACTGCGACGACGCCCGCGCGGACATCAACCCCGCGGCCCCGGAGACCGCCGACGGCTACGACAACAACTGCAACTTTCGCGTCGACGAGGGGACCACCGCGTACGACGACGACCGCGACAGTTGGACCGAGGCGTCCGGCGACTGCGACGACGGGAACGCGTTCACGTACCCGTCTGCGCCCGAGCTGCCGAACGGGCTCGATGACGACTGCGACGGGGAGGTGGACGAAGGGACGCGCAACGTGGACGACGACGGGGACGGGTTCACCGAGGTCGCCGGCGACTGCGACGACACCAACGCGGCCATCTTCCCGGGCGCGATGGAGCTCGGGGACGCGTTGGACGGGGACTGCGACGCCGTCGTAGACGAGGGGACAGCAGCGGCCGATGCGGACGGCGATGGGTGGACCGCCCGGACCGGGGACTGTGACGACGCGAACATGTACGCGTTCCCGAGCGCGAACGAGGTGGTGGACGGCGCCGACAACGACTGCGACGGCACGCCGGACAACCACACCGACGTGTACGACGACGACGGAGACGGCTTCAGCGACGCCGCGGGCGACTGCGACGACGCCGACCCCCTGACGTTCCCCGGCGCGGCCGAGCTCGCCGACGGGCGGGACCAGGACTGCGACCACGTGATCGACAACGACACGAGCGCCTCCGACGATGACCACGACGGCTGGACGGACGCCGAGGGGGACTGCGACGACCGGGACGCCCGCGCGTTCCCCGGCGCGGCCGAGCTGGCGAACGGGGCGGACGACGACTGCAACGGCGTCGTAGACGACGGCACGATCGCCGGGGACGACGACGCCGACGGGTTCACCGAGCAACAGGGCGACTGTGATGATGGGGATCCGGAGACGTGGCCCGGGGCGCCCGAGGTGGTGGACGGCGCAGACCAGGACTGTGACGGGCTCGTGGACAACCATACGCGGGTGTTCGACGACGACGGCGACGGCTGGACGGAGGAGGCCGGCGACTGCGACGACGCGAGCGTGTCGGTGCGACCCGGCGCGATGGAGTCCGTGGACGGCACCGACAACGACTGCGACGGCGTAGTCGAGCGCAAGGAGGGGTGGGCCTGCGGGGTCGACGCGGGCCCGGTGGCGGGCCTCGCGGGGCTGGCGGCGCTCGGGCTGGCGCTCGGCCGCCGACGAATCAGCTCGCCGTGAGCTCGACGTCGACGGAGAGCTCGCCGACGTCCCCGCCAATGTCCTCGCTCGCGGAGAACCGGGCGCTGATGGTGCCGTCGGTGGCCTCCGACCCGGTGAAGTCGGCGGAGTGGCCGTCCACCGTCATCCGGCCGGTGAACACGCCGCCGGAGACCGTGCCGGACCAGGTCACGGGCACGTCGCCCGAGACGTCGGGGTGGTTCTGGAGCGTGCAGGTGCCGGTGAGGTAGACCTGGCCGTTGTTGACGGCGCCCGTCAGCGCGCCGGTGCACGTGTCCGTCTCGGCGTAGCGCGCCGACGTGATCGTGCCCTTGAACGTGCCGGCGCGCGTGCCGTCGGTCGACGAGCCGGTGGTGGGCGCGGTGGTAGAGCCGGAGCTGCCGGTGACGAGCGCCATGTACTTGTCCCAGTCCCAGCCGTCACCGGGGTCCGTGTGGCAGCTCGACCCGCCGCCGTGGCCGCTCGAGCAGCCGGGGACCTCGAAGTGCCCGATGATGTGCGTGCGATCCTTCGGGATGCCGTAGCGGTCGCAGATGTCGGCGGTCAGCATCGCGGACTGCTCGTACATCGCGTCGGTGAACCAGGTGCCGGGGTCCGATGCGTAGCCCTCGTGCTCGATGCCGATCGAGTGCAGGTTGGTGTCCCAGTCCCCGGCGTGCCAGGCGACGTCCTCTTCCTGGATCATCTGCGTGATCTCGCCGTCGCTCGAGCGCACGACGTAGTGGGCGCTCGCTTGCGCGGCGGAGTTCTGGAACCACGAGATGGAGCCCGAGTAGCTGCCCTCGGTGTCGTGGATGACCACGGTGGTGATGTCGCCGCCGCTGCGGCTGTAGTCGCTGTAGTTCGACGTGCTCGCCGCGACGAACTGGTCCACGAGGCCCGACCCGCTCACCGCGGTGCGGCGCCAGGGCATCGAGACCGGGCTGACCTCGACCAGCTCGCCCATCGGGGACTCGGCCACGAGGCCGAACTGGATCCAGTCGTACACCTGGTCGGCGAAGCCTTCGGCCACGAGCGGGTCGGACGCGCCCGAGAACCACGCGGTGACGGCGTACCACTCCTGCCAGGTGTCCACGCGGTTGCCGGTCAGCGCGAGGTACTGGTCCGCCTTCCACTGCAGCAGCGCGGCGGAGCCGCGGATACTTGCGGCGTCGTCCTGCGCGAGGGTCTCGGCGTCCTGGCCGATCAGCCGGGCGGCCTCGGCGGCGCTCGGGGCGCGGTCGTCGAGGTGCAGGTTCATCACGCCCACCGCCTCGTCGAGGCTCGGAGCTCCCGCGCGGTTGTCGAACCGGGTCGCGGTCCACGCGATGCCGGCCAAGAGGTCGCGGGGCACGCCGGTCTCGTCGGCGGCATCGTCCAGGGCGTCGTTGATGTAGGAGGCGGAGTCGACGGAGGGCTTGCAGGCGAGCAGGGAGAGGAGAAACATCGGGGGGCTCCGGGGCTGCCTCCTCTGAAGCACGAAGCGTGCCGGGGGCGGTCGCCCAGAGATGCCGACTTTCTCGGCGTTTGCCTGTTGACGCGTCCGGCGCGCGGATCCCAGTGGGGCGCGCTTGCCTCAGCCAACGCGTCCCGGTGGGACACGCGGGCCACCCGGGGGTGCGCCCGGCGCGTGGTTTCTTGATAGGCAGCGGGCCGATGTTCCTCGCGCTGCTCCTGCTCCTCGCGCCCGCCTCCGCGAAGAAGCCCCCGTTGCCGCCCCCGGCCCCGGTGCTGCCTCCGCCCCCCGCGATGGAGACGGCCGCGAACCCGCTTGTTGGCGTGTTGATGGCGCAGTCCCCGCCGCCCGCTGACTGGTACTTCGTGCTGGACACCGCGGGCGGCATGCTCCCGATCGCAGAGGCCGCGCGCGCGGAGATCGCGAAGCTCGTGGAGGTGATCCCCGTCGGCGACCGCGTGGCGATCGTCGCGATGCACACGCGGCCTACGGATGCCCTCCCGCTCACCGCCATCGACAGCGTCAACCGGCAGACGCTCGCCGACAAGGTCAAGGCGGTTGACCTGACGAGCGCGAAGGACGTGGACCTGGGCGGCGGCTTGTCCTTGACGGTTCACCACCTTGGCGAGCCGGGCGCAGCGACGCTGTCCTTCGTGGTGATGGTCGGCCCGTTCTGCCACAGCCCGTCGATCGCGTCGGACTTCGACAGCGGCGGGCGCGGGTGTCGCCCCATCCGGGGGCTGGACAAGATCGCCCAGACCTGGGAGAGCAGCCGCGGCGACAAGCTCGTGCAGGCGATGCTCATCGAGGTCGCGCCGCCGGACGGCGTAGTCGACCCCGTCGGCGTGGACGCCGCGAAGAAGGTGTTCCCTGGCGCGGTGGCGGTCGCGGGCCAGCCGTTCGCCACCTGGGCGGCGGACTTCCGCGCGCGCTTGCCGCTCCAGCGCCTCCTCCCGCTCGTTCACCGGGACGCCGAGAGCGCGGGCTTGTCCTTGACCATCACGACCCCGCCGACCGAGGCGCGCCCGATCGCCACCCTGAAGGCGAGCGGGGGCACGCGCAGCTTGCCGATGCACCTGTCGAACGTCCGGGTCAACGGCGTGCCGTACCCGGACGCCGACCTGGCGCCGTCGGTCACCTGGGAGGTGCCGCTCGTCCTGCCGGATCCCGGGATGCGCCTGCTGCCGTCGACTGAGCACGTCGAGCTGCCGATCACGGTGACCGCTGACGGGGAGCTACGCCCGGTGGACGGCCTCGAGGCGCTGAGCATCCCGGCGGCGCGCGGCGGGATGTCCGCGACCACCGCGGCGTCCGTCGAGCGGCGGCTGGGCCCAGGCTACGGCCAGTTGGTCGCGCTGGGGGTGCTCAGCGTGCTGTTTGGTGGGCTCGGCTTTGCCTACACCCGGGTGAGGGGGCGCAAGGCGCTGCTCGAGGGGGCGTTCAGCTACCGCCCGCTCGGCCAAGCCCGGCGCGTGCTGGACCTGTCGGCGTTGCAAGAGGCGCCGATCTGCATTGGGCCCGACGGGGAATTGGTGGTCGGGCGCCGCGAGGACGCCGCGTTCATCGTGCGGATGGTCAAGACGAGCCTCGGGGCGGACGCCGAGCTCGAGGTGTTGAAGCCGGACGTGCAGATCAACTCCAAGCCTTCGCCGCCCGGCGTGTACCCCGTGCGCGTCGGCGCTACGAGCGTGCAGTTCGGGGACTACCGGCTGACTTGGGAGTAGGGGGGGGTGATTACCCCGGGTCCGTCCCGCCGCCCTTGATCGGCGGCTCGACGTCCTCCGTGCAGATGCGCTTGCCTTCGCCCCAGCCCCAGTCGCCGGGGTAGCGCATCAGCGTGTTCATCGCGGCCCACCTACCCGCGCTGGTGCGTCCCGCCTGGATACCTCATTGCTCGATGTCCTCCGTACAAATTCGCTGATCGCCGGCCCAGCTCCAGTCGGA
>CALQBK020000070.1 GCA_943328795.2 Bifidobacterium breve
CGACCCGTTCCCCGGGAGCAACGCGATCCGCGCGTCACCCGGAGGCACCACGAGTCGATAGAACCCGACCCGCTTGCCGGCTCGGATCGCCTCCGAGAGCTGGGCGGCGAACATCGCCGCTTGTCCGTCCTGGTCGAGCTCGTCCGGCGGGGTGCGGGTCGCCTCGTCGGGCTTTGCGAGCAAGCGTTCGCTCGGCGCGTCGGGTGTCAGCGGGGTGCGACTCCCCGGGTTCGACGCGCTGAACGACCACCGACCCGACGCGTCGGTCCCTTCACAGCCGCCGTCCGGCGAGCAGGTGACGTCCACCAGCCCGGGAACAGCGACCCAGCGCTGTCGGCTCGGCGCCGCCGGGGTCGTGCTCGTCTGCGTGTGCGGACAGCCGGTCAGCACGAGGAGGATCAAGACGGCGAAGCGCACGGCCCGGTGTATCCGGATCCTCCGGGTCCGTGTTCGTCCCGTCAGTCTGTTCAGTGCCGTGCCGGCATGGGGAGCGGTTAGTCCTCTGCCCACGAGGTGAGTGTGCAGGACAAGCGTGGCCCGCGAGGGAAGCCGGGCGGACCAAAGCGACCGGCAAAGACGGATATTACCCCGGAGCAGGCGGGTCGGAAGCGCAAGATCGAGGAGCTCCAGCGCCAGGGGTTGACGCCCGCGCTGGCCCAAGGCGTCGCTAACCACCAGCTCTCGCTCAACGACGCCGTGGTGCGGATGCAGCGGGACGACGAAGCCGCGCGCATCGCGCAGCGCCATGGCATCGACCACCCGCTGGCCGTGCAGATCGCGATGGGTCACGCAGACCTGGAGGTCACGCTGACGTCGCGGCGGGTCGCCGCGCACCTGGAGGTCAACGGGGAGCGGTCGATCTTCGACTCGCGCGACGTGGCCTGGTCCGTCGGCCTCTATGGACACGCCACCCGGCCGCTCCTCTTCCTCCAGAACGACCGCTACGAGGTGAGCGTCCGCGACGCCGACGTCCCGACCGCGCCTGTCGAGATCGTTCACAAGACGCACGTGAAGTACGCCTACTTGGCGGCCGACTACAAGCTGGTCCGTAAGCACCTGGAGTACGACAAGGAGCTCCGGGCGCAGGCCACGGAGCCCCGCCTACGGCCGCAGGACCGGTACGCGTGCTCGAACAGAAAGATCGGCACCTGGTGGGATCACAAGACCACCGTGCGGTTGAAGACGGCCGAGGGCGAGACGTTCACCGGCGAGATCGCGTGGTTCTCGCGGTTCGAGGTCGCGCTGAAGACGCGCGCAGGAGCCGAGGTGGTGGTGTTTCGACACGCGCTTGCAGACGCCCGGGAAGCCCGGCGAGAGGAGAAGCACTGATGGGAGCGCTCAAGGGGTCGATCTCGGCCCGCAGGTACCAAGTCCTCGGCGAACTTCCGCCGGACTTCACGCCGATCTACATCGACAAGCTCAACGACAACGCGTTCCGGGACGCGTTGAGCGCCGCCCACAAGGAGGAGCGCCTCGGCTGGGCCCAAGTGCACAACTTGCTCGACACCGACTTCAGCGACTCGAACCTGTGGCTTTACCAGCAGTACGCGGTGTTCTCGTTGCGCGTGGACAAGAAGGTCCTCCCGGCCACCTTGTTCCGGGCGACGTTGGAAAAACGCCAACAGACATGGTGCAAGGCGAACAACAGGGAGAAGGTCCCGTTCTCGGCCAAGGCGGAGCTGCGCGAGACGCTGGAGCTCGAGATGCTCGCGCAGACGCTGCCGCGGGTCTCCATCGCCGAGGTGGTGTGGAACACGCGGGAGGGTTGGCTCCTGTTCCACAGCCACGCCGAGGCGCAGAACGACCGCTTCCGCAAGCTGTTCCACCGCACGTTCGGGTTCATCTTGCGGCCCTTCGCGCCGCTGGACTTCGTGTCGGACATGCCGGAGGTCGCCGCGCGGCTGATGGCGAGCGGCGGCACCGACCTGCGCCCGGCGCACTTGGGAGACGACCATGTTTGAACCTGGATCCGGCGACGGCAACGAGGGCGTCCCCGGCGGCGCGGACGACGAGACGCCCCCGCACATCGCGAGCGACTTCTACCTGTGGCTCTGGTACTCGAGCGAGGTCGGGCGCGGGCAGATCGACGTGGCGGACGAGTCTCCGTTCACGTGGTGGGTGGATGACCGGCTGTCGTTCCGCTCGGCGGGGGAGGACAAGGTCAACGCGGTCCTGACCGGCGAGAACCCGTCCACCACCCCCGAGGCGCGCGCCGCGCTCGCCGGCGGAAAGGTGCTCCGGGACGTGCGGCTGGCGCTCCGGCGTGACGACCGTGAGTACGCCGTTACGCTGCGGGGCTCCAACGTCGCGGTGGCGGGGGCCAAGATCCCGGCCCAGCTGAAGACGGGCGACACCACCGAGATCGTGCTGGAGCGCATGTTCCTGTACGAGGAGCTCCACTGGATGATCGGCATGATGTTCCGCAAGTTCGGCGAAGCGCGTGCCAGCGCCGAGTGGTCGCCGTTCGCCGACAGGATGCGCACCTGGGCCGCCGGTGGGCCGGCTTGACGGCGTCGTAGTGCACCGGCCGACCCTCCGCGTGCTCGTCGTGGACGACGAAGAGAGCCTGCGCCACGTGCTGGGGTTGATGCTCGGGCGCGTGGGCTACGAGGTGTCGAGCGCCCGGAACGGACGCGAAGCGCTCGGCCGGCTCGGCGGGGCGGACGTCGTGCTTTGCGACATCCGGATGCCCGACATGGACGGGCTGCAGTTCCTGGACGCGCTGCCGGAGGGGGCCCCCCCGGTGGTGATGATGAGCGCGTACGGGTCGGTCGACACGGCGCTCGAGTGCATGCGGCGCGGGGCCTATGACTACGTCGCCAAGCCGTTCAAGCAAGACGAGATCGTGCTGACGCTGCGGAAGCTCGAGGAGCGGGAGCGGCTCCTGGCGGACCGCGGCGCGCTGGCCGTCGAGAACGCGCGGCTGGCAGCACGGGTCGGGGAGCCGCTCGAGGGCTTCATCTCGCACGCGCCAGCCATGCGCGAGGTGCTGCGAATCGCGAGCCGCGTGGCGCCGCACGACACCACGCTGCTCATCACGGGGGAGAGCGGCACGGGCAAGGAGGTGCTCGCCCGCGCCGTCCAGCGGCTGTCCGGGCGGGCCGGAAAGCCCTGGGTCGCGGTGAACTGCGCCGCGATCCCGGACAACCTGCTGGAGAGCGAGCTTTTCGGGTACGTGCGCGGGGCGTTCACCGGCGCGGATCGCTCGCACCCGGGCCTGTTCGAGCAGGCAGACGGCGGCACGCTGTTCTTGGACGAGATCGGCGACCTGCCTCTCGCGCTCCAGGGGAAGCTGCTCCGCGTGCTGCAGGAGGGCACGGTGCGTCGGCTGGGGGCCCGGTCTGACGACAAGGTGGACGTGCGTGTGCTGGCTGCATCCGCGCGCTCGCTGACGCCCCCGGGGTTCCGGGAGGACCTGTACTACCGGCTCGCGGTCGTCCACCTGCACCTCCCACCGCTCCGGGAGCGGCCGGAGGACGTCCCGCTCCTGCTAGAGCACCTGTTGGACGGGCTCTCCACGCGCTTGAAGCTGCCGCGCCCAACGGTAGACGACGCTGCCCGGCGCGTGATCCTGCACCACAGCTGGCCCGGCAACGTGCGGCAGCTCGAGAACGCGCTCGAGCGCGCGATGGTCGTCTGCGATGGCCGCGTGCTCACGTGCGAGGACCTGCCGCGCGAGGTGGCCCACCGGCCCACGGCGACGCCCACCCCGGGCGACCTGTCGATCCCTCGCCAGACCGAGGCGCTCGAACGGCGGCTCATCGAGCGGGCCCTAAAGGAGAGCAACGGGAACAAGGCCGCGGCCGCCCGGGCGCTGGAGATCTCTTACAAGGCGCTCTTGTACAAGGTGCGCGAATTCGGGCTGGACGGGTGAACGCGCGCACGGTCTACGGCGTCGTCGCTGCGGTGCTCGTGCTCGCGGTCGGCGGCGCGTGGCTGTACGAGAACGGGCTCGGGGCCGAGCTGAGAGCGGGGGAGGCGGCGATCGCCGCGGGGCGGCCGGACTTGGCGGAGGCGGCGTTCCGTCGTGCGCTGAGCCGCGCCCCGCACGACGAGCGCGCGATGTATGGGATCGGCTGGGCGTGGCACATGGCGGAGCAGGAGGACCAGGCGCGCGAGGCGTTCCGCCTCTTGCAGGAGGTCCACCCGGAGAGCCCGCTTGGCTACAAGGGGATGGGCAGCGTGTGGATGCAGGAGGGCAGGCTCTCCGAGGCGCGGGCGTCGTTCGAGCGCGCGCTCGAGGTGGCCAAGGCGGCGCCGCCGGCGTCCCAGGGGTGCGGAGGGGGTGAGCAGAGCGTGGACCCGATGCGGATCGAGAACAGCCTCGCTGCGCTCGATCTCACCCAGCGGGACGGCGCCGCCGCGCTCGCCCGGTACGACGCCCTGGTCACGGGGCATCCCGACCGCGCCGAGTTCCACCAGGGCCGCGCCGAGGCCCTGCTGCTGCTGTCCCGCGAGGACGACGCGTTGAAGGAGGCGGCGTTGGCCATCGAGCTCTCGAAGGGCCAGTCCGACCGCGCGGGCGAGCGAGTCCAAGCTACCGCGCTGCTCACGCATGCACGCACGTTGCTCGTGGTGAGCGGCGGGCGAGTGGACATCGCCCACTGCGCCGAGACGGCGCCGCCGGTGTACGCCGTGCTCGAGAGCGCCGACCACGATCTCGACCAGGCGGAGTCGCTCGGGATGGCCCTCCCGTCGCTCCAGGGGGTGCGGCGGACGATCATCGACCGTCGCGCCCGGGTCGACGACGACTGTCCCGGCCTGCGCGCGCTCACGCTGCCGCCCGCAGCTGGCAATTAGTTCCGGTGTGGGAAATTTATTCCCAGCGCTACCGGGCCGGAAACCGCCTGATCCGGCGCGGATCCCAGGCGGAGCGCCCGCGGTCTGCGGTGCCGCGGTCCGGCGGAACGTCAGCCTGCACACCGAGGAACGCCCGGAGGCCCATGCGGCCCTGCGATAGGCCCCCGTTGGCCCAGACGGGGGGCCAATTGGGGTATGATTCTTGCAATGGTCCTTGGTGATGCCGCGCTCCTGCACTGCCGCCGCCCCCTCGCTCGTCCTCGGGCTGGGCACACGCTCGTCGAGCTCGCCGTGGTCATCTGCCTGCTCTCGGTGTTGGCGATGATCGGCTGGTCCAGCGCGCGTGACCAGGTCGGCGCGTTCCGGCTGATGAGCGCTGCTCGGCTGTTCCAGTCCGACGTGCAAGGCCTGCGCGCGTTGTCCATCGCGACGAACCGCGAAGCGCGGGTCGTCTTGACCGAGTCGGATCCTGCGCTCGACCCGTCCGAGCCCCAGGTCGGGATGTGGCTCTTGCAGGTCGGCGACCGCTCCTCCGGGAGCACCGAGTGGGACACCCTCCCGCTGGATCACGACGGCGTAGCGGACGGGAGCCAAGGGGAGCGCAGCCTCGACGTCGATGGCTCGGAGGAGCGCACCGGCATCAGCCTCGCGACCTGGACGCCGCTGCGCGGTCCAGGCCTTGGAAACCAAGACGCCATCGTGTTCTCCCCGCGCGGCTTCGTCGCGAACCCGGTCGGGGACTTCACCGACGGCTACATCAGCGTCGAGCTGGTGAACAAGCGGGGCTCTCGCGCCCCCGACGGCACGTTTCCGAACGTGAAGCTGCGCATCGCCCGGGGCGGGCTCGCGCACATGGAGACTTCTGATCGCACCGCGCACGCTGATGGCAGCGTCGGTGCTGGAGGCACGACCACGCCATGACCACCCTCCTTCGTCCCGGCTCGCGCGGGCGCGCAGGCTTCACCCTCATCGAGGTCATGATCGCGTCCGCGATCTTGGGGCTCTCGCTGGTGGTGATGTTCGGCCTGCACAGCCAGTCCGTCCGCTCGAACATGAACGCCCACCGGATGACCGACTGCACGTACCTGGCGCAGTCGCAGCTCGAGCACTTGCTCGCGGAGGACTGGAGCACCACGACGTCCGCGCCGGACTTGGTCGACCTCGGCGGGACGGACCCGACGGACCCGTCCATGGTCACGTGGGGGACGCTCGAGCACGTGTCTGCGTCGCTCCCGCTCGTCAACGCCGCGAACGACGCCGACCAGGCGCACGGCTCGCCGATCTACGAGGTGTCGTGGGACGTGCAAGGCATGGGCGGCACCACGTCGTTCGGCGACGATTGGCTGCGTTTGCGTGTACGGTGCAGCTACCCCGACTCCCAGTTCAACACCCGTCACGCGGCTACTGTCTCCAGCTACCGTTTCCGGGACTCCTGATGCTCCGCCGCTTCCTCACCCCCGCGCCCAGGTACCTGTCCGCCGCTCGTCGCGCCGGGCGGGGCGGCTTCACGTTGGTGGAGCTGATGATCGCGGTCGCCATCGGAGCGTTCGTGATCGCGGCGCTCTACGCGCTGTTCGTCGGCCAGATGCGGCAGTTCATGTACCAGGACGCCCAGATGGAGATGCACCAGAACATGCGCCTGGGCATGGACATCATGTCCCGCACCACGCGGATGGCCGGCTACGGCACGGGCTCCTCTACGCGCGGGCCGTTCGGCGACGGTGGGGACCAGGACGCTTCGCTCTCGGCGGTGATCTCGTACGACGGCGATGGGCCCGGCGGGTCCGACGCGATCACGGTGGTCTCGATGGACCCGTCGCTCGTCTTCAACACCTACGAGACCGCCCCCCCGCTCTGCTCGACGACCTCGCTGAACGTCGTCCCCACGGTGAATGACCAGGCCACCAAGCTCGCGCAGCTGCAGAACGGCGAGATGATCCTGTGCGTCGACTACGCGGGGATCGGCGAGTTCCGCAGCTACCTGTGGGCGCTCTCCGGCGGCGCGGACGCGTCCACCGGTGTCATCCCGGTCACGGACGACACCGCCTACGCGGACTACGCGAACAACTGCGGCGCGACCGACAACCTGCCGCTGATCATGACCTGCTCGCGGGCAGAGGTCGCGACCTTCTACATCGACGCCGACGACACCGACGGCATCGGCGCTGGCAGCCCCGAGCACCCCGTCCTGATGATGGACTTGGACTTCGAGTCGCCGGACGCCGATGACATCCCGGTGGTTGACAACGTCGAGGACTTCCAAGTCGCGTACTGCGTGCGCCCGAGCACCGGCTCGACCGACTGCGACGAGGACCTCGCGGTGGACGTTCCCGGCGGCGACTGGGTGAGCAGCATCACGTCGCTGCAGGTGGATGACCTGTACATGATCCGGATGACCATGGTGGTTCGCTCCGCTCGCCCGGACCTCGCACGCACGTACTTGGGCGCGCCGCTGGACGTCGAGAACAACGACTCGGCGAACACCCCCGATCACTATTACCGGCAGATCATGACGAGCCGCGTCGCGGTTCGCAACCTCCGACTCCAGGCGAACCTCTGATGCGCACTTCGCACGCCATGGGCCTTCTCCGCGCGCGCCGGTCGCGGCGCGGCTACGCGTTGTTGATCGCGATGATCCTGATGGCCGTCTTGGCCGTCATCGGCGCGACGTCGTTGTCCGTCGCCGGCGTCGACCAGCGCATCGCGGTGCACAACATGCGCCACATGACCATCAGCGACACGGCGGACGCCGGCACCGGCCAGTCCCGGTTCGCGCTGATGTACGCAGACCCCGCGAACGAGGGCTGGGACCCGTCCACAGCCGAGACGTTCGTCACGGTGGACGAGGCCGAGCCGATGTACGAAGGCATCCTGTTCCCGACCCCGCTCGGGAACTACTGGGTCGACGCGACCTACCTGAAGTGCTCGAACCCGCCCCCCGGCTACAGCACCGAGCAAGGCAACACCGCCTTCCGCTCCGACTTCTGGAACATGACGGCCCAGGCCGAGTTCATGTCCATGACCTGGACCGACAACAACCCCACTCGCGCCACCGTAATGGCCACCTTGCGCAAGGTGGTCCCCGGTGCGTGCAAGATCCGCTGAGGTGAGCATGACCAACTTGCGACGCACCCGTTTCTTGAGCCTGCTGCCTTCGGCCGTGTTGCTCTGTGGGCTCGCCGGGCTGCCGGCTCCCGCGTACGCGACCGATGGCACCGACGAGATCCTCTCGGACCAGGTCCGGGTCCCACCGGTCATCATCTTCGTCGTGGACATGTCCTCTGCGATGAACTCGCCGTGCGACGGCGTGAGCAGCAACACGTGCTGGCAGGACACCGTGCTGGCCATCGAGGCGATGTCTCGCCACTACGACTTCGCCCGCTTCGGCGTGGTCGGTACGGCGTCCAGCGCCGGCGTCGACTCGTTCACCGAGATCGCCCCGGTCGGCAGCTCGTTCGCTGACATCTCCGCAGCGCTCTCCGCCACGTCGCCGTTCGCGACCACCACGCGCAACATCGCCGAGACCGTGGAGTCCGTCGAGCACGACTACTTGTCCAACAGCACCGGGGACGGCGACGGGGTCGCGGCCTGGGGCGACTCCCCGATCGGCTACGCGTGCACCGACACCCACATCGTGGTGTTCGCGCGGGAATCGCCGATCGACGACGACCAGATCTTGCCGGCCACCTCGAGCGCCTCCGTGACCCCCGACATCACCTGCTACGGCAGCACGAGCCCGTACTCGCCCGACACCGACTGCTTGTTCGACGACACCGTGGCTGACGCGTACAACGAGGACTGGTCGTCCCTCACTGGGCAGCAGCGCGCCGTCGTGCACACGATCGGCGTCGGCTACGGCGTGTCGACGCTCGCGGACCAGCTGTACGAGAACGCGTCGCTGAACACGGCGGGCGAGGGCACCTACAGCTATGTCGACAACGGGGACCAGATCCTGCCCGCGTTGCTGTCGATCTTCTCGGAGGTCGAGGCGGGTACCTACACGCGTTCTACGCCGGTGATCACCGTCGACGGCGCGTACATGATCTACGACTACTACGAGATGACCGGCGCCAACCCGTTGGGGCAAGGCCACGTCCGCGCGTACTCGCTGTTCAACGACCCGTCTGACCCCTACTACGGCCAGGTCGACTACTCCGCGGGTGACCCGAGCGTCGGCAACGCGGTGTGGGACGGCGGCGACCTGTTGGTCAGCCGCATCGTCGAGCACGCCGACTCCGACGAGCTCGACAACGACGGTATCCGCCACCGTGACATCTACTTCTGGGACGACAACGTCGCTGCCCTGGCGGCGATGTCCACCAGCGCGCTCGACCGCCGCTTGCCGTTCGACGTGAACTTCGTCAACGCGGTCCCGCCGACGAACTCGTTGTTCAGCGGCTTCTTGGACAACTCCCGCACGCTGCCCGCCGACTGGACGAGCTGCGTTTCCGGGAGCTCGTCGCCCGAGCCCTACGACCTCGACCTGGACTGCGACGTCGACGAAGACGACTTCCAGGCGTTCGTCGACTTTGCGCGTGGCCTGCCGACCTCTACGTTCCGGTACCTGGACATGGAGCACGGGAGCTGGAAGCTGCAGGACTCGCCGTACGCGGTCCCGGTGGTGGTGTCCGCCCGAGACGGCATGTACTCGATGGACACGTCCTACCAGGCGTTCTTGGCGGACCTCGAAGCGGACACGACCAACGCGCCGACTGTCGTTCTCGTCCCCGCGAACGACGGCATGCTGCACGCGTTCCGGCTCGAGGACGACTCGGACACGATGAACGACGAGAAGGGCCAGGAGCTCTGGGGCTGGATCCCCGGCTACCTTCTGCAGCGCGAGCACGACACCGAGTGGGCGAACCACTTGATCGACCAGATGTTCTACGGTCGTACGTTCATGTTCGACGCGACCCCCACGGTCGAGGACGTGTGGATCGACGGCGACGGCGACGGGTCGAAGGCGGCTGACGGGAGCGAGTGGCACCGCATCGTCGTCGTCTCCCAGGGCATGGGCGGGCCCGTCACCATGGCGCTCGACATCACGAGCACGCGGTACCCGAAGTTCCTGTGGGAGCAGACGAACACCACGGACACCACGGCGATGGGGTACACCACCAGCCGCCCGACGGTGTTCAACGTCTACGACGGCGCCCGCAGCCACGACCAGTGGGTCGCGATGTGGGGCGGTGGGCGCGCTGCTGGTTTCACCGGGACCAGCGGGACTGCGTACTACCAGTCGTCCGAGGCGAACCTCTACATGTGGAACGCGGGCGACACGCCGTTCTCCGACAGCGAGGGCGTCGGGTACTCGGCGGCGGGCGACAACATCGAGGACCAGCACCCCGACATCCTCGCGGGCCGTGAGTCCCAGAGCGACTTGAACTACGACAGCGACTCGCTGATGGAGAACTCCTACATCTCTGCGGCGCTCGCGGTGGTTGACGTCGACGGCGACGGCGACAGCGATGTCATGTACTTCCCGGTCACCACGGCGTACACGCCGCGGGACATGTTGAACGAGGACGGCTCGGTTGGGACCGGCCCCGGCGACCCTACGGTGCCCGGCGCGTCGTGGATGTACAAGGCGCTGATCGACTCGGCGTCTGCGACCGGCGTGGACGACCTGCAGTGGTGCCAGTGGTACGACCCGATGACGGGCACCGACTTCACCAACGGCGTCGGGAACCGGCCCGAGGTCTACTACTCCGCTACGACGGCGTGGCGTGCGGACGGCTCGCTCGGCGTCTACTGGGGTACGGGCACGCCGTTCGACCGCGACGGCACCGCCACCGGGTACTTCTTCACGATGTACGACGCGAACCCCGAGGATTGCGCGTCGGTGGCGCAGCCCATCACCTGCCAGGGCGCGCCCGGGTACTTGAGCCTCGTCGGCGGGGAAGGCCTCACGTCCGATCCGCTCGTGTACGCCGGCGTCGTCTACTTCACGACCTACACGCCGGACGTCGACCGGTGCAACGCGGGCATCGGACGCGTGTATGGCATCAACTTCGACGACTGCAGCCCGGGCATGGACACGAACGAAGACGGCTACGTCAACACGAGCGACGCCGCGGCGATCGAGCTCGATGGCTACACCTCCGGCGTGAGCGTCGGCAACGGCACCGTGTACTACGGCACCGCGACGCCCAACCCCGACGGGAGCGAGGCGGTGGTCGACACGGTCACGGCGGCCAACGCGCTGTACATGAACACCGCTACCGTCGCGTGGATGGAGATGTTCTAGCCTCTGATATGAGGTCGAGGCTCGTCGGCTGCGCCGACGCTGTGCACCGACCGACGGGATCACTCGTCGATCTTGCCGAGCTCGCGGAGGCGCTGCAGGTTCTCCTGGGCGGCGCGGTTCTGCGGATCCGCCTGCAGGACCGCGCGGAGGGAGGCGGTGGCGCCGTCGAAGTCATCCCGGCGGAGCTGTACCTGGGCGAGCCCGGTCCGGGCCTTGACGTTCCCGGGTTCGATGCGGAGCGCCTCGCGGAAGTCTGCCTCGGCGAGGTCGACCTGGTCGAGGTCGAACCGTGCCATGCCGCGAATGCGGAGGGCTTCGCTGTCCGGCTCGCGGTTCGCGACCTGCTGGGCCTCTCCGAGCGCGAGGACGGCGCGGTCGGTGGCCAAGTACAGGTCAGCGAGCGCCAAGTGGGGCTTCCGGGTCGGGGCGCTGTCCCGGGAGGCCCCGGCGACGGCCTGCTTCAGCAAGGGCTCCGCGGCGTCCATCCGGCCCCGCAGCAGGTAGAAGCGGCCGAGGTTGTACTGCGCGTCCCATTGCTCAGGGTGGCGTGCTACCGCCTCCTTCAACGCATCCTCGGCGCCGGTGAAGTTGCCCACGGCGAGCCTCGTGCTCGCCAACCCGTCCAACGCCTCCCGGCTCTCGGGGTCTTGCGAGTTGCACGTCCCGTAAGCGTCCTCGGCCCGTTGCCACTGGCCCCGCGCGGCGTCCATCGCGCCCTGGACGCACCACGCCTCCGCGAGCTCCGGGTAGAGCAGCCGGACGTTGCCGAGCGCTGTCTCGGCCGCGCCCCACTCCTTCGACTCCGGGCCCTCGCGCCTCGCCGCGTTCACGTGGACCCGGGCCGCGTCAAGGTACCCGCGGACGAGCGTCTCGACCGAGCGGTCTCCGCCCGGCGCCGTGCTGAGGCTGCGCGCCGCCGCGATCGCGCCGTGCATGTCGCCCGACGCCGCCTGGGCGATGACCGACTGGAACCGCAACAACGACGCGTGGCGCTCGCGCAGCGCGTCGCGGGGGGCATCTGCTGACCAAGCGGTCGCAGGGTCCCAGCTCGCGGCTTGAACCGCGGCGAGGGGGTTCGGATCCCCCGCGTTCAAGCGCTGCGGCAGGCGCAGCCCGGTCGGCGCGGCCGCGGTGCCGAGCGTCGTGCCGTCGCCGAGCACGAGGCTCGCGATGTCCTCCGGCGAGCGTACCGCATCACGCTTCAGGCGCTGGGCGTCGGCCTGTAGGCAGGTCGAGAGGCCCGACCACGCGAGCGGCTCCGTCGTGTCGCGCGCGACAAACAACGCGCTGTCTACGCCCACGGGGGGCAGCCAGACGGTCACCGACGGGAACGAGCGTGCGAGCTCGGCGCCCAGCCCGGCGAAGGCCGCGGCGTCAAACCGGGTGGTGGACACCGACAGGATGTACGCCCCGCCAGGGGACAGCGAGCTGCGTGTCGCGCGCATCGAGCGGGCGG
Organism: Bifidobacterium breve; assembly: GCA_943328795.2. Lineage (GTDB taxonomy): Bacteria > Myxococcota_A > UBA796 > UBA796 > SXON01 > CAIUMM01. Next base: position 12,504 of record CALQBK020000070.1, read on the forward strand.
AGGGCAACGACCCGCGGGCGTCCGTCCACCCGTTCCGGACGACCTGCACGACGGCGTCGGCGGGCTCGCCAAACGCAGCGAGCGCCGTCGCGGGCAACGACAGGATCCGGACCGCGGGGTTGACCCACGCCGACTTCGCCAGCGGGTGGAGGTCCGCCCAGGCGCGCGTGAAAGTCACGCCGGGGATGGCGGTGTCTACGGAGAGGAACCGCTGTGCCAGCAGCGCGGAGGTGACCAAGCCGAGGTCATCACCGCCGACCCTTGCGTGCGCGCGGCCCGCGGTGACGCATCCTGCGAGCGTCCCTGCAAAGCGTTCGCCCGCCGACAGGCGAGGGGAGAGCTCCACCACGGAACCGTCCAGCTCAGCCATCAGCCCGTTGGCGTCTGCCCCGCGGATCACCTCGCCGCCGAACGTCCCAGCGTGCGCGAGCTGCAACGGCCGCTTGGAGCGAAAGCCGTCGAGCCGCTCGCGGAGCCCGACATCCGCCCCGACGGTGACCAGGGCCGAGCTCGAGTGCTCGCTCGGCTCGGTGCCGAGCAAGCTGGTCATCCACGGGGCGGCGAGCGCCCCGACGACTGTTCCCAACCCGACCTCGCTGGCGCTGGCCCGCGCGAAGCCGGCGAGCAGCCCGGCGGCCAGCCCGGCGAGCCCGAGGGCCACCAGCGCCGGGTGGTCGCCCTCGGAGAGCACCGGCGCGGCGCGAGCCAGCAGGGCGGCCAGCTCCCCCATGCGCACGGGCAGCCGCTGCGTGGCGTAGAGCCCTCCCCCGGCGAGCGCCGCGCCCAGCGCCCCGGAGACGCGCCCCGCCGGGAGGCTCGCGCCGAGGAACAGGGCAGCTGCGAACGTCGCAGTCCCGGCGGGGGATGGGCACAACGGGTCGCGCAGGAGCGCCAGACAGGACATCGCAAGGAATGCGAGGACCGCAAAAACGAACGTGCGCGCTCCACTACTCCACGCTTTGGCCGGAGCCGGAGCGTCGAACGGCGCCGTCGCGCTGGAGGGCAGGAGGGACAGAGCGAGCAGAGTCGCGCAGGCCAAGAGCAGCGCTGGCGAGGCGCCGAGCCCTCCGCCTGCCACGAATCCGGCGACCGCGAACGCCGAAGAAAGCAGCCCCCACCGAAGCGATTGACGCGACAAGAGCTGCGCCAGCGCGGCGCAGGACAAGGCACCGATCCCGAGGGCGCCGAAGGTGAGCATCGCCGGCGGAAGCGCGCCAAGCGCAGCGGCCGCGCCGAGGGGCGCCGCGGAAACCATCGCGACGACAAACGCGCGTGTTGGTCCAAGTCGCACGGGGCGAGTGAGGCCAACCGCCCCCGCTAGACACGCTGCCAAGGCGGCGCTGACGAGCGGGCCGCATCCAAAAAACTCCACGAATATACGGCAATATCCGGAAACCCAGACCCCGGCGCTGGCGCCGATCAAGGCCGTGCGGGCGAGAGGCGGGAGGGCCGTGCCGGCGGATTCTGTGCGCGTCTGCATAGGCAGTTCCCGTATCGCGAGCCGTCGGTCGTTGACTGCGACCTGTACTTCTTGGTACAAAGGCCTGCCGGAAGGATCCCCGTTGGCCCTGATCGCTCGCACCAAGAACGCCGTCGCCCTCGATATCGGTTCCAGCCACGTGAAGTTGTTGGAACTGGAGCAGGACCGATCGGGCCGTCATCGATTGAAACACTTCGGGGTGGCGCCGCTCCCCCCGGAGGCGATCGTCGATGGCGCATTCATGAACACCAGCGCCATCGTCGGCACCATCCGGGACCTAGTCGCCCGGCAAAAGGTGAAGACGAAGGAGGTCGTCGTTGGTGTCTCGGGTAACTCCGTGATCATTAAGCGAATCTCGCTGCCTGTGATGACGCAGGATGAGCTGGATGAGTCGATCACGTGGGAGGCCGAGCAGTACATCCCGTTCGACGTGAACGACGTGTACATCGACGCGTTCATCCTGCAAGGGCAGGCGGACGAGGCCGGACAGATGGAGGTCTTGCTCGTCGCCGCGCGCAAGGAGCTGGTCAACGAGTACCAGAGCGTCTTGATCGAGGCGGGCCTCAAGCCGGTGTGTGTCGACGTCGCGGCGTTCGCGATGGAGAACATGTACACGTTGAACTACGACGTCGGCACGGAGCCGGTGGCTCTCGTCAACGTCGGCGCGAGCACGGTGAACATCAACGTCCTCCGCCGTGGGGTCAGCGCGTTCACGCGTGACCTGCAGATCGGCGGCCGGAACTACACCGAAGAGATCCAGCGGTCCCTGAACGTGTCCTTCGAGGAGGCCGAGGCCTTCAAGGTCGGCGGCGCCGAGCGGGACCGGACTGCGGTGGTGCCCGAGGAGGTCGAGCGCGTGCTCGCGAACGTCTCCGAGAACATCGCCGGCGAGGTGCACCGGTCCTTGGACTTCTACCTGTCGACCGCCGGCGGCGGCGCGCTCGGCCGGGTCGTGCTGACCGGCGGCGCCTGCGTGACTCCGGGTCTGCGGCCTAGCCTCGAGGCGCGCTGCGGCTGCACCGTCGAGATCTCGGATCCTTTCAAGCGCGTCCAGGTCGATGAACGCGCGATCAACCCCAACTTCCTCCAGAACTTGGCTCCCCAGGCAGCCATCGCGGTGGGGTTGGGTCTTCGGAGGGCGGAAGACAAATGATCCGGATCAACCTCCTTCCGGTACGTACCTCCAAGAAACAGGAGGCGGTGCGCAGAGAAGCCTTTCTGGCCCTGGCCGGAGCGGCCGTCGCGCTGTTCGCCGGGCTCGCCCTGTGGGGTGTCACTCAGCTCCAGCTCTCGGGTGTGGAAGCCGACAACCTTGCCCTCCAAAACGAGATTGATCGGCTCTCGGCGGACGCCAAGCGCGTCGACGAGATGGAGAAGTTCGAGAAGGACCTGCAGCGGAAGCTGGACGTCATCACGGACCTTCGTGCCAAGAAGGCTGGACCCGTGCACATGCTGGACGACATGTCCACCGCGGCGCCGGACCGCCTGACGCTCGTACGCCTCGGGCAGAACGGAGACAACCTGGAGATCGAGGGCATCGCCGTGAGCAACACGGTGATCTCCGAGTACCTCCGCGCGCTTGACGCGTCCCCCTTCTTCGAGGCGGTGTTCTTGAAGAACATCGAGGCGATGCCCACGGACAAGTCGATCTCGGTCACGTTGAAGAAATTCATGTTGACCGCCCGGCTCACGCCGGTCAAAGCGGAACCCGACGCCGCAGCGGCTCCAGCCGCGCCCGCGGACGCCCCGGCAGCACCGGGAGGTGGCGCGTGAACCAGTTCCTCGACCAGTTCCAGAAGCTCCCCCGTTCGCAGCGGTGGTTGGTTGCCGGGCTCGGGTATCTCTTCATCCTCGTCGCGATCTGGTTCTCACTGATCTCGCCGACGTACGATGCGATTGACTCCGGAGAGGCCCAGAAGGCCGACTTGACGTCGAAGCGGGACGCAGTCCGCGCACGGGCGTCGAACCGCGCCGCTTTTGAGGCCCGGCTGGAGGTGCTCGCGGCGAAGCTCAAGCAGGCGCTCAAGGAGCTGCCGAACGACCGCGAGATCCCCGGCCTGCTCAACGAGATCGACGGGCTTGCGCGGAAGAGCGGCTTGGATGTTCGGAAGTTCCAGCCGCTGCCGGAAGTCATGCACGAGTACTATGCCGAGGTCCCCGTCCAGATCATGATGGACGGCGGGTACCACGAGATCGGGATCTTCTTCGACCGCGTCAGCAAGATGAGCCGAATCGTGTCGGTCACCGACATCGACATGGGCTCGCCCAACCAGTCGGGCGAAGAGGTCAGCTTGACCGTGAGCGGGAAGGTCGTCACCTACCGGTTCCTCTCGGATGCTGAGATCCAGCAGAACCAGCAGCGCAACGCGGCCAACGCGGCTGGCGGCGGGGGAGGTGGTGGTGAATAGCCGGTTGATTGCAGTCTATTCCCTCGCGGCGTTGTTCGCGACCGGCTGCGGGGAGCCGATCCCGGCTGGGAACGGGGATGTCGCGGCGCCGGTGGCGCCGAAGGTAGACATCGCCGCCGAGCCGGTCGTGGCGGCCAATGTGGAAGAGTACTTCTACAACCCCGCCGGCAAGCGCGACCCCTTCAAGCCCTTCTACGACACGCAGCGCACCACGACGCAGGCCATTGACCCGAACAGCCCGCCCCTTCAGCGCTGGGACGTAGACAAGTTCATCTTGTCGGGCGTGATCTGGAACACGAACGTGCCGCGGGCGCTGCTCATGGACCCCGACGGCGTCGGGCACGTGATCCAGATGGGTAGCTATGTTGGCCGAAATTGGGGGAAGGTCACCTCCATCTCAGATCAGGCGGTCGTCGTGACCGAAGAGTACCAGACCATTGACGGCGAGCTCGTCGTCAATCCGGTCACCGTCCATTTCCCCGGCAGCACGGACAAGAAGTGATGTCAGCACGCGGAGTCCAAATGAAGTTCCCTGCCCTCCGGTTCCCGGTTTTGGCGCTGGCGCTGGCGTTGTCGTCGGGCGTCACGAGCGCGTTCGCTGCGGAGCCGGTCACCGTCTCCGGCGCCCAGATCGGCACCGCGGCCAACTTGACTGTTGTCCGTATCTCACTCGCGACGGCGGATGGCGCTGCGCCATCGGTGAGCCCGTTCCGGCAGACGAACCCCGAGCGGTTGGTGCTCGACGTCGCCGGTGCGACGCTCGCACCTGGGAGCACTGCGCCCACCGGCGGGATCGTCACGCGCTCGGAGTTCTCGTCGTTCAACGACGGGACCGACAACGTGCGCCTGACGCTTTACCTGGCCAGCGCCGCCACCTGGGACGTGAAGTCCGAGCCCGGCGCCTTGATCCTCACGCTCACCCCCGGTGAGCCTGCTGACCCGCTCGGAGCAGCTCTCGCGGCCAGCACGGTCGGCCCCGACGCCCCGCGGCTCTCCGGGCCCGCGGCGGCGATCGTCGGCCCCGCTCTGCGGACGCTCGACTTCCAGCAGCGCGAGCGCGTGAGCCGGGTGTTGATCGGCGCGCAAGAGGTCGAGCCGCAGATCTCCCAGCCTGAGCGCGGGCTGATCACGGTGGACCTCGCGCGTGCCACGATGCCTGAGAGCTTGCGCCGCGAGCTGAACAGCGCGTACTTCTACAGCGCGGTCGACTCGGTCAAGGCGTACACCACGTCGTCGGGCGTGCGGATCGCGATTCGACTCCGCGAGGGTGCCGAGTACTCTGTCGCGAGGGAGGGCGACCTCCGGGTCATCTCCATTCAGATCCCGCAGGACCAGATGGCCGCGCGTGACGCCGCGTTGGATCGAGGGTCTGCCGTTGCGCCTTCTACTCCCGCGACGAACGGCGGCGCCGGGCTGTCGAACTCTTCCGGGGGCGAGCTGCTGGTGAACAGCAAGGGGCGCGCGGTTGACGCGCAGTCGTCGCTCGGGGACGGTGGAACGGGGGGGGCTTCCGACCTCTCGTTCGCCTCCGAGACCGGGTCCAGCTCCACGCGGTACGTCGGTCGTCGCATGAGCATCGACCTGCAGGAGGCCGACATTCACGCGGTCCTCCGGTTCATCGCCGAGTTCGCAGACGTCAACGTCGTGGCCTCGGACGAAGTCAGCGGCAAGGTGACCGTAAAGTTGAAGGATGTGCCGTGGGACGAGGCGCTGTCAGCGGTGCTGCAAGCCAAGGGTCTCGCCGCCCAGCGCGTTGGGCACGTCATCCGCGTCGCGTCGATCGAGAGCATCAAGTCCGAGCAGCAGTCTGCGCTCGAGGCGAAGAAGGCGCAGGTCGAGCTGACCGATCTCGAGGTCTACGTCGCGCCTCTGAACTACGCGGACCCCGAGGAGGTGTCCAGCCAGGTGGAGTCAGTGCTCAGCGAGCGAGGCTCCGTCGAGGTCGACGTGCGCGGCAACCAGCTGATCATCCAGGACATGCCCGACTACGTGGCGCAGGCTCGCGCGCTTCTGCGGCGCCTGGACACGGCGACCCGCGAGGTGCGCATTGAGTCTCGGTTCGTCGAGGCATCATCGAACTTCTCGCGTTCGCTGGGCATTCAGTGGGGGGCGGACGTCGACGCCAGCGCCGCGACCGGGTACCCCACCGGCGCGTTCTTCCCGAACTCGATCGGGGTCGACGGCGGTATGGGGCGCGGCACTTCCACGGGTTCGCACTTTTACACGAGCGACGCCAGCGACAGCTTGTTGATGGACTTGGGGGCGGCCAGCGCAACCAGCGCCGTGAACTTTGCGCTGGGCTCGATCCCCGGGTTGTTCGACATCGACGCGCGCCTCTCCGCCGGCGAGGCGGAAGGCTGGGGTAAGATCGTGTCGAGCCCGAGTGTCACTGCGCTCGACAACGAGCAAGCTACGATCAGCCAAGGCACTCGCATCCCGTTCTTGTCTACGAGTCAGAACGGGACGTCGGTGCAGTTCGTGGCAGCTACCTTGTCCCTCGAGGTCACGCCGCACATCACCTCGGACGACACCGTATTCATGGAGATCAACCTCACGAACGACCGGCCGGACTTCGGAAACGCAGTCCAGGGCCAGCCGGCCATCTCGACGAAGTCGATTAGCACCCGCGTCCTCGTGCCAGACGGCGACACCGCCGTCCTCGGCGGGGTGTATGCCACCTCGGAGTCGATGGCCGTCTCACGGGTGCCTGGCCTCGGGAGCATCCCGATCATCGGGTATCTGTTCAAGAACTCGAGCCGCGAGCACAGCCAGAACGAGATGTTGGTGTTCATCACGCCGCACATCGTCCCGGTCTCGTCGGGTGATGCCTCGGATACGAGCACGAAGTAGCGCGGGGTGCGACTCGTCATCGCGGGGCCCAGTGGGGTCGGGAAGACCACCCTGGGCGTTGAGTTGGCGTTTCGGCATGGCTTGCGGTTCGTAGACGTGGACGCCGAGATCGGTGATCCTCCCGCGGTTTTCGCAGCGGTTGGGGAGGCTGGGTTTCGAGCGCTCGAGCGGCGTGCGATGGAGCGGCTGGCGGTCTTGGATGACGTGGTCGTGGCGTTGGGCGGTGGGGGCGTTGCCGTTGGCGGCGCGCTCTTCGACGCCTGGCGGCGTGTTGTGCTGATGGCGGATGCCGAGGTCTTGCTCGCGCGGCTCGGCGACGCGACGAACCGGCCGATGTTGTCGGGTGACCGCCGCGAGCGCGTGCTCGCGTTGCTGGCCGCCCGGAGGGGCGGCTGGCGTGCGTTCGGCCCGTGGGTGCACACGGACGCCCTCGACGTCGACACGGTTACCCGTCGGGTGGAGGCGATGCTGTGAGCTTTGGAGCGATCGACGTGCTCGTGGACGGGTCCGCGTACCCGGTGGAGCTCGCCCCGGGCTTCCACGGCCTGGGGCGAGCGCTCGCTGCGGTGCTCCGGCCGGGCCGGGTGTTCCTGGTCTCCAACGACGTGGTCGCGCCGCTACACGCCGCGGCGGCCGGGGCCGAGCTCGCCCGCGGAGGGTTCGACGTGCTCCGGGTGGACATCCCGGACGGCGAATCTGAGAAGACGCTCGCCACGTGGACGGCGCTGGTGAGCCGGCTCTTGGACCTGAACCCCGACCGGAACACGCCGGTCGTCGCGCTCGGGGGAGGGGTGACCGGGGACCTGGTCGGGTTCGCAGCGTCGAGCGTGCTGCGCGGCCTGCCGTTCGTGCAGGTGCCGACGACCCTGTTGGCGATGGTTGACGCCAGCGTCGGGGGGAAGGTCGGCGTGAACTCCGCGCATGGGAAGAACTTGGTCGGGGCGTTCTGGCAGCCCCGCCTGGTGTACGCGCCGTTCTCGGCGCTCGGGACCCTGCCGGACGCCGAGGTGCGGTGCGGGCTCGGCGAGGTCGTCAAGCACGCGCTGTTGTCAGGGGAGGACGCCCTGCGCGAGCTCGAGGGGGACCAAGCCGCGCTGTGCAGGCGGGACCCTGCAGCGCTCGCCCGGGCGGTTCGAGCGTCCGTGACCTGCAAGTCGGCCGTGGTGGCGGCTGACCCCCGCGAGTCTGGGGTTCGCGCCACGCTCAACCTCGGGCACACCCTGGGCCACGCGGTGGAGCAGGTCGCGGGCTACGGCCGGGTGCGGCATGGCGAGGCCGTCTCGATCGGGCTCGTGGCGATCACGCGGTTCGCCGAGCGCCGGGGCTGGGCGTCACCAGGCCTCGCGCGCCGCGTCGCCGACCTCTGCGCCGGGCTCGGCTTGCCCGTACAAGCCCCCGGGGACCTCGACCACGACGAGCTCTGCCGGGCGGTCGGCTTCGACAAGAAGCGGGACCGTGCTACAATCACCCTCGTTGTGCCCTCCGCTCCCGGGCGGGTGGCCCTTCGGCCCCTGCCCATCGGGGAGGTGCCGGACCTCGTAGATTCACTTTTCGACTCGCCGTCGGGGCCCACGCCCCCCACTCCCTCGGAGGCATGAATGGTCAAGACCCTCTCCACCCTGGTGATGCCGCTCGGGCTCCTGCTCGCCGGCTGCGCCCCTGGGCCCATCGCTGCGCCGTATGGCTCCTCGTTGGTGATGCCGAACGACATCGAG
>CALQBK020000071.1 GCA_943328795.2 Bifidobacterium breve
CCGCCCCCCCCCCCGCCGCTGTCGAGGCGGCCCCAGCGGTCGCCGACGCGGCTGTCTCGGCGCCGCCTGCGCCGACCCCGCCGCCGCCGCCGCCGCGCCCGGAGCCCGCCCCGCGTGCCAGTGAGCCGGTCGCGCGGGTATCCGAGCCCGCGCCCCGCCCCGCGCCTGTCGCTCGGCCGGCTCCCGAGCCCGTGGCCCGCCCCGAGCCCGCGCCTCGCCCCGAGGCCGTCGCGTACGAGCCCCCCGTTCGCGCGACCGCCCGGCCCGCGCCGGTCGCCCAGGCCGTGCTCCCCGTCATCGAGTCGCCCGTGGACGCCTCGCTGTCGACGATCGCCCCGACGGTCGACATCGACGCGTTCGCCGCCGATGCCCGCGCCGGGCGTTTGAACGCCGACGGCAGCGCGGTGCTCGCGGGGGTGCCTGCCGGGGACCCCAACTACAGCCGCGCGCAGACCTTGCTGCTGTCCAACGCCCTCCGCAAGGGCGACAGCAGCGCGACCGAGCGCGCCCTCAAGAACCTGCTGGCTGTGCCAGAGAACACGTACAACCCGCAGATCCTCGCGGCCGACGCGCTGTACCAGGTGAACAAGGGCCAGTACGACCGCGCGCTGGCCCGCGCGCAGACCGCCGAGCGCTACTGGAGCCGCCTGCCGCCGAGCCAGTCGTTCGCGACGCGCACGCAGATCTACGAGGTCGAAGCGGCGGCCTGGCAAGGAAAGTTCTACGGGTCGGACGGCGACCTCGCGGCGCTCGACAACGCGATCCGCGGCTGGGAGAAGTACAGGGACCACGTGGCGTCCGAGTCTCGGACGGACCTGGAGAAGGTCGCGGCCAGCCAGATCGCCAAGCTCAACGACATCAAGGAGCGGATGCAATGAACCGTATGCATAGCGCTCGTGGTGTCGTGATCGGGGCGTCCCTGCTGTTCGCCGGCTGCGCCGCGCAGGCCGGGGACCCGTGCGACGAGGAGGGTGACGACCAGTGCCTCGCAGATGGCTCGGTGCTCGCCTGCTCAGACGGCCAGTGGGAGGACGACCCGATGTGCACCTGCGAGCCCCTGACCGACGCGATGCAGTGCGCAATCCCTGGCTTCGTCGGGCTCGACCGCGCGGGCCGCGTGCGCCGCGCGGGGCGGTCGCTCCGCCGGGCCTGACGTGCCCGCGGAGAGCATCGGCATTGTCTTCGACCGCTCGCCGCTCGCGCAGACGGCGCTGCTGCGGCGCTACCTGGCGCCCATCCCGTCGTTCACCCCGCCGGTGCTGCGGGACGACGTGCGGGCGATCGCCCGGCGGGGCTGGGAGGACCGGACGCGCTCGGAGTACGTCGGCGTCCTGATCGTGCGCCGGCTCCACGGCCTGCTGGTGGACCTGGGGGCGCCGATGGACCTGCAAGAGGTGGCGCTCGTGATGCTCCTGCACGAGCAGCGGCACGCCGCGCTGTGCTCGGCGTGCGCGAGCGCCTTGGGGAGCGACGGCGAGGTCGCGTTCGAGCTGCCGGAGCTGCAGCAGGCGCGGGGGCCGGACCCGGAGCGGGACCTCGTCGCGATGGCGGTGGGCACCTACGCGGTCGGGGAGGCCGTGGCGTTCGGGCTGCTCCGGCACGCGATCCGCGCGCTGCCGGCGTCGCCGTACCGCGACGCGCTGCGGCGGATCGCCGCGGACGAGGGGCTGCACGCCCGGATCGGCGGGCTGCTGCTCGGGGAGCTGCGGCGCGCCAGCTGGATGCCCTGGCCGGGGGACGACTTTGCGCGGGATGTCGCGGCGAGCACGATCGCCGCGATGCGCCAGCGCGACGTGGTGGAGCCGGACGAGGCGGCGCTCTACGCGGACGCCGAGGCGGCGGGCCAGCTCGCGAGGGTGGGCATCCCCGCGCCCGGGGCGTTCAAGCGGGCGTACCTGCGCGCGCTCGACGCGGTGGAGCGGGCGAAGGGGTGGGAGCCGACGCGCTGACGCGCGCCGGCAGGGTCTCTACGCCCGCGCCATCAGCCCCGCGAGCCGGGAGGCGAACCCCGCGGGGTCGTCCACGTGGCCCTCGGCCAGCTGGGCGTAGTCGAGCAGCAGCCGGCCGAGCTCGCCGGCCTCGGCGGTCTTGCCTTCGCCGTGCAGCCCGATCAGCTTGCGCACCAGCGCATTCTCGGGGTTCACCTCGAGGGTCCGCTGCGCCTTCGGCGCGTCTTGCCGGGCCGCGCGGAGGATGCGCTCCATGTTGGCGCTCACGCCCCACTCGGCGTCCACCAGCACGGCCGGGCTCTCGGTGAGCCGCTTGGACGCGCGCACCGACCCGACCTGGCCAGCCAGCTCGGTGCCCAGCCACTCGACGAACGGCTCGGCCTGCTTGCGCGCCTCCTCCGCGATCGGGTCCTCCGCGTCGTCCGGCAGGTCCCCGCGCGCGACGGACTTGAGCGGCACGCCCTCGAACTCGTTCAGGTTCATCACGACCCACTCGTCCACCGGGTCTGACAGCAGCAGCACCTCGTAGCCCTTCTTCTTGAAGCGCTCGAGCTGCGGGTTCGCCTTCATGCGGCCGAGGTCGAGCCCGGTCAGGTACCAGATGGCGTCCTGGCCGTCCTTCATCGCGATCTTGTAGTCGGCGAGCGAGCGCCACTCGCTCGGTGCGGCGGCCTCCTCGCCCTCCACGGCCGCGGCGGGCGCCGGGGTCGACGTCGACCGGAAGCGCAGCAGCGGCGTGATGTGCTCGACGTTCTCGGCGTCCTCGGCCACCCCCTCCTTCAGCGTGACGCCGAAGTTCTCCCACAGCTTCAGCCAGCTCGCCTTGCCCTCGGCGGTGTCCTCGCGGGACATCTCCTTGAGGCGGCGGAGCACCCGCTTGACCAGCTGCTTCTTGATCGCGCCGATGACCGGCGTGTTCTGCAGGATCTCGCGGCTCACGTTGAGCTGCACCTCGGGGGCGTCCACCACGCCGCGGACGAACCGCAGGTACCGGGGGAGGAACTGGTCGGCGTTGTCGAGCACCATCACGCGGCGTTGGTAGAGCTTCAGGCCGCGTTTGACCTCGGGGTGGTCAAGGTCGAACGGGCGCTTTTGCGGGAAGAAGAGCACCGACTGGAACTCGAGCGGCGCCTCGGTGGTCACGTGCACCCAGCCGAGCGCGTCTTGCCAGTCGTGGGAGATGTGCTTGTAGAACCCTTGGTAGTCCTCGTCCGAGACGTCGCGGGGCGTGCGCGTCCAGAGCGCCTGCGTCTGGTTCACGCGGGTGTCGCTGCCCTCCGCGCCGACGTACACCGGGTATTGTAGGAAGTCCGAGTGCTTCTCGACGATCTCCCGCAGCTTCGTGTCGTCGAGGAACTCGGTCGCGTCGCTCCGCACGTGCAGCACGACGTCGGTGCCGCGCGTGGCGCGCGTGCCCGGCTCGATCGTAAACTCGCCGCCGCCTTCGCTCGACCAGCGGATCGGCTCGGCGCCGGCCTCGCCGGACAGCGACTCGACGACGACGCGGTGGGCGACCATGAAGCTCGAGTAGAAGCCGACGCCGAACTGGCCGATCAGGCCCTCGGACGACGTGCCCTTCTCCTTCAGCGCCGTAGCGAAGGCCTTGGTGCCGGACTTGGCGATCGTGCCGAGGTGCTCGACGGCTTGCTCCCGGGTGAGCCCGATGCCGGAGTCCGAGATCGTGACGGTGCCGCGGTCCTTGTCCGCGAAGACGCGCACGGCGGCCTCGCCGGTCGCGGGCCGCAGGTCGTTCTGGGAGAGCTCGAGGAACCGGGCCCGGTCGAGGGCGTCGGACGCGTTGGAGACGAGCTCGCGGACAAAGATCTCGCGGTCCGAGTAGAGGGAGTGAACGACGAGGTCGAGGAGTTGTTTGACCTCGGCCTGGAAGGGGAGCACATCAGCCATCGCGGATCCTTCTGCCGCCAAGAGGCGGCGGTGTGAGTTTGCGCAACGGGTAGGGACGGGACGGGGGAGAGTCAAGGGGCACGGCCGCCGGTGCCGGCGCTCGGCACACCTCGCGTCGACACCGGCCGGCGGAGGACGAGCCCCAACCGCGCCCTTCGGGAAAATGGCGCGCACCGTTTCAGCCCCGGGCACCGGGCGGTTCTGATAAGCGCAACCCCGAGAGGCTCACGTGAACCGGACCATCTTCCTCGCTCCTACCCTGCTCGTCTCCCTCGTCACCGGCTGCTTCGACCCCGGGTCGGCGTACCACGACGACATCCTCCCCACGAAGGAGAAGCTCGCGATCAACCTCCCGACCGACGACGCCTCCAAGGCGGCCGACTCCGGCTCGGAGTTCGCGCAGTACTACGTGACCACGCGCACGGTCACCGAGGGGGTGAACGGCATCATCGAGGCCATCCTCGGCACCGTCGGCTACGTCACCACGCTGACGCCCTCCTGGACGGACGACACGCGTACGGAGGCCATGTGGGGCCCGTACTCGGACTCCGGCTTGGACCCGGTGGAGACGGGCCTGTGGGTCCGGATGGAGGACGACGGGAGCTACACCTGGGCGCTGTTCAACGTGCCCCAGGGCGGCTCGGTCGAGACGGACGCCGTCGCTATCGTCGCGGGCATCGTAGACGAGGGCTCGACGCGGGACGACGCGAGCGGGCAGTTCGCGGTCGACTTCACCACGGCGAGCGGGATGGACCCCGGCGTCGGCCTCACGGGCGAGTGGGCGGTCCAGTACGCGTACGACGTAGACGGCGTGGGTGCCGTCGTCGCCGCCAACGACTACGGCCTCGTGAACGGGGCCGAGCGCGTGGACGCGGCCTACGCGTACAACGAGGACTACGCCGGGGCCGGCGAGATGGACCTCGCGTGGCTCGATGACATCGACGGGCAGGGCTCCAACGAGCTCGCGACGATGCGCTCGCGTTGGGAGGCAGATGGCCAAGGGCGCGGGGACGTCCAGGTGGCAGGCGGCTCGCTCGGCGGTCTGGTGGTCAGCGCGTCCGAGTGCTGGGGCACGTCGTTCAGCCGCGTGTACTACGCCGACGACGCCGGGCTGCAGCCCACCGAGGGCGAAGAGGGCGACTGTGCGTTCACGCCGGCGGAGTACGCGACCGAGGGGAGCTTCACGATCGTGGAGTGACCGGCGCGGAGCAGACCGCTACGCGGTCTTGTTCTTCGCGTCCCAGATCCGGGGCTCCCAGAGCTCGACCTTGTTCCCGTCGGGATCCATGACCCAGGCGAAGCGGCCGTTCTCGTGCGACTCCGGCCCGCCAACGACCTGTGCGTCGGTGCTGCGGACGCGGGCCAGGATGCCGTCGAGGTCGTCCACCCGGTAGTTGATCATGAAGGACGCGGTGCTCGGGGCGAACCACTTGGACTCGGGCGCCGCGACGCTCCAGGCGGTCGCCCCACCGTCCTCGTTGCCGTCCTCGGGCCACTTGAGCGCGGCCCCGCCCCAGGGCTTGATGTCGAGCCCGAGGATGTCGCGGTACCAGGCGGCGAGCGCCTTGTTGTCGCCGGTGGACTTGAAGAAGACGCCGCCGATGCCAGTGATTCGTGCCATGCCTTCCGGGTAACGGGGGCGGGGGAGGGGGGCTACGTGTCCAGCCCGGTTTCGAGATAGGCCGGCGCATGCGGTTCTTGCTCGTCTCGCTCCCCGTCTTCCTCCTCACGTCGCTGGCCTGCGCGGATGTCGCCGACCTCGCTGGCGCGCCGGTGTTCGACTGCGCCAAGCCTCCCGACAACCGAGTCCGGGTCACGCCCCGCGACTTGGTCCAGGCCTTCAGCGAGAACCTCGTCCAGGCCGAGGCGACCTATGGTGGGGGCAAGGTGCTCGAGGTGGTCGGCGAAGCGAGCCGGGTCACCCGCGATGACGAGGGGGCGTTCATCGGCGTCCGCAGCGGGCCGCTCGGAAAGGGCAAGGTGCAAGCGTACTTCCCGGACGCCAACGCCACCGCCTTCGGCGCGGTCCAAGAGGGGCAGCAGGTGACCGTCCTGGCCACGCTCCGCAGCGGTAAGAGCACCGAGAAGCGCATCACGCTGACGAGCGCGTGCCTGGTGGCGCAGTGATCGCGCTGTTGGCGCTCCTGGGCTGCGGTGCCCCGGGCGCGTGCGACTTCCCGGCCGACCCGGCTACGCCGGACACCGTGATCGACGAGACCGACACCTGCGGCTCCTGGGCGATGGCCGTTGGTGATCACCTCGTGGTGGACCTGCACGTCCTGCGCGAGCTGCCTGACTGCGCCCTGTCGCTCGGCGACGGGCTCTCTGTCCCGAACGACCCGATCTACACGAACCTCACGGACGAAGGCCCGAAGTACACCTACGACCTGGTCGCGGAAGCCGCCGCGGACGACGCTACGGTCGACATCACGTGCGACGAAGGCACCGAGTGGCACGCCCTGGTCACGATCCAGTAGCGTTCGGGCGCGCAGGCTGAGCGCGGCGCGGTTGACGCCGCGTCCCAACCGGGTGAATCCCCCGCGGCCATCCGAGGTTCCGCTTGACCGCTCGCGCACTGCTGCTTCTCCCGCTCATCGCCGCCTGCCAACCCGCTACGCTCGGCGGGGTCGTGAGCGACGCGACGGGCGGCGTGCTCGTCCAGGGGCCGGACTACGCGGCCCGGGCCAAGGCAGCGTGGGCCGCCGCCCCGTCCGTCACGCTCTCGGAGCGCGCGATTGGGCTGATCAAGAAGATCGACGCCCCGGTCGTGGTCGACATGCCGGGCACCTACTCGGGCATCGCGCCCGAGACCAAGGTCATCGACCTGCAGGACGCGAAGTTCACGGCGGCGTTGATGGGGACCGACGAGCAGGCGCTCTCGACGGCGCTGCGCGAGACGGGCGCCCGGCTCCTCGTCGTCCACAGCACGATCGGCCCGAGCCTCGACCGCGACAAGCGCGTGCTCTCGCGGCTCGTCCACCACGACGACCTGCACCTCTTCGAGCTCGCGGGCGTCGAGGACGGCGCGTTCGTGTACCTGCTCGTCGACAAGGCGCTCACGTTCCCGCCCGACATCGCCGGCGCGGCGATCCGCTGGGTGCGCGAGACGTTGGAGGGCAAGTCCCCGAGCCCGTTCCCGCCGCAGAAGCCCGAGCGCAAGGACTGGAACCTCGTCACGACGATCCGCGGCCAAGGCCAAGAGTTGTCGTTCTCGCTGGCGTCCGGCAACACGCTGGACAAGGCCCTGTACGAGACCGTGACCGACCTCGAGGCGAAGTACCGGCGTGACCGCGAGATCCTCGGGTTCGCGCGCCTCGATCTCGCGATGCCCCACTACCAGGTGGAGATGCACCGGGTGACCGAGCGCGCGTACGTCATCCCTCGCAGCGACGAGGCGCTGGAGGACCTGTTCGAGCTGGGCGTAGACGGCGCGATCCTGCTGCAGCGTCCTACGGACGCCGAGCGCAAGGCCGGCAAGAATGGCCAGAGCGCGGTGTTCCCCGGGTCAGTCGCCGCGGTGCGCGGGTACACGTCGGCGGCCACGTTCTTGAAGGCCGAGGCGCGGGACTTCAAGTGGGACAGCATCCGGCCGTGGAAGGACGGGGGGGTGGACCTGGAGCTCATCCGGGACGCACACTGGGCCGAGGTGGAGACGTCTGCGCCGGACCCCGCCAACCCTGGCGCCACGATCAAGGGCCGGGCGATCGTCCCGTTCTACCGGGGCACCACGCCGGTTCCCATGTCGACCGTGAACTTGGACTCCGTGCGGGACGCGGTGTTGATGGCTGGTGAGTGGTACTTGAACAACTTGAAGGCCGACGGCGCGGTCACGTACAAGTACTGGCCGGAGGACGCGCGGTTCTCCAACGAGGACAACCACGTGCGCCACACGTTGGCCACCTGGAACTTATGGGAGGCTTGGACGTTGGACCCCCGCCCTGAGTTCCTCGCGGGCGCGATCCGGTCGCAGAATTGGACGCTGCAGTCGCTGCAGATCCGCGACAAGTCGAACCTGCAGGGTTGGGAGTTGGAGGCCGTCAACGCGAGCCCAATGAAGGACGAGATCCTGGAGAAGGGGATGTCCTACTACACGTGGGGCAACAACACCAAGCTCGGCAGCGTCGTCGTCGCTCTGTTGGGCATGGTGGAGGTCGCGCGGGCGACCAACGATCACCAGTACGACGACATCATGCGCCAGCAGGGCCGCTTCGTGCAATTCATGGAGCGCGCGGACGGCAGCTTTGCCGGGTACCACGTGCCGAAGGAGCACCCGTACTACACGTTCGTCAACGACATCGTCCCGGGCGAAGCCGCGCTGTCGCTGGTTTACCTCGCCGAGTATTTCCACGACCCGAGCTACTTGGAGGGGCTGCCGAGGTTCTTCGAGCACTACAAGGGTTGGTACCAAGAGCGCGCCAGCAAACGCTCCAACGTCGGGGCCTGGCCGGCGTACATCTACGACAACGACACGCGCCTGGAGCTGGTCCAGTTCGGCCCGTGGACGGTCATGGCCGCGAGCGCGTACACCCGCGCCGTGCCCGAGGCGCACGACGTCGCGGCGTTCGGCCTAGAGGTCGGCAAGTGGATGGTGGACGCGTACGAGTACACGGAGGAGAACGCGCCTTTCCCCGACTACGTCGGCGGGTACTACAAGTTCCAGGGCGAGCTGCCCGCGATGCAGGCGTTCTGCTACGGAGAGGGCACGTCGGCGGCCTACGACATGGCGTTGCGGATGGACCCCTCGCAGGCGGCGTACTTCGAGCAACACTCGCGCGAGACCGTCCGGTTTGGGATGCAGATGCAGCACGACCGGCTGGACTCGCACGCGTACTCTCGCCCCGAGCTGATCTTCGGCGGCGTCAAGTACGCGATGAACGAGCCGAAGGTGCGCATCGACTACGTGCACCACGCGCTCTCGGCGATGTACCAGTACCTCGTCGCGGCGCGCAAGGACCCGAACTTGCCGCCGAGCGTCAAGGCTGGCTACACCGACGACCAGCGCCAGGTCGTCCGGCTCGCGGGGAACCCCAGCTTGCGGCCGCCCGGGACAGCCGGCCCGCTGCCCGTCGCGCCAGCAGCCGGGAACGACGCGCCGGTGACCATCGACTCGCTCCGGGCCCGCGCGATGCGCGTGCCGACCATCCTGCCCGCCGGCGCGGACGACGAGGACGGCGAGTAGTTAGGTCCCGCCGAGAAATAAACGCGGCATTCGGGCCCCGGTTGCATCCGCGCTGGCGGCGTTGCTCGTCGGTCACATGCCGCGGGCATGCTCGCTCCTCGCGCCTTGCCATCGCGGCGCACCCGGGCCCTCGGTGCGGCGCGTTTATTGTCCGGCGGGCCCTTAGCCCCCGCGGACGCGGCCCATCTCGCGCTGGATAGCCGCGCCGACCGGGCCCGCGCCCGGGGCCAGGCGCGCGTCGAGCCGCTCGACCGGCGCGAGGTCCTTCAGCGTGCTGCACAGGTAGAGCTCATCCCAGCCCGCCGGGGCCAGCGGACCCTCGTGTACCGCCACCCCGAGCGCCGCGGCGGCCTCCAGCGCGAACGCCCGGGTGACGCCCTCGAGGATGCGCCCGTCCACTGGCGGCGTGTAGACCCCGCCTGACCGGACCGCGAGTACGTTGGAGCGGTTGGCCTCGAGCCACGTCCCGTCCGAGTCGACGAAGATCACCTCGTCGACGGGCTCGGCGAGGCGCTCGGCCGCGGCCCGGACCGCCAGGATCCACGGCGCTCGGCTGGTGTGCTTCACGAACCCCGGGAGCGACGCCGCGGGCTGCGCCGGCACTGTCGCGCATCGAACGGGCGCCCCGACCCGCGTGGCGTCGAGCGGCGTGCGGCTCACGATCCGCTGCCCGGGGGTGAGCAGGACGTTCAGCTTCAGGTCGACGCCGGGCGTGCCCGCCAACGCGAGCAGCTCGCTCGTGACCGCCGCGCGGTCCCAGCTCCAGCGCATCCACGCGGCGCTCCGAGCGAGCCGGTCGAGGTGGGCGTCGAGCCGGAAGACGCGCCCGCCGGCCGTCCGCAGCGTCTCGAACACGCCGAGCCCGGACCACAACGCGGGGTCGTCGAGGGCGAGCGCCGCGCCGTGCTGCCCGTTGACGATGTACTCGGTAGCGGTCAAGCGAGGCGAGCCGTCACCGGGCGCCGTCGAGGGTCCAGGTCTGCGCGCGGCAGTCAAAACAGCTGCCCGAGTACGCGGCGGTGAGTGTGCCGGTGAACGTGTCCGCGGTGGTGAACGAGCCGTCGAACGTGTACGTCTCGGTGCAGCTCCCGGAGAGCACGTTGGACGTGGCGAACGCGCCGAACGAGTCGATGGTGCCCGTCATCGTGCCCGGTTGGGACCCGCCGGCCGCGAAGGCGATGACCGGCCGGGCGTCGGCGACGGTCAGGGTGCTCACGTTGATGCTCACGATGCCGAACGCGCACGAGTACGACGCCCCGTGCGTGATGATGTAGATGCCGGTGTAGTCGACGTCGCAGCCGTCATCGACCTCGCCGTCGCAGTCGTTGTCAATCGCGTCGTCGCACACCTCGGTGAACGTGTTCGAGCGCGCGGCGTCCAAGTCGTCGCAGTCGGTGCAGCTCGACTCGCCGTCGGCGTCTACGTCGGGGCCGTCGGACGTCACCTCGTTGCAGTCGTCGTCGACCCCGTTGCACGCGATCTCGGCCGTGCCCGGGCTGACCGAGGGGTCAGCGTCCGCGCAGTCTGAGCAGCTCCCGTAGCCGTCGGCATCCGCGTCGTTCTCGTCGACGCTGGCGGCGTCGCAGTCGTTGTCGAGGCCGTCGCACACGATCTCCGGCTGGCCCGGGTTCACGTCAGGCTCGCTGTCGGCGCAGTCGGTGCAGGAGTCGAAGCCGTCGGCGTCTGCGTCGTCGGCGTCCAGCGTCAGCTCGTCGCAGTCGTCGTCGACGCCGTTGCAGGCGAGCTCGGGCTGGCCGGGGTTGATGTCCTCGTCCTGGTCGTTGCAGTCCCAGAGCGTCTCGGCGTACGTGGCCTGGCAGTCGGGGTTGCCGCCGTCGAAGTACCCGTCGAGGTCGGCGTCGAACGGGGAGTCGACCGTGGACTCCGTGCCCTCGAGGCGCCCGTCGCAACGCGCAGACTCCGAGACCTTGAAGTCTTGGCCACACGCGGCGAGCCATGTACACGCCGTGAGTCCAATATTGATGAAGCGGCCAGGACCGCGGAACCAGCCGACAGGATTTAGCGAGAAATTCGATGGCATCGGCACATCATACACCACGGACCCGGCCAAATGGGGTC
Source organism: Bifidobacterium breve (assembly GCA_943328795.2). Classification (GTDB taxonomy): domain Bacteria; phylum Myxococcota_A; class UBA796; order UBA796; family SXON01; genus CAIUMM01. Next base: position 11,113 of record CALQBK020000071.1, read on the forward strand.
GATCGGGGCGCTCGACAGGCTGAAGTCGTTGGATATGGCAAACGGGCGTTCCGCAAGACAGTCGGCCCCCGTCCAACACACCGCGCCCTCGAGGTCTGATGCCTGCTCGTTTCACCCACAAGCTCGATGCTTTCCGCTCCCGCCTCGGGAAAGAGCCGGACCACGCCATCGCGCGGGACGCCGGGGTGTCACGGTCGCTGGTCAGTGGCTATCGAAAGAAGCACGGGATCGCAGCCTACACTGGATACAAGTTCGGCCAAGGGAACCGTCCCCCAGCTACGCATTGGGCGCCCACGGCCAGCCGGGCCGATCGTGCCCATGCGCGAGCAGCGGTGGCCGCGGCCGGGTCTGCGCCCGCTTTCCGGGGTCGGCGCTCGGCCCTCGACGCGTTCAGCAACCAGCTCGGGAGCGTCCCGGACTCGGAGATCGCTCGGCAAGCGGGGGTGACAGCCGAGAACGTCCGCACCTACCGTGTGCGTCGCGGGATCCCGGCCGCGTGGCCCGCCGCGGGGAGGTCGCGTGCGACCCCGTCGCCGGCCGACTCAGCCGCCGCCCCGCGCGTCGTGTTCACCGTCGCCATCGAAGCCGAAGGCGTCGCGTACACCTACGCGCTCACCGCGCTGAGCATCAGCGAAGGGGTCGTGGTCGCGCAAGACCTCGCCCGGCGTCGGCACCCGGGCGCGGTGGTGATGGGCCTCAAGCACGTCGCTGAGCTGCTGAGTTAGGACCCGGCAGCGGGACAGGTCAGACCCGGTTCCCGAGCTGCAGGCGCAGCACGTCGAGCCGGGCGAGCACCTCGGGCGTGCCGAGCGACGCGAACCGCTCTGGCAACATCCGCCGCGCCGAGCTCTCGAACACCGCGAGCATCTCCATGAACTCGAGCATGCGTACGTCGCGGCTCGGGATGGTGTCGGCGCAAGCGCGCTCCAAGTCGGCGGCGGAGATTGATGTTCGGGCGTCCCAGGCTGCGAAGTTGGTCGCCGACAGGACCACGGCCTCGATCTCTGCCGCCGAGTAGCCCTTGACCGCTGCGACGGCGCCCTCGATCGCGACGCCTTGGCCCAACGGCAGCTCGGACCGCTTCAAGACCGCGCGTACGACGGCTTCGCGGTCGGTCGGATCCTCGGGGTAGAAGAACGGGATCTTGAGGTCGAAGCGGCCTGGACGCTTCAGGTCGGTGTCGAGCTTGTCGGGGCGGTTCGTCATCATTAGGATCAGGATGCGGCCACGGTGGCTCGTGTCGCTCATGAACTCCTTCAGGCGCGCGATGACGCGGCTGGACGTGCCGCCGTCGCCCTCGCCGCCGCCGGACAACGAGCGGTCCGCCTCGTCGATGATGAGCAGGACGTACCCGAGGCCGTCGACCACGCGCAGGATCTTCTCGAGGTTGCCCTCCGTGGAGCCCACCCACTTCTCCCGGAAGTTCTTGAACTTCAAGCAGGTGAGCCCGCACTCCTTGGCGAAGGCCTCGGCGACCCAGGTCTTGCCGGTGCCCATCGGGCCTACAAAGATCGCGCCCATCGGCACGCGCCCGCGCTGGTTGTTCCGAATGGCCTCGGCGACGCGCAGGAGCTCTTCCTTCACGGCCGTCATCCCGCCCACGCCGCTGAAGTCGTGCTTTGGGTCGACGAACTCCACCAGCCCGTGGCACTCCTGCTCGATGATGGCCTTCTTGCGCCGGTTGACCGACGAGAAGTCCACCTTCTCGCCGGATTGCCGCGCCTGCCGTAGGAACCCGCGGATCTGCAGCAGGCTCAGGCCCGCCGTGACTTGCGCCAACTGCAGGTCGGTGATGGCCATGCTGATGCCGCGCTGGTCCTGTGCGCGCATGAACTGGGCGCGGTCGTCCTGGCCGGGCAGCGGGACCTCGACCACCGAGAGGTGGCTCGACGCGACGAGGCGCTTGTGCACGTCGGACAGGTTCTCGGTGACGAAGATCACGAGGTTGTCGGACGACGTGAGCCCGGGGTCTCCGCCGAGCCGGAGCAGGGTGACGAGGTTTTGCTTGTCGCCTTCGCCCATGAACGAGAGCTCGCCGTTCGGGATGATCATCTCGACAAAGTCGAGGATGACCGCGGCACGTTGCGAGGGATCGGTGACGAGGTCCTCCACGAGGTCCAACACCGCGCCGGGGGCGCGGGGCAGCTCGGTGACCGGGGAGCGCCCGTCGAGCAGCCGACGGGCGCTCACGCCGCGCTTGAACGCTTGCTGTTGCGCGGCGTTGGCGAACTCGATGCCCTCGGAGACGTTGTAGTAGAGGACGAGGTCCTTGTTGCGACCGAGGAACTTGGTCAGGAATTCGCGCATCGTGACGTAGCGCACGGTGCCGTCTGGGTCGGACCAAGGCTGAATGTCGCGCACGTTGCCGTGCAGGAGGAAGACGCTGGATTCACCAGCGAGGTAGCGGGCACGCAGCGACTCGGCCCAGCGAGGGAGGATCGGTTCCATCCGGCTCCGGTATCCTGGCGGCGCCTACTTCCTCCCGCGGGCGAGCGCCTTTACGCGCTCGGTCAGCTCGTCCAGCCGCCGGGTCAGCTCCGCGACCTGCTTTGGGTCCACGCTCGCTTGTCCCGGCCTTACCCCCTCGATGCGCTCGATGCGCTCGATGATGTCGATCAGGTCGCCGTCGGCCCCGATCACCTCTTCGAGCTCGTCCTCCAAGTGTGCGACCCGGCCATCGTCGCCGTCCAGCCGGGTCAGGCGGGCCTCCAGGCTCCGGGCGTGCCGCAGCACCGGGAGCAGCGCGCCCTTCCCGCGCTCCAATCGCCGGAGGCGCTTGTTCACGTTGACGACCCGGCGCTCGCCGAGCTGCAGCGCGGCCTCCATCTGACCGACCCTCGCGCGGATGCCCTCGAGCTGTTCGTACACGCGGATGGCGTGACCGAGGATCGGCACGCGGGCTGTCTGCACCCCGTCGGCCTGGCCGAGGCCCACCGCGGCCAACCACCGCGGCGTCCCGTCGAACAGGCCGTCCGGCACCGGAAGCCGCTCGCCGAGCACCACGCCGAAGTAGCCACCGACGGAGACCGGTACGCCGTCGTGCTCCTCTGCCCAGAGCGCCTGGAGATCGTCGCGGCGCGCGTGCAGCGAGATTCGAAGATCGTACCTGCCGGGCTCGGCCAGCCGCTCGGCGCTTGCAGCGCCCGGGGCCGGGTCGAACCGGAATAGCCGTCCGTGGAACTCGATCAGGGACGCCATTGCGCTCCTCGCAGGTCGAAATGGTACAGCAATGGTCGCGGCACCGCGTGCAGGCTGCGCGAGAAGTCGGGTTAGAGCCCGCCAGATGCGGATCCTCGTGACGGGTGCGGATGGCCTGGTTGGGCGCGCGCTCGTGGCGCGCGGCGGGGGTACTGTTGTCGGGGCGGGTCGCGACGAGGGCGATCTCGCCGAGATGGCGGTTCGAGAGCGATTGCTGGACAAGTACAGGCCCGACGCCGTGATCTTCTGCGCGGCGTTCACAGCTGTAGACCGCGCGGGCGACGCGGACGTCGTGACACGCGCCCGGCGGATCAACGTCGACGCGCCGGGTGCGTTTGCGCGCAGGGTGCCGACCTGGTGGCTCTCGTCCAACTTCGTGTTCGATGGGCCCGGGCCCCATGGCCCCGGCGCTCGGCCTGCCCCGCTCGGCGCGTACGCGGAGCAAAAGGCCGAGGGGGAGGCGGCCGTGCTCGCCGCTGGCGGGAACGTTTGCCGCGTTGGTTGGGTGTACGGACCGGGGGGGCGTACGTTTGGGTCGACGTTGTTCGAGCGCCTGTCCCGCGGGGAGACGGTTCGCGCGATCGCGGACGTCGTGGTCCAGCCGACGTTGTCCACCCACCTCGCCGACAGCTTGCTCGCGCTCCCCGTTGGCGTGAGCCACCACATCGGGCGCGACGACGCCAGCTGGTTTGGGTTCGCGTTGGCCGTCCAGGCCCGGGTCGGCCAGGGGTGTGTGATCGCCGCCCGGCTGAGCGAGATGGGGCTCGCTGCGCCGCGCCCTCGCGACGCTCGGTTGGCCCCCGCGACGCTGCCCGGCTGGCCCGCGGGCGTGGAGGAGCTGGTCTCCCTGGAGCGACGTGCGCGCGGCCTTTGACGAGGTGCGCCGGCGGGCCGCTCGCGACGGCCTGCGCGGGCGCGTCCGCGTGTGGCAGCGCTGGACGGGCACCCCGTACTCGGTCGCCGGCGAGCTGCTGCCGACCGCGGGGACGATCCTCGATCTCGGGTGCGGGTTCGGCATGCTCTCCGGCCTGCTCGCGATCCACGCGCCCGGCCGGAACCTGGTCGGGCTCGACGTGGACGGCGCCAAGATCGCCCGCGCGCGAAGGCTTTTTGGCGACCTCGCGCGGTTCGAGCAGGTGGACTTCAGCGCCCCGGTCGTCGACCTGCCGCTCGCCGACGCCGTCGTGACCTGGGACGTCCTGCACCACTTGGAGGACCCGCTCGCGCTGCTGCGCTGGGCCAGGGCGCGCTTGGCGGCGGGCGGGGTGCTCGTGGTGAAGGAGAACGACACGGTGCCGCTCGGGAAGAGGTTGGTGGCCGAGGCGGTGGAGGTCGTCGCGCTTGGGCTGGAGGTCACCGCGAGCGCGCGCGTTCAGTTCCGTTCGGTGGCGGCGTGGACGGAGCTGTTGGAGGCCGCGGGGTTCGACGTGGAGGTCGCGCGCCACTTGCCCGCGCGGGAGGGGTTTTTCGTACCGCACTCGGTGTTCGTCGCGCGAAACCCGCGATAGGCCCACTCGGGCTGTGGGCCCAGAGGGAGACGAAGGTGGCGAACATCGAGGAATTGGCGCGTGAGCTGTCGGCCCGGAAGGGGCCGCTGCTGGTGTGCACGGGCGCGGGCGTCAGCCTCGCCAGCGGGATCCCTACGTTCCGGGGGACCGACCCGGGCGCTGTGTGGACGGCCGACGTCACCACCATGGGGACGCGGCGGTTCTTCGAGCAGGATCCCGTGCAGTCCTGGCGTTGGTACCTCGGCCGGTTCGTTGGGCTGGAGGGCAAGCTGCCAAGCGCTGCGCACCATGCGATCGTCGCGCTCGAGGATTGGAAGCGCCAGGGCGACAGGCTCCGCAACTTCATCTTGGTGACCCAGAACATCGATGGGCTGCACCTCGCCGCCGGCTCGCGCTCGGTGGTGGAGGTGCACGGCAGCGCGCGCCACGTGCGGTGCTCGCGGCCCGGGTGCGAGAACGCGGCTCCGCTCGGCCTGCTCGAGCGCGACGACGTGGACCTCGCGAGCTTCCGCGGCGCGCCGTCCGAGGCGACGCTCCCGCGGTGCCCGGCGTGCGGGGCGATCGTGCGCCCCCACGTGCTCTGGTTCGACGAGTACTACACCGAGCACGCGCGCTACCAGTTCCCGGCGGTGCTCGCCGCGGCCGGGCAGGCCACGTTTGTGCTCTTCGTCGGTACGTCGTTCTCCGTGGGGCTCACCGAGGCGCTGCTGAGGGCCACGCGGGAGCGAGACGTGCCGGCTTGGAGCATCGACCCGTCGGCGGCCCGCGCGCCCGACGGCGTGGAGGTCGTCGTAGAGCCGGCGGAGGTCGCGCTGCCGGCGCTCGTCCAGCTGCTCACCGCCGGCGCGAGCTGATCGGCGCGCGAGGCGCACCGTGTCACTCGCGGTCTCGGTTTGTTTGGCCGGCCCGGGGGGGCTGTACGCCCCGTCGGGCGTGGTTACCCTCTCTGCGTCCGGAGTCCGTGATGAAAGCCCTCACCTCCCGTGTCCTCTACAAGGCCTCGCCGCTCATGCTCGCGGTGGCGCTCGGGTTGCTCGGTCCTGGCGCGCTCAACGACGACGAGGACGAGGTCCGCGCGGACGTGCAGCCTGGTGGTCACCACGACGATGACACGCTCGCCGGGGCGGACGTCCACGGTGACGTCGAGTAGCGCGACGCGCCGCGGTGTGCCGACCGTCGGCATCGGCGGGATAGACGGTGGCATGAGCCACCCCTTGAAAGACGACGCCGAGCGTGGGGACGCAGCTGCGATCCTCGCGGTGATGGACCTTCTGGACAAAGGGGAGCTGCGCGCGGCCTCCAAGATTGACGACGTGTGGGTGACGCACGACTGGGTGAAGCGCGCGATCTTGGCGTACTTTCGGCTGCGCCAGATGGAGCGGATCGAGGTTGGGCCGTTCCACTTTCACGACAAGATCCCGTTGAAGGCGGGTGCGCCCGGCGTGCGGGTCGTGCCGCCAGGGGTGATCCGCTACGGGGCGTTCGTGGAGGCCGGGGCGATCGTGATGCCCGCGTACGTGAACATCGGCGCGCGGGTCGGGGCGGGCACGATGGTGGACACCTGGGCGACGGTCGGCAGCTGCGCGCAGGTGGGCCGGAACGTGCACTTGTCGGGCGGGGTGGGCATCGGCGGGGTGCTGGAGCCCGCGGGCGCCCGCCCTGTCATCATCGAGGACGGCGCGTTCATTGGGAGCCGCGCGATCGTGGTCGAGGGCGTGGTGGTGGAGGAGGAGGCGGTGATCGGCGCGAACGTGGTGCTCACCGCGTCCACCGCGATCCTGGACGTCTCCGGGGCGAGCGAGGTGCGCTACACCGGGCGCGTCCCGGCGCGCAGCGTCGTCATCCCTGGGACGCGTCAGAAGGCGTTTCCTGCCGGGACGTACGGCGTGCCGTGCGCGCTCATCATCGGGAAGCGGCAGGCGTCGACGGACCAAAAGACGTCGTTGAACCAGGCCCTGCGCGAATTCGATGTCGCCGTATAGCCGCGGCGGGGTGGAAGAGGCGCTGGTCGAGGAGACGCTGAGGCTGTGCCGCATCGCGTCGGTGACCGGCGACGAGGCGGCGTGCGCCGCGTACGTCGAGGCCGAGCTCAGCCGGACGCCGTACCGGGTCGAGCGGGTGGGCGAGACCGTCCTTGCGTCGTCGCCGGGCGCCGATGATCGGCCCCTGGTGCTGCTCGTCGGGCACACGGACACCGTGCCGCCGAAGCCGGGTGACCCTGCGCCGTCCGTTGAAGGCGATCGCGTGGTGGGGCTCGGCGCGAGCGACATGAAGAGCGGCCTCGCCGTGATGCTGGAGCTCGCGCGCAGGCTCGACCCGCACGCGCTCCCGTTTCGGGTGGGGTTCGTGTTCTACGACAAGGAGGAGGGCCCCTGGGCGATCTCGGGCCTGGGCCCGACGCTGGAGTCGGTCGGCTGGCTGCACCACGCGGTGCTCGCGTTCTGCCTGGAGCCCTCGGACAACGTGGTCCAGGTCGGGTGCCTCGGCAGCCTGCACGCGCGGGTGACAATCCTCGGCAAGGCCGCTCACTCGGCGCGGCCTTGGCAGGGCGAGAATGCCGTTCACGCCGCCGGGCGGTTGCTGGTCGCGCTCGGCGAGCGTGCGCCCCGCGACGTGCTGCTCCACGGGCACCTGTACCGCGAGGTGCTCTCCGCCACGCTGATCGGCGGAGGCCGCACGCGGAACGTGATCCCGGACCGCTGCGAGCTGAACCTCAACTTCCGCTTCGCGCCGGGCCGGTCGATCGAGGACGCCGAGGAGGAGGTACGCGGGGTGGTCCGCGCCGCGGTGAAGGGCGAGCACGAGATCGAGTTCGCGGAGCGGGCTCCCTCTGGCAGGGTGATCGGGGACAACCCGCACCTTTCGCTGTTCCTCGCCATCAACGGGAACCCCGTGCACGCAAAGCAAGCGTGGACCGATGTCGCCCGGCTCGGCCAGGTCGGGATCGACGCGGTCAACCTCGGGCCCGGCGAGAGCGCGCAGGCCCACCAGGCGCGGGAGAGCACCGCGATCCCGCTCATCGTCGAGAGCTATCGGCAATTCGAGCGCTTTTTGCGCGAGGGTGGCCCCGTGCGAGCCAGGCAAACTTTGACCAGTTAGACGGGGCTCACCCCCAAATGGAGTGACCCATGACCTTGACCCGCCTCGCGTTCTCGACCTCGATCTTCCTGGCTCCCCTCGCGCTCACCATCGGGTGTGGCGACAAGGATGACACGGGCCCCGGCGACGCGGACACCGACACCGACACCGACGCTGACTCCGACACGGACGCCGACACCGACACCGACACGGACGTCGACACTGCGCTCATGATCCTGTACGCGGAGGGCAGCGCCGACCTGACGCCCGACTCCTGGAGCGGCAACGAGGCCATCGTCGCCTACGACCTCACGGGCGCCGAGCTCTGCCGGGTCACCAACCCGACGGAAGGCGTCCCCAGCAGCTACGATTGCCCCGACTGCACCTGGCAGTACGACATCACGTGGGGCGCAGGCTCCTCCGAGGGCGCGAGCTGCGACGGCGCGGGGATGACCGCCGGCATGTACGACGGCGCCGAGTACGCCTACGGCTACGAGCCGACGTACACCTACGGCTCCTACAGCTACGACAACGTCCTCGTGCTGTACTTCAGCGGCTACGGCTTCTACGCCTACGGCTACGCGACCCCGAGCGAAGACGGCACGAAGGTCGACTACGAGTCGTTCGGCTTCTACGCGTACTACTACAACTACAACTGAGCGGCGCGCTACACAACGACGTAGTGGTGCTTGGAGAAGCGCTGATCCGGTGATATCCGTGCGGCCCTGCCAGCCTTGGCAGGCCGCACGACCTCTCGCCCGGAGCGCAAGTGAAGCCCGTTCAGTTCGTCGATGATGTCGTCATCCGGTTCGCCGGGGACTCCGGTGACGGGATGCAGGTCACCGGCAGCCAGTTCACGAACACGACCGCGCTCGCAGGGAACGACCTCTCGACGTTCCCAGACTTCCCCGCCGAGATCCGCGCGCCCGCCGGCACCCTGGCGGGCGTTTCGGGTTTTCAGATCCGCTTCTCGTCCACGGACATCTTCACCCCCGGCGATGCGCCAGAGGTGCTGTTCGCGATGAACCCCGCCGCGTTGAAGGCCAACATCGCTGACCTGAAGAAGGGTGGGATGCTCGTGGTGAACCAAGAGAAGTTCACGCCCAAGGACTTCGAGAAGGCTGGCATCACCACCAACCCGCTCGACGACGGCTCGCTGGACGACTACCGCGTGGTCAAGGTCGACATGGCCCGCATGACGAAGGAGGCCATCGAGGGCCTGGGGCTCGGCACCAAGGAGGTCGATCGCACCAAGAACTTCTTCGCGCTCGGCATGGCCTATTGGCTGTACAGCCGCGACCCTGCGTCCACCGAGAAGTGGATCCAGACGAAGTTCAAGGCGCCGTTCGTCGAGGCGAACCTCCGCGCGATGCGCGCTGGGCACGCGTTCGCCGAGACCGTCGAGCTGTTCGAGACGCGGTTCGAGGTGCCGAAGGCCGACCTCCCGCCCGGGCGCTACCGCAACATCCTCGGCAACCAGGCGCTCTCCATCGGGCTCGTGGTCGGCGCGCAGAAGGCCGGCGTGCCGCTGTTCCTCGGCAGCTACCCGATCACCCCGGCGTCCGACATCCTGCACCAGCTCTCCGGCTACAAGCAGTTCGGGGTGCAGACCTTCCAAGCAGAGGACGAGATCGCGGCGGTCGGATCAGCCATCGGCGCGAGCTTTGGCGGCGCGCTTGGCGTGTGCACGACGTCCGGCCCCGGCATGGCGCTGAAGGCCGAGGCGATCGGCCTCGCGGTGATGACCGAGCTCCCGCTCGTGATCATCGACGTGCAGCGCGGCGGCCCTTCGACGGGCTTGCCCACCAAGACCGAGCAGTCCGACCTGATGCAGGCGATGTACGGCCGCAACGGCGAGGCCCCCGTCGCGGTGATCGCGGCCAGCACGCCGACCGACTGCTTCGACGTCGCGGTCGAGGCGTGCC
>CALQBK020000072.1 GCA_943328795.2 Bifidobacterium breve
GCGCTCGCAAGGGGGGATCGAGCGCGGCGAAGGGCTCGTCGAGGAGCAGCACGCGCGGCCGAGAGAGCAGCGCTCGCCCAAGCGCTACCCGTTGGCGCTCGCCGCCGGAGAGGTTCCGCGGCATCCGGTCGAGCAGCGCGTCGACGCCGAGCAAGGCCGCGATCTCCGAGACCGCGCCGGCGTTCCCGGCGTAGGCCAGGTTCGCCCGGACGTCCAGGTGCGGGAACAGGAGCGCCTCCTGGGGGACCCAGCCGACCCGGCGCTCCCACGGGGGCACGAACGCGCGCCCGTCTTGCCACGTCTCTCCGCACGCCCGGACGGTCCCCTCCGCGCGGCGTTCGACGCCGGCCAGCACACGCAACAGCGTCGTCTTCCCGCCACCGGACGGGCCGACGATCCCGACGGCGAGCGAGGCCGTCACGACGCGCGCCTGCAGGCGCCCGCCGCCGAGCGGGACCCGCACGTCCACGTCGAGCCAGGCGCTAGCCACGGTCCCACTCCATCCGGCGCCGCTGCCAGCGGTTGAGGCCCTCGAACACCACGAGCGCCCCCACCGAGAGGCCGGTGCTCGCGAGCAGCAGCTGGCCCATCTGCGCGTCGCCGTCGGGCGCGTCGAGCAGCGCGTACACGGCCAGCGCGATGGTGCGCGTCTTGCCCTCCATGTTGCCGGCGATGATCGCGGTGGCGCCGAACTCGCCGAGGCCACGGGCGAACGCGAGCACCATGCCCGCAGCGATCCCCGGGAGCGCCAGCGGCAGCGTCACGCGGAAGAACGTTCGCCGCGGCGGGACGCCCAGCGTCCAGGAGACCTCTTCGAGCCGGGGGTCTACCGCTTCGAACGCCGCGCGGATCGCCATCACGTAGAGGGGGAAGCCGACGACGCACGCCGCGACTACCGCGCCGGTGAGCGAGAACGTCACGGGCCAGCCGGCGTCCGCGAGCAGGCGACCGACGGGCGCCGCCCGGCCGAACAGCCGGAGCAAGAGCAGGCCGGTCACGACGGGTGGCAGCACGAGCGGGAGCAGCACGGCGCCGGAGAGCAGCGTGCGCCCGCGAAACCGGCCACGGGCGAGCGCCCACGCGCAGGCCATCGACGGCGCCAGCATCGCGAGCGTAGAGACGGACCCGACGATCACCGACAGGCGGACGGCGGACGCGGGGTCGAGCGTCACCGGGGGGCGGTCGGCGCGGCGGTGAAGCCCGCGGCGAGGAAGACGGCCATGCCGTCGGCGCTCCGGCAATACGCGAGGAACGCCGCGGCGTCCTCGGGGTGCGCGGCGCTGGTGAGCACCGCTGCGGGGTAGACGATCGGCGGGTAGCTCGTGGACGGGAAGGCGAGCGCGACCTTCACCTTCGGCTCGACCTTCGCGTCGGTCGCGTAGACGACGCCGGCGTCGGCCTCGCCCGTGGCGACCCAGCCGAGGACGGTCCGCACGTTGTCGCCGCTCACGACGCGGTCCTTGACGGCTTCCCAGGCGCCGAGGCTGGCGAGCGCCGCGCGCCCGTACTTGCCGGCGGGGACGTTCTCCCCGGCGAGCGCGAGGTGCTTGATCTCCGGTCTCGAGAGGTCCGTGGCGGTCGCCACCTGCACGGCGGAGCTCGCCGGCACCACGGCGACGAGCGCGTTCCCGAGCAGGTTCACGCGCGTCGACGTGTCCACGAGCCCCCTGCTCCCGACGTAGTCCATCCAGTCCGCGTCGGCGGAGAAGAACACGTCTGCCGGCGCGCCGGCCTCGACCTGCTTCGCCAGCTTGGACGACGCGTCGAAGCTGAAGGTGACCGCGAGGTGCCCGCTCGCGGTCCACGCGGTGGCGACCCGCTGGAGCGACTCGGTCAGGCTCGACGCGGCGAGGACGACGACGGCGTGGTCGTCCGCGGCGGCGGGCCGGGGCGCGAGGGGCAACGCTGCGAGGGGAGCGAGCCCGACGGCGAGCAGGGACCGGGTGAACGGGCTCACGCGGGGCCTGCAGGGCGCGGGAGGGCCACTCGCTGCGCGAGGCAAGCCGCGCAGTGACCGTGGATGATGAAGTGCCTGCCGTGCACGAGAGCACCCTTGGGCACGTCCACGCGGGGCATCGGCTGGTCGAGCAGGCAAGCCATCGCGCCACACGAGGTGCAGAGGAAGTGGACGTGGTTCGCTGGGCACCCTGCTTGCCCCTGCGGCTGCGCGCAGTAGCGCCACACGCCGTCGAGCCCGTGGACGCGGTGCACCAGCCCCGCGTCCACCAGCGCCGTCAGCGTACGGTACAGCGTGATGTCGTCGACGTCCGCGATGTCCGGGCACGCGAGGAGCTCCGCGTGGGAGACGGGGCGGGCCAGGGCGTTCACCCGCGCGAACACGGCCAGTCGCGCAGGGGTGCGCCGAAGCCCGGCGGCGCGCAGCGAGTCGGAGACGGAGGCGGTCACCGACGCCCCGTAACTGAAGCTCACTTGCATGTGAAGGTGACGAGGTGCGCCGAGCTTCGGCGCCGGCGGGGACTACCGGGGGATCTCCATCCAAAACTGCGCGCGGCCGTGCCTTGGCGCGCCGTCCCCGACGCGCGGGCGCGTTGTCCCCGCTGCCCTGGACGCGGAGCGAGGGGCCGCCCGCGAGCCGGCGAGCGGGTGAGGGCCCCGACCGCGCGTCGGGGTTCAAATTCGCGGGGCCCCCGACGCGCGGGCACGTTGTCCCCGCTGCCCTGGACGCGGAGCGAGGGGCCGCCCGCGAGCCGGCGAGCGGGTGAGGGCCCCGACCGCCAGCCGGGGTTCAAATTGGCGGGGCCCCCGGCGCGCGAAGCGCGTCGGGGTTAGCGGCGCGCCAAAGGAGTCTTTCATGGGAGCGCAGTGGAAACACGCCGGCCGGGTCGCCGCCGGCGCCGCCAAGGGTGCCTTGTTCACGAGGTTGTCGAAGGAGATCACCGTCGCGGCGCGCGGGGGTGACCCGAGCCCGGTGAACAACCCCCGACTGCGGGCCGCGCTCGAGGCTGCCCGGAAGCAGTCGATGACGCGCGAGACCATCGACCGCGCGATCAAGCGCGGCTCCGGGCTCCTGGACGGCAACGTGCAGTACGAGACCCTGTTCTTCGAGGGCTTCACGCCCCACCAGGTGCCGATCATCGTCGAGTGCTTGACCGACAACCGCAACCGCGCCGCGGCGGACGTGCGCGTGCTGTTCCGCAAGGGCCAGCTTGGCAGCGTGCAGTGGATGTTCGACCGCGTCGGCGTGATCGAGGCGAGCCACCCCTCCAAGGCGGATCCGGAGGAGGCCGCGATCGAGGCGGGCGCCCAAGATGTGAAGCCCGGTGACGACGGCGCCGAGTTCATCTGCGAGACGACGGATCTTGACGCCGTGCGCAAGTCCCTCGAAGGCGCTGGCTGGCTCGTGAGCTCGGCCGAGATGGCGTGGCAAGCGAAGAACCCCGTCACCGTCACCGACGACCAGCGCGCGGAGATCGAGGCTTGGGTCAACGCGATCGACGAGAATGACGACGTGCACCGCGTCTACGTCGCGCTCGCGTAGCGGGTGCAGCGCGTCCGCAACCTCGGGCTCGCGTTCGTCACCCTCGGGGTGATCGAGCTCTCGTGGTGTGCGTTTTGCCTGTTCGGCGGCGCCCTGTTGACGATCGTGGGCTTCGCCGATGAGAAGATGGGCCCGCTCCTCTGGCTTGGCGGGGGCGCCTACGGGCTCTTGGCTGCGGCCGCGTTCCTCATGGGGGCGGTTCACGTCGGCAGCGGCGCGATGCTGCGGCGCGGGTCCGGTACCATCGCGGCGGTGGTCGGCATGGCCACCTGCTTGCCATCCCTGGTGCTCGCGCTCTATTGCTTCCCGTTCTCGCTCGGCGCGCTCGTCTACGGCATCGTCGTGCTGCTCGACCCCGACGCGCGCAAGGCCCTGGAAGGCGGGTAGCCGGACGCGGCGCCCGGCCGCTGGCCCCCCCGCGCCGCCCCGAACTACCAAAGCCTCCGTCGGCAGTTTTGGTAGATCGGCGCCCTTACACCAGCAGCGAGAGGCAGGTGAGCGAGCCGTCCGCCTTCCGCGTCTCGCTCATGTCGAGCTCCACCACGCGCAGCCCCTCGGCCTCCAGCCGCCGCCGGGTGACCGGGTGGCCCGCTGCGACGAGCGCGCAGCCGTTGACCACCACCGCGTTCGCCGCGTAGGTCTCCTCCGCGGGCACCTCGATCACCCGCGCGCCGCCGAACGTCCCGGCCGGCAGCGAGCCAGCGGCCACCAGCACGGCGCCGTCGTCCACCGGCGAGCACACGCACTTCAAGTGCAGCACAGCCAGCGGCAGCTCGACCGCGTGGACCCGCAGCCCGCGCGGCTCGAAGACCTGCCGCAGCCTACCCACCCCCGCCCGGTTGGTCCGCGCCGAGAGCCCGACGTACAGGTCGAGCCCGATCCGGAGGACGTCTCCGCCGTCCAACGTGGCGGGCGCGGACATCGTGCGCGTCGGCACCGTCGGCGCGAGCGCGCTGCCCACGCTCGGGACCTCTACGCGGCGCGACTGCGCGCCCGGTCGCGTGAGGACGGCTACGCCCGCGGCGATCACCGCGGTGTCCTCCACGAAGCAGCCGTCGGGAGCGCCCCCCAGCTCGGGCAGCACCACGACGTTGACGCCAGCGCCACGGAGCGCGCCAACGTAGGCGGCGTGCTGTTCGCGTGCGAGCGCGACGTCCACCGGCGCGCGGTCCCCCATGCGCTCGCCCTCCGCGAGCCGGCCGGAGATCGCGCGGGTGAGCGCCCAGGTGTAGGTCAGCACGCGGTGGCCGGCCCGACCGCTAAGCTCACGCCGCGCCGATCTCGGTCCACAGCTGGTCCCAGGCCTGCGCGGCCTTGCCCAGGTCCTTCTGGATCTCGAGCCGCTTCAGCTCCTCCTCGGTGGGGTAGGGCACCGGCACCGCCAGCTTCGCTACGGCCTCGGCGTTGGGCGTGCCGTAGCCGGTGAAGTCCGAGATCGAGGTCGCGACGTCCGGCCGGAGGATGAAGTCCATGAACGCGTGCGCGGCGCGTTTGTGGGGCGCCCCCTTCGGGATCACCAGCGAGTCCGTCCAGAACGCGGCCCCCTCCTTCGGCAAGCAGTACTTGATGTTCGGCTCCTCCTTCGAGGCCTGCGCCGTGTCACCGTTCCACAGCTGCGCGGCCCAGACGTCGCCCGACACGACCTGGCCCTTCACCTCTGCCGAGATGAACGCCTTCAAGTTGGCCTTCGCCGCGATCGCGTCGGTCTTCGCCGCTTCGAGGTCCGCAGGGTCGGCCGAGCTCAACGACTTGCCGCGGAGCTTCAAGAACGCGCCGATCACGTCGCGCTCGTCGTTCAGCATCGTCATCTTGTTCTTGTACTTCGCGTCCAAGAACAGGGCCCAGCCCTCGGGGGGCGGGGTGATCTTGTCGCTGCGGTAGGCGATGCCCGTGGTGCCCCACTGCCAGGGCACGCCAAACGTGTTGCTTGGGTCGAACGTCGGGTTCACGAACAGCGGCGCGACGTTCTTCCAGTTGGTCAGGTACTTCTTGACCAGCGGCTCGAGCAGGTTCTGCGCCGAGAGCACCGACAGGATGTACCCGGTGGGGACGACGATGTCGTAGCCGCTCCCGCCGACCTGGAGCTTCGCGAGCAGCTCCTCGTTCGACTCGTAGGTGTCGTACTTGACCTTGACGCCGGTCTCCTTCTCGAAGTTCGCGACGGTGTCTTCCGCGATGTAGTCGGACCAATTGTAGATGTTGAGCTCGGTCTCCATCGGCCCGAGATCGGCCTCGGGCGCGGGCCCGGCGGCGGTCGGGGGGCCGGACGGCGGCGGGGGCTTCGGGGCCTCGGCGGTCTCGCCGCTGCAGGCCTCGAGCACGGAGCCGAGCGCAGTGGCGGACGCGCCGAACGCCAACGCCGCGCGAATGAAGTCGCGGCGGGGCAAGCGACCCTCGATGAGGCTCTTGAACAGGTCGTCGGTCTCTTTCTTGGTGGGCATGCGGCTCTCGGTTGGAAGGAGGGAGGTGGAGCGGGTTCGGAGTTTACTCTTCGGACTTCACGAGCGGCTTGTCGCGCCCAAGCCTGTCGGCGGCGAAGATCAGCAAGGAGGTGATGACGAGGATGATCGTGCTGATCGCGTTGATGCTGGGCTCGATGTTCTTCCGCACCATGGTGTAGACCACGATCGGGAGCGTCGACGCCCCGGTGCCAGTGACGAACGACGTGATCACGTAGTCGTCGAACGACATCGTGAACGCGAGCATCGCGCCCGACAGGATGCCCGGCCACAAGAGCGGCACGGTGATCCTCCAGAACGTCGTCAGCTCGTCCGCGCCGAGGATCATCGCGGCCTCTTCCAAGTTCCGGTCCATGCCTTGCAAGCGCGCGAGCACGACGACGACGACGAACGAGATGTTGAACGCCACGTGCGCGATCACGACCGACATGAGGCCCAGCGGGAAATTCACCAGTACGAACAGGATGAGGAGCGAGATCCCGACGACGATCTCGGGGGTCACGATCGGGATGTAGAGGAACGCCTCCATCAGCCGCCGGCCCCGGAACTCGTGGCGCGCGATGGCGAGGGCCATCAGCGTCCCGAGCAGCGTCGAGATCACGGTTGAGCTCACCCCGACGACGACGCTGGCCTTCAGCCCGTCGATGATGTCCTGGCGCTCCCACAGGCGCTCGTACCAGTGCGTCGTGAACCCAGTCCAGCTCACGCCGTACTTGGACTCGTTGAACGAGAACACGACCAGCACCAGCAGCGGGATGTGCAGGAACGCATAGACCGCCGCGACGAAGGCCGTGAGCCAGATTGGCATCTTCAGGCTGTGCATTACTGCGCCCCCAGCTCATTCCCGCGGTCGCGGGCACGCAGGTAAATCATCACCGCGAGCAGCACGAGCGCCATGACGATGAAGCTCGCCGCGGACCCGAACGGCCAGTTGCGCGCTGTCGTGAACTGGTTCTGGACGAGGTTGCCGATCAGGATCTCCTTGGCGCCGCCGAGCAAGTCGGAGGTGAGGAACGAGCCCAGCGCGGGGATGAAGACCAAGAGGCAACCGGCGACGACGCCGGGCATTGAAAGCGGCAGCGTGATGCGGAAGAACCGCTCCGCAGGGCGCGCGCCGAGGACCTCTGCCGCCTCGAGCAACGACAGGTCGAGCTTTTCGAGCGACGCGTAGATCGGCAAGACCATGAACGGCACGAAGCCGTAGACCAGCCCGAGCATGACCGCGAAGGGCGTGTACAGCATGATGATCGGCTCTTGGATGACGCCGAGGTTGATCAACAGCGTGTTCACGAGCCCGGTGTCCCGCAGCAGGAAGATCATCGCGAACGTGCGGACCAGGAAGCTCGTCCAGAACGGCAGGATGACCAAGAACATCAGGAAGTTGCGCCACTTGGTCGCGCGCGCGACGACGTAGGCCACGGGGTAGCCGGTGACGAGGCAGATCAGCGTGCAGACGGTCGAGTCCAGCAGCGTCCGCCAGAGGATCTTGATGTACAGCGGGTCCGCGAACCGGGCGTAGTGCTCGAGCGTGAAGCCCGCCTCGACGCCGCCGTACTCGCCACGCGGCATGAAGCTGTACCCGAACATGATGAGCAGCGGCGCGAGGAAGAAGACGCCGAGCCAGCCGAAGCCGGGCGCCAGCAGCGCCCAGGCCTGCGTCTCTTTGTGCCGGTGGAACCAGCGCAGCGCCGCTTGGCGGAGCGCGAACGGGTTCATGCGTCCTCCAGGACCTGGCAGTCCGCCGGCTTCCAGCACACCACCGCGGCGTCCCCCTTGGTCCACCGGATCGGCCGCGAGAGCTGGCCCTCGTTCCGCACGGCGACGGTGACCCGGCGGTCGCCGGACCCCTCCGGGATCGCGACCAGCACGTGGAGCGTCTCGCCAAGGTAGATCACGTCGGACACCGTGCCGCGGAGCGCGTTCTCGCCCGGGGGCGCGGCGCCAGGCGCTGCGATGTCCAGCCACTCCGGGCGCACGGCGATCGCGACCTTCCCGCCTTGCGTGATCGCGGCGTGCGTCGGGACCTCGAACTCGCCCCCGGGCCCCTCCACCAGCCAGCCGTCCGGCCCCTGGCTCTGGGCGACGCCCTCGAAGAAGTTCGACTCGCCGATGAACTTCGCTACGAAGCGGGTGCGTGGGCACTCGTAGATCTCGGCCGGCGTGCCCAGCTGCGCGACGCGGGCGTTGTCCATGACCGCGATGCGATCGGACATCGTCAGCGCCTCCTCCTGGTCGTGCGTGACGTACACGAACGTGGTGCCAAGCGACTTGTTCAGCTGCTTGAGCTCGAGCTGCATCTCCTTGCGGAGCTTCAGGTCGATGGCTCCGAGCGGCTCGTCGAGCAGCAGAATGGTCGGCTCGAGCACCAGCGCGCGCGCTAGGGCGACGCGCTGCCGTTGACCGCCCGACAGCTGCGCAGGCATGCGGCGCGCGAACTGCCCGGGATCGAGGCGCACCATCTCCATGGCCTTCTTCACGCGCCCGGGGATGTCCGCGGCGCTCACCTTCCGCATCTCCAGGCCGAACGCGATGTTCCGCTCGACCGAGAGGTGCGGGAACAGCGCGTAGTTCTGGAAGACCATCGCGATGTTGCGCTCGTACGGGCGCTTCTTGTTCACCACGTCGCCGGCGATGCGCACGGTGCCGCCGTTGTCGTCCGGCTCCTCGAACCCCGCGAGCAGGCGCAAGGTGGTCGTCTTTCCACAGCCCGACGGCCCGAGGATCGAGAAGAACTCACCCTTCCGGATCTGGAAGTTGATGTCGACCACGGCGCGGTAGGCGCCGAAGGTCTTGTGCACGCCGGCGAATTCGACGACAGGGATCTCGCTCAACAGGGACCTTCCAGAACCAAGGGATGGTACGGCTTTTCAGCCCGGCTGTCGAGCGCCCCCGCCCACCCCTCCGCTCTGTCCGAATTTCCCCTCTCCAAAATCGGACAGCGATCGACCAAAAACTGTCCGACGGGGGGCTTGACGGTGCGATCTGTTAGCTGGGGGCGATGTCCGAGCAGACCGAGATTCGTGTGTGGGCCGGCGGGCAGGTCGACTCAGACTCGCACGGGGACGTGACGTTCGGCGTTCGCCGCGGGTCCTTTCGTGCCGAGCTGTTCACCGACACCGTGGAGCTGGCGTTCGAGCCGCAGCGCCAGCACGGGAAGGCCTGGGTCGCGGCCCGGGCGTGCGGGTTCGCCGCCGAGATGTTCATCTCGCCGTGGAGCGAAGGCGCGCCGCTGCCGCTCTACGCGCACCCGGTCGCTTACGTCGGCGTGGAGGCCGGCGCGCAGCGCTGGGGCCCGCACGGGCTGTGGGGTGGCGCGCGCGGGTGGGCGCGGGAGTACATCGTCGACCCGTACGGGCCGGGGGCGACCACCGAGCCGGTGTTCCGCGGGGACCTGGAGGGCGGGATGTGGACGCCGGCGCTGCAGGCCTCGTTGCGCGTGGGCGCACACGTGGAGCCGGGGTCGCGCGCGGCGGGGCTGTTCCAGCCGCACGTGGAGGGGGACGCCCACTGGCGACCCGACTGGCGGGTGGGGCCGGTGGTCGAGGGGTGGGGGGCGTACGCGTCGGGGCAAGGCGCGTTCACGCGCACCCGCGTCGGCGGGTTGACGCCCTACGTGGTGCCGATGGCCGGCGCGGCGTGGGCCGAGTGGTGGGTGCAAGACTACGCGGTGGGGCGGGTCGGAGCGGCGGCGGGGTCGGTCGGGATGGCGACCCCCGCGCCGCGGGTGCGCGCGCGTGGGCAGCTCGCGGCGGACGTCGCCGCTTTCTCGGACCCGACGGTGTACGTGTCCACGCTCGGGGTCGAGCCCACGCTCCACGCGGTCGGCTTCTCGGCGTCCGGCAAGCTCACCTACAAGCACTTCTACACCGATCTCGCCGTCGGCTACGCCCCGTGGATCCCCCGCCAGGAGGGCTACTCCCGCGCCTCTGCGTTCTTCCGCGTCGGGGTTGACTGGGCCCCCCTGAAACGCTCGAAGGACTGATCGGCCTGTGCTCATATCGCGATATCGTGATAAGATGATTGCATGACCCGCGCGGAACGCTTGAAGGTGCTCGCGGAGCCGCTCCGGCTCAGGGTCCTCACGTTGCTGCGGGAGCAGGAGCTCTCGGCGGCGGAGCTGATGGACCTGCTCGGGTCGGCGCAGAGCACGTTCGCAGGCCACATGGCGCAGCTCAAGCGCGTCGCGATGGTGGACGCCCGCCGGGTGCAAGGGCAAGTCGTCTACAGCCTCGCGACGCTGGACGACGACGCCCTGGCAGCGCTGGTCGCCAGCGAGCCGTTGGACGACGCCGACCGGTTCGGCCTCGAGCGCGTGCTCGCCGCGCGCGTCGCGGACCCGCTGGACTCGCTCGACGCCGACTTCCTCCCCGGACGCAACTGGGAGGGCCTCGCCCACTTGCTCCTCACGCTGTTGCCCCCGCTGCGGATCGCCGATCTCGGCGTCGGCACCGGCGAGCTCACGCGCTTGCTCGCGGCCTCCAACCCCGCGTCGCGCATCATCGCCGTGGACTTGGAGCCCGACGCCCTCCACGGCCTCGGCGAGAACGTCGAACCCCGCGTCGGGGACCTGGGCGACCCGCCGATCGCCCCCGGCGAGGTTGACCTCGCGCTGTTCTCCCAGTCCCTACACTGCGTAGCCGACCCCCTGCGCACCCTCCAAAACCTGTACGCCAAGCTCGCCCCCGGCGCGCGCGTGGCCATCTTGGACCTCGCCCCGCACACCCACGCGTGGGTCCAGGGCCGGCTCGGTCACCGCCACCTGGGCTTCGCCGACCTCGGCGGGCTGCTCACCTCCGCTGGTTTTCACAGCGTTCGCTGCACCGTCGTGCACCGCGACCGCCGCTCGCCCGCCTTCACCACCCTCCTCGCCCTCGGAACCCGATGACCCCACTCCCGCTGCCCAACGCCCCGATGACGTCCTCCCCGCTGCTCGACGCGCTGAACGACCGCGTCTTGATCTTCGACGGCGGCATGGGCACCCAGATCTTCGGCTTCGACCTCCCGCTCTCGGACTACAACGGGCTCGAGAACTGCTCGGAGATCCTGTGCCTGACGCGGCCGGACGTGATCGAGACCATCCACCGGCGCTACTTCGACGCCGGCGCGGACATCGTCGAGACCAACTCGTTCGGGGGCGCGCCCTGGGTGCTCGGCGAGTTCGGGCTCTCGAGCCAGTGCCACGAGATCAACAAGCGCGCCGCGCAGCTCGCCCGCGCCGCGGCGGACAGCTTCAGCACCGAGGCGCGGCCCCGCTTCGTCGCTGGCTCGATCGGCCCCGGCACCCGCTTGCCGAGCCTGCTGCACATCCGCTGGGACGAGATGCACGCCGGCTACATGGAGCAGGCGCGCGGGCTCATCGACGGCGGCTCGGACGTGCTGCTTGTCGAGACCTGCCAGGACCTGCTGCAGACCAAGTGCGCGATCTCGGCGATCTTCGACGTGTTCACCGACCCCGCGTACGCGTCCCGCCGCATCCCCGTGATGGCCCAGGTCACGATGGAGACCACGGGCACGATGCTGCTCGGGTCGGACATCGCGACGGCGGTGACCGTGCTCGAGGCGTTCCCGATCGACGTCATCGGGCTGAACTGCGCGACGGGCCCGCAAGAGATGGCCGCGCACATCGCGTACCTGGGGCGCCACGCCCAGCGCCGCATCAGCGTGCTCCCGAACGCCGGCTTGCCGCAGCTCGTCGACGGCAAGACGCACTACCCGCTCGGGCCGAAGGAGCTCGCGGAGTGGCACGAGCGGTTCGTCGAGCACGACGGGGTCAACTTCGTCGGCGGGTGCTGCGGGACCACGCCCGACCACATCCGCGCGGTGGCGGAGAAGATCCTGCGCCGCAAGCCCAAGCACCGCAGCCCGGAATTCGTGCCGTCGCTCGCCAGCCTGTACGGCACGGTGCCGCTGCGCCAGCAGGCCGACATCTTCGCGGTCGGCGAGCGCACCAACGCCAACGGCTCGCGGGCGTTCAAGCGCATGCTCGACGCGGAGGACTGGGACGGCATGGTGGGCATGGGCCGCACGCAGATGAAGTCCGGCTCGCACGCGATCGACGTCTGCACGGCGTTCGTCGGGCGCCCCGAGGTGAACGACATGGACACGCTGGTGTCGAAGATGGCGACCGCGGTCCACGGCCCGCTGGTCATCGACTCGACGGAGGTGCCCGTGTTGGAGGCGGCGCTCAAGCGCATCGGCGGCAAGGCGCTGGTCAACTCGATCAACCTCGAGGACGGCGAAGGGCGGCTCGACAGGGTCTGCACGCTGTGCCGCCAACACGGCGCGGGCGTCATCGCGCTGACCATCGACGAAGAGGGGATGGCCAAGAGCCCCGAGCGCAAGCTCGAGATCGCGACCCGCCTGTACGAGCTCGCGGTCACGCGGCACGGGATGTCCCCCGACGACATCCTGTTCGACCCGCTCACGTTCACCATCGCGACCGGGAACGAGGACGATCGCAAGCTCGGGCTGTGGACGCTCGAGGGCATCCGCCTCATCGCGGAGAAGTACCCGCGCTGCGGGATTCTGCTCGGGCTCTCGAACATCAGCTTCGGGCTGAACCCCCCCGCGCGGCACGCGCTGAACTCGGTGTACCTGCACCACGCCCGCGAGGCGGGCCTCACCGCCGCCATCGTGCACGCCGACAAGATCATCCCGCTCTACAAGCTGCCCGAGGAGCAGCGCATCGTGTGCGAGGACTTGATCTTCGACCGGCGGCGCCCGGCCTCCGTCAACGAGGCCGGCGAGCCGGTTCCTGCCTACGATCCGCTCCACGCGCTGCTCGCGTTGTTCGCCGACGTGAAGACCGCGACGGCGGTGAAGAAGACCGCTGCGAACATCGAAGACCGGCTCAAGGACCGCATCGTGGACGGCGACCGGATCGGCCTGGAGGTCGACCTGCAGGAGGCGCTCGCGAAGTACGCGCCGCTGCAGATCATCAACGAGCTGCTGCTGGACGGGATGAAGGTCGTCGGTGACCTGTTCGGGTCGGGGCAGATGCAGCTGCCGTTCGTGCTGCAGTCTGCCGAGACGATGAAGGCAGCGGTCGCGTGGCTGGAGCCGCACATGGACAAGGCGAGCGGCCCGGCGAAGGGCACGATGGTGCTCGCGACGGTGCGCGGAGACGTGCACGACATCGGCAAGAACCTCGTCGACATCATCCTCACGAACAACGGCTACAAGGTCGTCAACATCGGCATCAAGCAGCCGATCGACCAGATCCTGAAGGCGGCGAAGGAGCACGCAGCCGACGCCATCGGGATGAGCGGCCTGCTCGTGAAGAGCACCGTGATCATGAAGGAGAACATGGAGGAGATGCGGTCGCAGGGGTGGACCACGCCGATCGTGCTCGGCGGGGCCGCGCTCACCCGCGCGTACGTGGAGCAGGACTGCTCGCAGACCTACGGCCGAAAGGTGGCGTACGCGAAGGACGCGTTCGCGGGCCTCCGGTTCATGGAGAACCTGCCGACGTTCGACGACACGCTCGACGCCGCCGTCGCCGTCGAGGACGAGGTGAAGAAGATCACGGCGCGCAACGAGCGGCCGGTGCCCTACGACGCGCGCGACTCCGAGCCCTTGAAGCCGACGGCGGTGCCCGAGCCCCCGTTCTACGGCTCGCGCAAGCTCGAGGTGCCGCTGCGGGCGCTGTTGCCCTGGATCAACGAGGACGTGCTGTTCAAGTTCCAGTGGGGTTTCTTGCGCAAGAACCTCTCGGACGAGGAGCACGCCGCGCAGCTGCGCACCGTCGTGAAGCCGATCCTCGTGGAGCTGGCGGACCGCTGCGCGCGGGAGCAGATCCTGCACCCCGCCGCGGTGTACGGCTACTTCAAGTGCGCGCGGGAGGGGGACGCGCTGGTGTTGGAGGACGGCACCCGCCTCGGGTTCCCCCGGCAGCAGGCCCGGGACGGCAAGGAGGGCCGGTGCCTCGCGGACTTCTTCCGCACGGCGAAGGAGGGCGGCGACGTGGTCGCGCTGCAGTGCGTCACGGTTGGGCAGCACGCGAGCGACGTGGCCCGGACCTGGTTCGACGACAACAAGTACACCGAGTACCTGTACCTGCACGGGCTGGGCGTCGAGGTGACCGAGGCGCTCGCCGAGTTCGTCCACAAGCAGATCCGCGCCGAGCTCGGCATCGCTGGCGAGGACGCGCGCGACATCTCCCAGCTGTTCCACAAGCGCTACCAAGGCTGCCGCTACGCGTACGGCTACCCGGCTTGCCCGGAGATGTCCGACCAGCGGCACCTGCTTCGCCTGCTCGGGGCGGAGCGCATCGGCGTGGACATGGCGGACGAGGACCAGCTGCACCCGGAGCAGTCCACGGCCGCGATCGTCGTGCACCACCCGCAGGCCCGGTACTTCCGGGTCTAGGCGGTGGGCCACTTCATCGCCGCGTGTTGGATCGACGCGCGGGTGGGCTGGGGCCGCGGCTGATCCTGCGCGCCCCCAGGCCGAACACCCCCACGAGGGAGAGGCCGCCGTGGCCACCGCACCCGCCCGCGAGGTAGCCCACGGCGCCGGGCTCTACGGCCTCGCCGGTTATCACGACGGTCGCAGGCGGGTCCTCGTCCCACTCGGGCGTCGCCCCCATGCCGACCGCGCCGACCCACGCGCCGTTGGACCAGGCCAGCAGCGTGTCGTCGCCGGGCACCCAGTCGAACACGAGCTCGGTGTCCGTCGCCTCGACGGGGTCGAGCGCGTGCATCGCCCGCACCGGCCCTCCGATCCCCCACGCCTCGGTGCCGCGTCCGAACCCAGCGCCGTCGATGCGCACCGTGCCGGCGTTCGCCACCACGGCGTCGATGCTCACGTGGTCGTCCACCTCGCCGACCAGCAGCGAACGCGGCGCTGTGCCGTCGGTAGTCACCACGTCCCACAGCCCCGGCGCGAGGTCTGCCGCGTCGAGGGTGTCCCCGAGCGTGACGCTGGCCTCGCCCGGCTGCGCGAGCCCGATCCAGCCTGTCGGCACGTCCAGGGGCCCGTCGCCTCGCGAAACCACCACGGGCGTGACCTCGGCCCCGTCCCATGCCAGCGGGTCGCCGTACGCCGCGGGGGTGAACCCGGCGCTGGTCCACGTCGGCGGCGTCGTGTCGCTCCAGCGCGCGAGCACGCCCGTGGGGGAGGCCGTCGGCCAAGATGTATCACTCACCACCGGGACAGCCTCGCCGGTTTGGCCGGACACGGCCTCCGCAAGCAGGTCGGGCGGGCGAGACAACCACGCGAGGATCGCGGCAGTGTGGGCCTCGATCACCGTCTCGATGTCCTCCGGCGCCTTGTCGTCCGTGAGCTCGACCGTGAACTCGGGGATGCCCCAGCGCCCGTACGACCAGTCCGTTGTATCACCATGTGTCACGTACCAGTCGGCGCCGTCGGTCGACCAGAACCCGGGATCCGGCACGTTCGCGGCGTAGCTCTCGCCGATTGAAGCCAGCAGCGGCTCGTCGGGGGCCCGCTCGTCGGCGGTGTAGTTCCACACCCAGCCGATGTTGCTCGCGCCGGCGTGCAACGTCAGCCCGCCGAGCCAGCTCCGGGCCCGGGTCAACGCCCGGATCGCGCGGGTCTCGGGCTCGGAGAAGGGGCTGGCGCCGGGGCTGGTCGCGTCGCCCCAGGCGTAGTCGTAGTTGCGGTTCAGGTCTACGCCGAGCGCGTTCTCGCGGTCGTGCGCCAGGAGGCCGTCGGGGTTCACGTCCGGGACGATCCACACCTCGGCGTCCGGGGGCACCAGGCTCGGGTCTGCCGTGAGCTGCTCGGCGAGCGCGAGCGCGACGATCACGCTGATGGGCTCGTTCCCGTGGTGTCCGCCGAGCACGCGCAGCGCGTAGAGCGGGGTGTCGGTCGCCCGGATGCGCAGCGCCGTGATCGGGCGGCCGGCGAGCGAGACGCCCAGGTCCACGCGCGTCGCGTACGGCCCTTCGAGCGCGTCGAGGTCGGCCTCCACCTCCTCGGGCGTGATCCAGCCCCCCGTGGCGTCCACGTACGCCGAGTCGACTTGGAACGCGGGGTCGTCGGGAAGGTCCACGCTAGAGTGTAGCTTTGCGGCGCGGCGGACGTGGGCGAGGGCGGCGGGCTACGATCGCGCGATGTGCCGCAACATCCGCGTCCTGTTCCACTTCCAGCCCCCGACGACCGAAGACGAGATCCGCGCTGCTGCGCTGCAGTACGTGCGAAAAGTGTCGGGGACGACGAAGCCCTCGAGGGCGAACACCCCGGCGTTCGAGGCCGCGGTCGAGGAGCTGACCGTGCTGACGCGCCGGCTCATCCACGAGGGGCTGGTGCCAGCCGGGCCGCCCCGCACGCGGGAGCACGAGGCCGTCAAGGCCAAGCAGCGCGGCCTGAAGCGTGAGCAGCGCGCCCGGGCCCCGGAGGCTGGAGCCTGAGCGGCGCGCGATCGCCTCAAATGTAACGAAGCTCAGAGACTGAGATTCGTGCTATCGGTTGGTGGCGGTTAGCCGCGCGGGTAGATCAGGGCGTTTGCCCGGCGTTGCTCCCAGGCGAGGCGCTGGGGCATCCAGCCGCTGACCAGCGTGCGCGGGGCGATGCGGGACATCAGCCCCACCCGCGCCTCGTTGGTCCCGCACAAGAGGTCGATCGCGATCGGGGTGTCGACGAACTCGTAGGTCTCGGTGCGCCACTTGAAGTGCGCAGGCGCGGCGCGCATCGCGGCTTCGAGCACGACCAGCCCGAGCAGGTACGCCTCCAGCGCGTCTGCGTTGGTGACCATGATCTCGACGCCGTGGCACACCTGGCCGGCGAACTTCTGGAACCGGGGCTCAAAGGTCGCGGCGCGGAAGGTGACCCCCTCGAGCCCGGCGTCGAGCGCGCCGTCTCGGCACAGCCGCGCGAGCCTACCCGCGTCCAGGAACGGGGCGCCGACCAGGTGGAACGGCCGCGTCGTGCCCCGCCCCTCGGACAAGTTCGTGCCTTCGATCAAGCACATCCCCGGGTAGATCAGCGCGGTCTCCACCATCGGCATGTTCGGCGATGGGAACACCCAGGGCAGCCCCGTGGCGTCGTACCGCGTCCGCGGGTCCCAGCCTTCGCACGGGACGACCTCCAGCGTGCAGGCGATCGCGCAGTCGTCCCGGAAGAACCTCGCGAGCTCCCCCATCGTCATGCCGTGCCGCACCGCCAGGGGGTACGCGCTGACGAAGCTCTCGTACCCCGGCTGTACGATGTTGCCCTCGAGGGTGATGCCGTCGATCGGGTTCGGCCTGTCCAGCACCAACACCCGCGTGCCGGTCTGCGCGGCGACCTCCATCATGTACCCGAGGGTCGCCTGGTAGGTGTAGTAGCGGCTGCCGATGTCTTGGATGTCGAACACCAGCACGTCGAGGTCCTGCAGCAGCTCCGGGCTCGGGCGGAGCGACGCCGCCGTGTCGCCGTAGAGCGACACCACCTGGGCGGTGGGGGCCAAGCCGGCTTCGTCGACGACGGTGATCATGTCCTGCGCGGTCGCGTGCAGCCCGTGCTCGGGGGTGAAGATCCGCCGAACGGCGATGCCCTTCGCGGCGAAGAGGTCGAGCAGGTGGTCGCAGGCTGCGTTCACCGCGGTGTGGTTGCATGCGACCCCGACGCGGGCGCCGCGTAGGGTAGCGAGCTGGGCGGGGGTGTCGAGGAGGACGTCGAGGCCGGTGCGCATCGCCCATTCTATTGCCGCGTCAAGGGTAAAGTCAACGTCGGGGATGGCTACCGAGACCGGCGCGGCGGGGGTATGGTGGGGCCATGCGGTGCTTTGCCCTCCTCGCCCTCGCCCCCTTGTTTGCCTGCAGCGCCAGCTGGCGCCCCGCGATCCCCAGCGGGGAGACGGGCGCGCCGGACAGCGCCGACACGGACACCGACGCTGATACGGACTCCGACACCGATACAGACACCGATACAGACACCGATACAGACACCGATACAGACACCGATACCGATACCGATACCGACACCGATACAGACACCGACACAGACACCGATACAGGGCCCTTCGACGTCGACGGGGACGGCTACATCAGCGACGCACACGGCGGCGACGACTGCGATGACGCCAACGCGGGGGTGCACCCGGGCGCGATCGAAGTGTGTGACGCGTCGAACGTCGACGAGGACTGCAACGGGGTCGCGGATGACGCGGACGCTGCGGTCACCGGGCGCTCGACCTACTTCACCGACGCCGACGGGGATGGCCACGGCCTCTCGTCCGACGCCGGCACGTTGTATTGCGACCCTCCGGCTGGCCATGGCGCGACCGTCGCGGACGACTGCGATGACACGAGCGCCGCGCGCTACGCCCAGGCCGCCGATCCCACCGATGGCAGCGGGACGGACAACGACTGCGACGGTTTTGTCGACGAAGACGACATCACCGAGGCCGACGTGGTGCTCACCGAGTGGTATTGGCGCGGCAACGGCACGTACACCAGCTACGTGCCGACCGACTTGAACCAGTGGATCGAGGTCCACAACACCACGAGCGTCACCATCGACGTCTCGGGGTGGACGCTCACCCTCTGCGCGTTGCGGACGTTCCCCTACACGTACGAGCCGACGTCTGCGGACTGCACCGCGGGGAACGAGACCGACGTCGTGATGCCGTCGGGCACGACGATCCCGGCGGGCGACTTCCTGGTGATCTGCCAGGACAAGGCGACACAGGCCTCTTGCGACGTGGACTTCGACTACGCGAGCTCGAGCTACGGGATGTCTTGGCTGTCCGGCTACGTCGGGCTCTCGGCGCTCGGCGTCACGCTCGGGCCCGCGTCGTCCACGAGCCCCTCGGACGTGCTGCTCGACGACGTCGGGTACGCGTACCTGTCCGAGTCCGACTACTGGTACAGCGAGACGGCCCACGGGATGCAGGTCGACAAGGACCTGTACGCCGCGCCAGCAGACGAGACGTTCAACGACACCCGCGGCGGCACGGTGCTCGCGCCTACGAACTGGTGCAACAGCGAGTCCACCGCCTACACGATGAGCTCCTACACGGCGTACGGCACGCCCGGGTCGGCGAACGGCGATTGCCCCTAGCATGCTCTGGTTGCTGACATTCGCGTGCACTGGGCCAGACACGGGCGGAGCTACGCCTCGCCCGCACAAGGACGGGGACGCCGACTCGGACACCGACTCGGACGCCGACAGCGACACCGACACCGACTCGGAGGCCGACGACCCCCTCTGTGACCGTGAGCTCCCCGGCACGTCCCCCGGCGACACCTGCGTCTCCGAGGACATCGCGTGCGGGCAGTCCATCGAGGGCACCCCTTCTGGCGGGGACTCGGATTGGACCGGCGACGACTACACCAAGGCGTTCTGCTTCCCGAACCTGGAGAACCACGACTACGCCGGGCCAGAGCGGATCTACGCGCTGGTGGTGCCGGCGGACACCGTGGCGACCGTAGCGCTCGACGCGCCGTGCGCCGACATGGACCTGGCCGTGCTGCGCTGGGAGGCGGACGGGTGCCCCGGGAGCTCGGACCCGGTCTCGACGTGCGAGGGGTCAGACGCCACCGGGGACGACAGCGTGCAGGTGTCTTGGGACCGGGAGACGCACTGGCTCGTGATCGTCGAAGCGAAGGCCGACAGCGACGCGGACGAGAACTTCCGCGTCACTGTCACCTGCGACTGACTCGGCCAAAGGCTAGGCCAGGCGGCAGATCTCGTCGAACTCGAAGCGCGGGAGCACCGGGTAGAGCTTGCTCGCGTCGCCGTGGCCGAGGTTGCAGATGAAGTTGGCCTCGACCGTGCCGCCGGGGAAGAACTCCGCGCTGACGCCCGCGGCGTCGAAGCCGGACATGCCGCCGACGTCGAGGCCGAGCGCGCGCGCGGCGATCATCAGGTACGCGCCCTGGAGCGAGCCGTTCCGCAGCGCCGTCTCACGGGCGAACGCCGCGTTGCTGGAGAACCAGGGGCGGGCGTCCATGAACGGGAAGAAGCGCGGCAGGTGCTCGAAGAAGTGCAGGTCCATGCCGATGATGACGTTCACCGGAGCGGCCATCGCCTTCTCGCGGTTGCCCTCCATCAACAGGGGCTTGAGCCGCTCCTTGGCCTCGGGCGTGCGGATGAACACGTACCGGGCGGGCTGGCAGTTCAGCGAGGTGGGGCCGTGCTTCAGCGTGTTGTAGAGCGCGCGGAGCTCGTCGTCGGACACGGGGGTGTCGAGCCAGCCGTTCTGGGTGCGGGCTTCGTTGAAGATCTGGGCGAGGGCGGCGTCATTGAGAGCGGGCATAGGAGTCTCCGGGTGGGGTTCGCGGCGGCAAGTAGCCGACAACCCTGCCCTTCGCCGCTTCCATTTCGGAAGTTGGACGTCACGCTCTGTTTTTGTTGGACGGCATCGAGCCCGGGGGCGATGCGGGCTCGCTAAGGAGCGCCGGTGCTGACCCCCGAAGAGCTGCGCCAGATCCGCCGACTGCACGTGCAGGCTGGCCGGCGGGTCGACTCCCTGCTGCAGGGCGAGTACCGCTCGGCGTTCAAGGGCTCGGGGATGGAGTTCGACGAGGTGCGGCCGTACGTGCCCGGCGACGAGGTCCGCCGCATCGACTGGAACGTCACCGCGCGCACGGGCGAGCCGTTCCTGAAGACGTTCAAGGAGGAGCGGGAGCTCACGCTGCTGCTGGTGATGGACGTGTCGGGGTCTGTGCAGTTCGGCTCCGGCGGGAAGGACGGGCGCACGGACAAGCGCCTGCAGCTCGCGCGTGCCGCTGGGGGGCTCGCGTTCTCGGCCCTGCGGAGCGGCGATCGCGTCGGTCTGTTGACCTTCACGGACCGCGTCGAGCACTACCTGCCGCC
>CALQBK020000073.1 GCA_943328795.2 Bifidobacterium breve
CACCTCGGCCGGGGTGTCCGCCGGGAAAACGCGCACCGAGCAATTCGCGTTGGCGAACAGCCGGAGCTGGTTCGTCTTCACGCCGCCGTCGAGCACGTGGATGCGCGCCCGCGGGGCGACCGCCTCGTGGAACACGTAGGGCGCCTTGGTGCTGACCTCGGTGGCCAGCGCCCGGCCCGCCATCCCGGGCCACGCGAAGATGCGCTCCCGCAGGGCGTCCTCGGACACGTCTTCGGTCGAGATCCCGGCGCGCATCGCGCCCTTCGAGCGGATGTGGCGCACGAGCGCGCGCGTGTCGATCCCGTGGATCGCCGGCACGCCCGCGCCGATGAGCGCGTCCGAAAGCGTCACGTCCGACGTGTAGTTCGACGTGATGCGGCTGAACTCGCGCGCGACGAACCCGGCGGGGTGGATCCCGGCGGACTCGGCGTCCGCCCGGTTCGTCCCGTAGTTGCCGACCTGCGCGGTCGTCATCACGACGATCTGCTCAGTGTACGAGGGGTCCGTCAGTACCTCTTGGTAGCCGGTCATCGCCGTGTTGAACACGACCTCGCCGACCCGCGTGGCGACGGCTCCGAACGCCTCGCCCTCAAAAGAGCGACCATCTTCGAGCAGGAGTCTCGCGCGCACTCACACCTCCGCAGGCGCGCCGCGATTAGCGCGGAGGGGGCGGGTGGGCAAGGAGCTACTACGGCGTCGTCCAGCCGCAGCCCCGCGCGTACAGGTCGTCTCCGGCGGCCTCGTACGTCTCGGACCACGTGCCCCAGAAGTCCTCGGTGTGCCGGACGAATTCCGCGACGTCGGCGTCGGTGGCGGCGACGTCGGCCATCGCGTCGCTCCCGGGGTCGATGCGCCCGGTCGCGCTCCCAAGGCCGGGGATCCGCGTGGAGAGCCGCGCTACGCCGTCGGCCTCTGCCCACGGGTCGGAGTCGTCGCTCGGGAACATCCCCGGCAAGTCCGACCACGCCTCGACGAACGTGACCTCGCCTTGGTCGTTGAACGTGAACTCCTCGAAGATCGGGCAGGGCTGCCCGTCGAAGTCCATCGTCACGCGGCACCGCCCAAACGGCTGCACGTCGAACGCGCGGCAGTCGCGGTCCGGCACGGTGGTGCCCGGGTAGACGGCCAGCACGACCTCGTCGACGGCGAGCGTCAGGTCACGCCCGTACCCGGTGAGCAGCAGCCAAGGCGGCCACTCCCAGCGCGCGACGAGCTCCGAGTAGGTGGGCTCGCTCTCGGGGTCCGCGCTCGCGTCCAGGGTGTCGAAGTACCGTTGGCCTTGGTCAGCGTAGTAGTCGTCGCCCTGCGTAGGGGCCAAGCAGGTCGACAGCGAGTCGTCGGTGCACGCGACGGGCTCTGCGACCGGGGTGCAGGCGAGGAGGGGGAGGAGGACCACGGAGAGGGGAGGCAGGGCAGCGCGCATCGGTGCTGGGTATTGCGTCTTGGGGGTGGGCGTCGGGGGCACGATGTGCCAAAACTGCCGACGGAGGTTCTGGAACACGATGTGCCAAAACTGCCGACGGAGGTTTTGGCGCCAGCCCTCACCCCCGCCCAGCCCAACCCTTCTCGAGCCCGGCGGCGAACGTGGCGACGGATTGCGCGCCGGAGATCCCAACTCGGCGGTCGATCACCACGAACGGCACGCCCGTGGCCCCGAGCGCCTTGGCTTCCCGCGCGTCTGCGTCGACCTGCGAACGGTAGCGCCGCGAGCTCAACGCCTCGCGCGCGTCGTCCGCCGGCAGCCCAACCTCGGCCGCGATGGCGAGGAGCGCGTCCACGTCGAAGATCGCGCGGCCTTGCCCAAAGTACGCGCGGTACATCGCCTTCCACGCGGCGTGCCCAACCCCGCGCTCCTGCGCGAACGCCAGCAGTTCGTGCGCGAGCTGGGTGTTCCCAACGACGTTGTCGGTCACCCGGTACGGCGAGAGGCCGTCCGCCGCGGCGATGCCCTCCACCCGCGCCGCTGTCGCGCGGACATCGGCGTCGCTCATCCGGTACTTGGCACGGAGCATCTCGCGCACGGGCGTGGTGGTGCCCACCGGGAACGCGGGGTCGAGCTGGAACGCGCGGTGCACGACCTCGACGTCCTCGGCGTGGGCGAAGCCCGCGAGCGCGGTGTCCAGGCGCGCTTGCCCAATGCCGCACCAGGGGCAGATGACGTCGGACCAAATCTCCACGCGCATGGCTAAAACATCGCGTAGGCGCCGACGCGGGGCTCGATCGCCCCGAGCCCGCCGTAGGTGCTGACTGCCACTTCCCCTCTCAGCCCCAGGTGCTCGTTCAAGCGCCAGTGGGCCCCGAGGGTCGCGTCCAACTCGAGCGTCAAGGCCGTCCCTTCGGACACCGCGCTGTCCACGTCGTTGGACGCCGAGACCGAGAGCGCGCTGACGCCGAACAGCGTGCCGACGCCGACGTAGGGGCTCACCGCGTGCTTGCCGCTCCGGCCGAAGAGGTCGAACGTGAACCGGTACCCGGCGAGGATCACGCCCTCTCGCCCGGTCACGTGGGTGCCATCGGAGTCCGCGCTGATCGGCGTGTTCGAGTACTGCACCGCGAGCGCCGAGATGAAGCGGTCGCCGAGCTCTACTTGCAGCTCGGCGAGCGGGCCGACCCCCGGGTGGAACTGCACCGTCTCCTCGCGCTCCGCGCCAAGCGGGCCCGTGGTGGTCGTCGTGACGCTGGCCGGCAGCGTCACGGCGGGGCCGAGCAGTAAGGAGCCGCCGAACGCGATGGCGTGGGCGGGCGAAGCGAGGAGCAGGAGGGCGAGCATCGGGCCCCTTATCCCCGTGGTCGCTCGACGAGGCGTGTGCCTTCGAATTCGCCGGGAGCGGGCTCGCTTCCTGCGTCGACGGGGACCAGGCCGGCGCCATTGTCGAATGTGACAGTCTAGAATAGGGTGTCCGCTGCGTTGACTCCGAGACGGGCGGCCTGTAGTCTGCATCGCAGGAGCACCCATGCACACCTTCCGGACCCTCATCCCCCTCGCCCTCGCCTCCCTCGGGGCCATCGCCCTGGTCGGCTGCACCCACGACAAGGGGGAGGACGACTCCGACACCGCGATCGGGCACGACAGCCAGCCCGACAGCGACGACACGAGCTCGGACACCGACAGCGACTCGGACAGTGACACCAACACGGAGCCCGACCCCGGCGTGCACGGCACCGTGACCGGGAAGGTGTACCTCGAGCTCTACACGACCGACGAGTCCGGTGACCTCACCGTCATGGACTGGGAGGAGACGTATGGCGGCTACCCGTTCGGTTCGGTGTTCGTCGGTGCGTACCAGCTGGACGAGGAGGGGTACCAGGTCCACTACGGGTCGGACGTCATCCAGTCGCCGACGGTGACCCCGGCGCCCGGCGGGGACGCGTACGACATCGCGATCGACGCAGACGACATCGACAGCATCTACCTGTACGCGAGCGTGGACCAGGGCGGCGACGGGTTCATCGGGACGAACGAGCCCACGGCAGCCTACGCGAGCGAGGTCTACGCGGCCGATGGCGAGACCGTCACCGGCGTCGACATCACGGTGATGGTGCCCTACTGGGACCCGAACAGCGGGGGCGGCGGCGGGTGCGACACGGTGGCGGTGAACGGCACCGCGACGATCGGCACGTCCTACCTGGAGGGGGACGTCGCGGTGATGCTGTACGACACCGGGAACTACGGGCCGTACTACGCGACGCGCTTCACGCCGACCGCGACGAACACGGGCACCGAGGATGCCTACTCGATCGTCACCTGCCAGAACCTCGGCGACATGCAGGTGCTCGGCGCGTGGGACAGCAACGTGAACGGGCTCATCGACCCCGCGGACCGCTGGGGCGCGTACGTGAACGCCGATGACGAGGACGCGAACCCGGTCACCGTCGGCACCGCCGACCTGAACGACATCAACGTGCTGATCCCGTTCGGCGACCACCACCCCACCGTCGTTCCGTTCATCTCCCTGTCCGGCACGCTCACGAGCGACTCCGACTGGTCGACGTGGGGTGGGGTGTACCTCTCCGCGCTGAAGTACCGGCCCGACGAGCAGATCGGCGTCGGTGACCTGGCGGGCGGGTACGACACGGTCTCGTGGACCACCGCGGACTTGGCGGCGTCCGACAGCCTGTCGTACCACGTCGAGGTGCCGGCCAACACGCTCACGTACCTGTGGGCGTACGCGGACACGGACGGCGATGGGCTGATCAACGAGGTGAACGAGCCGGTCGCGTCCATGGGCGAGACGGGGCGCGTCGTCACCGGTGAGACGTCGCAGACGGGGCTGGACCTGCAGTTGACCACCGTCACCAGCCCGTAGTTCGAGCTGCGCGCGCAGCGCAGCGCAGGGTTTGGTCGGTTACCCTCGCGTGTGCTGCGCGCTTGCCTGCTGTTGACCCTCGTGTCGGGGTGCACGCGCGGGGGCCTGGTCCTCGCGCCGGGCCTGCCGCCGGTGGAGGACGACCCCTTCGGGCTCGACCAGTGGTGGAGCGCCGGGGACGTCGCCCTCCCCGGGCCCGCCGTTGACGTAGCCGGGGTGACCGCGCACACCGTGGATCTCGACGTGGACGCGTGGGACGGCGAGACGGTCACGGTGACCTGCCGGGGCGGGGGCGACGAGCACACCCGGGACACGGTGGCCCGGGCCGGCGAGGTCGTCCGGTTCCGCGGGCTGCTCGCGGACCAAGCCTACCGGTGCAGCGTCAGCAACGATGGCGGGCGGCTGAGCACCGTGGGCGCTACCACGTCGGTCGACGAGCACCCGCTCCCGGACGTGACCGTGACGGGCGACCCGGTGGAGCTCAACGACAGCTACGTGCTGTTCAACGTGTTCGTCGACGGGCTGGAGTCCAACCAGCAGCAGGTGGTGATCACGGACGCCGAGGGCCGCCTGCGTTGGTCCACCTGGCTCGGGGACGACGCGAAGGGGGACGTTGACAGCTCGTGGCTCGGGGACGACACCGTCATGTACGGGGGCGGCTACGGGGTCTACCCAACCCAACTCTCGTTGGACGGGGACCAGCTCTGGCAGGCGCCGCGGGCTCCTACGTCCCACAGCTACCACCACCAAGCCCGGGAGGCGGCGGACGGCTCCGTCATCACGTTGACGCTCACAGACGACGTCTACGAGGGCACCGACTACCACGGACACTGGGTCGGAGCTTGGACCATGGACGGCGAGCTGGCTTGGTCGTGGACCACCGCCGAGGCCGTAGAGCAAGGCGTGCTGGTCCCCAACTTCGAGGACTCGGACTTGTTCCACGCCAACGCGGCGGTCGAGGTCGATTGGCCGGGCTGCAACCTGCTCGTGAGCCTCCGCGACGCCGATGCGCTGATGTGCGTAGACCGGGTGAGCGGGGACGTCGCGTGGGTCCTCCAGCAGGACTTCACGCTGTTGGACGACGCCGGGGAGGCGATCGCCGGCGACTGGCCCGAGGGGCAACACGACCCCGAGCCCGACGGGGACAAGCTCCTGGTGTTCGACAACGGGCCGGACCGGGAAGGGGACGTGCAGACGCGCGTGATCGAGTACGAGCTCGACCCGAGCGCGCTCACGGCGCAGATCCTCTGGCCCTACGCGGAGGAGGGGTGTGACGAGGTCGTGTGGGGCGGGGTCGAGCGGTTCGGCGACGACCGGGTGCTCATCGCGTTCCCCCACTGCAGCAACGGGGATCCGGAAGACCCCGCGCGCTCCGCGATCATCGGCCTCGACGGCGACCACGAGCAAGCGTGGCGCATGCAGTTCGACGAGGAGACCGTGGGTATTTATCGGGCGAGCTTGATCGACCCGTGCACGATCTTCGAGAACCGGCGCTATTGCCCGGGGTGAGGGCGGGGTGGAGGGGGAGCAGGGCAGCTGCACGACGACGGCAGGCTGGAGGTCGAACCGGCCCGACCGCGATTTTGGTACGCTTCATTACAAGCTGGGGGGCCGGTTGCGTTACCTGATGTGGAGCGCGTCACACTACCTTTCTCGACGCGGTCCACTTCACGGAGCACGACATGGCGAGTCAGTACCTTCGCATCCTCCCGATCGCGGCCAGCTGCTGGCTCGGGGGAGGGCACTGCTCGTGGGACTGCTGCTTCGACGCTGCTGGCCAGCGCTGGGTCTGCGCAGAGCGGGCGAGGCTCGGCCTGCCGCGACACGCCGCGCGCCCGCGCGCGTCCGGCGACTACGACAACCCCGACGGCCTGGTGGTTGAGCCCTGCGCCAGCTGCTCCAAGGATGGCACGGGCCACGACCAGTCGTTGACGATCTCGTGCGACATCTCGACAGAGGGGGAGATCGGGGCGTCGTTTACGTTCACGGCGTCGGGGTGCCAGCTGGACTACTTCCCGTGCTCCTAGTGCTCCTCCTCACAGGCTGTCCGAGTGGCGACGACGGCCCGTGCCCGCCCCCTCCAGTGCCCTGCAATGTCCCGTTTGGCCAGGATTTTCACGCCTGTGACGGCTGTGGGGAAATTTGGCACTGCTCGAGGGGAAAGTACGAGGAGGAGGCAATCTGGGTCTACACCGCGATGGATTGCGACTGTCTGGACGGCGACGGTGAGATCGACCGCGACGCGTGCCCGGTCACCTACTGACCGATAGGGCCGGCCAAGTGGCGTACGTTGCCCTACTTTTGGTCGCCGTCCTCGGTGCCTGTGTCGGACGCGACGATGGCCCCTGCCCACCTCCCCCAGTTGTTTGCGACCTGCCGCCCTCACAGTACTTTAATGCTTGCAACGGCTGTAACGAGGTGTGGCTTTGTCAGGGCGAGGGACTCGGGCGCGAGTCCGTTTGGCTCTACACCGGGTTCGAGTGCGACTGCCTGACCGCCGAAGGGGGGATTGACTCCGATGCGTGCCCGGTGACCTACTGATGGAGCAGGCCAACTGGTTCACAGGCCCCGCCCTCAGAGTCCTTGTGGTCCTCGTGCTCACAGGCTGTCTTGGTGGCGACGATGGCCCGTGCCCACCACCTCCTGTGCCCTGCAATGTCCCGTTTGGCCAGGATTTTTACGCCTGTGACGGCTGTGGGGAAATTTGGGAGTGCTCGAGGGGAAAGTACGAGGAGGAGGCAATCTGGGTCTACACCGCGCTGGATTGCGACTGTCTGGACGGCGACGGAGAGATTGACCGCGACGCGTGCCCGGTCGCCTACTGACGGATAGGGTCTCCAAGTGGTTTACGTTCCCCTGCTCTTGGTCGCCGCCCTGAGTGCCTGTGTCGGGCGCGACGCCGGCCCGTGCCCGCCACCTCCGGTCGTTTGCGACCTGCCGCCGGGACAGTCAAGCTGTTCGTGCAATGGCTGTGACGAGGTGTGGTGCTGCGACGGGGAAGGGGCAGGCGGCGAGTCCGTTTGGCTTTTCACCGGGTTCGAGTGCGACTGCCTGGACTCCGAGGGAGGGATCGACTCTGACGCGTGCCCGTC
Organism: Bifidobacterium breve; assembly: GCA_943328795.2. Classification (GTDB taxonomy): domain Bacteria; phylum Myxococcota_A; class UBA796; order UBA796; family SXON01; genus CAIUMM01. The sequence continues at coordinate 7,400 of CALQBK020000073.1, forward strand.
GACCTGGTGACGGGGCTGGCCCCCTGCCCACCACCCGAAGCGATCAGCCCGCGCAAGCGCAAATGGACAGCCCGTCGCCGTTGGTCCCGGTGTTGCCAGCCGGGTAGGGGCAGTCGCAGGCGGGATCGATGTAGCACTCGATGGCCTGGATCCCGCCGCTGCCCCCGCAGCAGTCGTCGTAGGTGAAGTCCGAGCAGGAGTCGGTGGAGCCGCCGTCCGACTTGGGCGGGAGGGTGATCGGCGCCAAGGCCGGGTAGCCGATGTCGCCCTCGCTCGTCGGGAACACGTCCAGCTCCGTCACGCCGTCGTCCGCCTCCTGCGCGCAGGACGGGTCCCCGGTCCCGTCGTCGGACTGCTCTTCGCACCACGCGCCGGTGGGCTGCTCGTCCAGCGCGTACACGTCGACGCTCGCCATGCCGGTTGCGAGCTCGTCCGCGCTCAGCGGGTACACCCAGTGCCCGTAGAACTCGGGGCCGGTGATGTAGAGCCCGGTCGTCGCGAGCTGCGTGACGCCGGTGACGTCGACGTCGAGCGTGACGCTGCCGCCGACCGTGAGCGCCGGGTCGCCGACCACGGTGATCGTGGGCGCCGTGGTCTCGACGAACTCGGGCCACTCTTGGTCGAGCACGGCCGTAGCACCGGGGATCGCGACGTACTGGTGCTTGCACCCAGCGGAGAGCGCGAGGAGGAGGGCGGAGGCAAGCTTGCGGAGGGGGTTGGGCATCGGACCTCTGCCCGACGACACAGCACGCGCTGTGCCACGCCGTCGGCCCCCTGCGCAGCGCCCGGGCTGGCCCGCCGCCCGACACGACGGTCACCCCGCGACGATCAAGCCCCCGCCGGCATCACGCACGCGCCCAGGCAAGAACCGGTCTATCACCTGCAGGTTGGTGCGGCTGTGCAGCGAGAGCGGGCCTGTGCGCAAGCGCCCCCCGAACAGGGCCAAAGGCAGCATCAGCTGGTCCGCGAGGTGCTCGTCCACGGGCACGTCCTCGGCCTCCCACGCGCGGAGCTGGGCCAAGGCTTGGTCTGCGAGGCCGTCGTTCGCGCGGCGCTCGCCGAACGCGGTGAAGATGGCCACGCCGCTGTCGAAGCGCGCCTCGAGCCAACACGCGAGCCCAGGCCCGACGGGGTCCGGCACCTGGTGGAAGTGGATGTGGTCCCGGTCGAGGTCCAGCGCGTGCTTCAACGCGCCGAGGGTGCAGTGGCCGATCCGGTGCGAGATGCCCGAGATCGCGGCGTGCGCGTGCACCTCGCGGATCGGGCCGCGCTCCACGCGGTCGACCGGGTACTGGCCCGGCGTGATGGTCGCGCGGAGCTCGCCCCCGCCCGCCGGGTAGAAGCCCCAGCGGACGAGCTCGAGCTGAACGCCAACGTGCGGCGCGAACGCCCGGTCCAGGAACGGGAACGGGGGCGACCCGCTGTTGTGGGTGCCGCCCTCCACCGTGACCGTCGACGGCGCGCTCGCGACCGACAGCGCGGGGAGCAGGGTCTGGAGGACCAGGCCCGTGCTGCCCGCCGAGCCAATCGCGAAGCGGTAGTCGCCAGCGCGCACCGCCCCCGGGGTGAACACCACCCGGGTCGAGCCCAGGACGTCGCCTTGCACGACGGCGTCGCAGATCTCGGCCGAGGCGCGCACGCCGGTGAGGTGCTGCCGGAGCAGGCCGGGCTTGCCCCGGCCTGCGCGGATGTTGGAGAGGGTGACCGGCTGCCCGGTGACCATCGCGAGGGACAACGAGGTGCGGAGGACTTGGCCCCCGCCCTCTCCCATGGAGCCGTCGATCTCGATCATGACATCACCCCTTCACGCAGACGACCTGCTTCAACGTGTGGACGATCTCGACCAGATCCGCCTGCGCGGCCATCACGGCGTCGATCGACTTGTAGGCCATCGGGATCTCGTCGATCACGTCGGCATCCTTCCGGCACTCCACCCCCTCGGTCGCCCGGGCCTGGTCCTCCAGGGTGAACATCTTCTTGGCAGCCGTCCGCGACATCACCCGCCCGGCGCCGTGGCTGCACGAGCAGAACGAGTCCGGGTTGCCCTTGCCCGCGACGATGTACGACCGCGTGCCCATCGACCCCGGGATGATCCCGAGATCGCCGACCCGCGCCCGGACGGCGCCCTTCCGCGTCACCCACACGTCGGCGCCGAAGTGGTGCTCCCGCTCGACGTAGTTGTGGTGACAGTTCACCGCGGTGGCCCCGAGCGTGAACTCGGGCAGCTCGCTCGCGAGCGCCCGGACCACCGCCGCCATCATCAGCTCCCGGTTGCGCCGCGCGTAGCCCTGGGCCCAGCCCACGGCCTCGACGTAGTCGTTGAAGTGGTCGGTGCCCTCGGCCAGGTACGCGAGGTCGCGGTCGGGCAGGGTAACGAAGAACCGCGTCATCTCCTTCTGCGCCAGCTCGATGAAGTAGCTGCCGAACCGGTTGCCTACGCCCCGCGACCCGCTGTGGAGCATGATCCACACGTTGTTCGCCTCGTCGAGGCAGAGCTCGATGAAGTGGTTGCCGGTGCCGAGCGTGCCAAGGTGGTTCACACAGTTGCCCTGGCCGAGCCGCGGGTGCTTGTCCTGGATCCGGGCGTAGCCGGTGGCCAGCTCGGCCTTCCAGAGCTCCGCGGTGGCCGCCGGGACGTCGTGCCAGGCGCCACGGTCGCCCCGCCCGCCGTTGTGGGTCCGGCCGTGGGGCACGGCCACCTCGATGGCGTTCCGCACCGCGGCGAGCGAGTCGGGCAGGTCGTTGGCGGTCAGCGACGTCTGCACGGCCATCATGCCGCAGCCGATGTCCACCCCCACCGCGGCGGGGATGATCGCCCGGTGCGTCGGAACGACGGACCCAACCGTCGCCCCGAGGCCCATGTGGACGTCCGGCATCACGGCGATGTGGCTGTGGATGAACGGCATGCCCGCGGTGTTCCGGAGCTGAGCCGCGGCCTTTTCCTCGAGCTGCACGCCCTGGGTCCAGGCCTTGATGATGCCCTTGGGGGCGGGGATGTGAACGTACATGAGAACCTCCGCAGCCCCTAATCGCACGCGCCGTGCCACGCCGGCGACCATGGTTCTACCGGTGTAGTTTTTGGGTGCCCGTTCCGGATGCGATATGGATAGCGCGTTATGTATACAGATGAATAAAGTCATCCTCGGCCTCTTGGGCACGACCCTGGACACCGCCGCGGGCGCTCGGCGGTGGACGCGGTGGCGGCCGACGGTCTCGATCTTCGAGGCCGAGGACCTCGCGGTCACCCGGCTGGAGCTCCTGCACCCGGGCAGCTTCCGCGCCCAGGCCGAGACGGTCCAGACCGACATCGCGCGGCTCTCCCCCGACACCACGGTGCGGCTGCACCGCCTGGACATCGCGGACCCCTGGGACTTCCAGGAGGTCTACGGTGCGCTGCACGACTTCGTCCGCGCGTACCCGTTCCGCCCCGACGACGAGGAGTACCTGGTCCACATCACCACCGGCTCGCACGTCGCGCAGATCTGCCTGTTCCTGCTCACCGAGTCCCACCACATCCCCGGGAAGCTGCTCCAGAGCTCGCCCCCCAGCCGCGGACGTCCGACTACGCCCGCCGTGATCGACCTCGACTTGGCCCGCTACGACCGGATCGCGGCGCGGTTCGCGGCGGTCCAGCGAGAAGGGCAGGGGCTCCTAAAGTCCGGGATCGCGACGCGAAACGTCGCGTTCAACAGGATGATCGAGGAGATCGAGCACGTGGCGGGCTCCTCCCGCGCGCCGATCCTGTTGGCCGGGCCGACCGGCGCGGGGAAGTCTCACCTCGCGCGCCAAGTCTACGCGCTCAAGCGCGCACGGCGGCAGTTGGCCGGCCCGCTGGTCGAGGTGAATTGCGCGACGCTGCGAGGGGACACCGCCATGAGCGCGCTCTTCGGGCACGCGCGGGGTGCGTTTACCGGCGCGGACCGGGCCCGGCCGGGGCTCTTGCTCGCGGCGGCGGGGGGCTGCCTGTTCCTCGACGAGATCGGCGAGCTTGGGCTCGACGAGCAAGCCATGCTGCTGCGAGCCATCGAGGAGAAGCGGTTCTTGCCCGTCGGCGGGGACAAGGAGGTCGAGAGCGACTTCCAGTTGCTGGCCGGGACCAACCGGGACTTGGGTGCCGACGTTGGCGCGGGGCGGTTCCGCGAGGACCTGCTCGCGCGCATCGACACCTGGACCTACACGCTCCCTGGCTTGCGTGAGCGGCCCGAGGACATCGAGCCCAACCTCGACTTTGAGCTCGAGCGTTGGCGGCAAGCGACCGGCAACCAAGTCCGGTTCAACCGCGAGGCCAATGCTCGCTTCCTCGCGTTCGCCACCACGCCGGAGGCCACCTGGCCCGCGAACTTCCGGGACCTGAACGCTGCGATCACCCGAATGGCCACGCTCGCACCCGGAGGCCGCATCGACCTCCCAACGGTGGAGGCCGAGCTTGGCCGCCTGGTCGCGCGTTGGCACAAGGCGCCAGCGCGCTCCCGCGTCGACGAGGTCCTGGGCCCAACACCGATGGACCGCTTCGACCGCGTACAGCTCGCGGACGTGCTCGCGGTCTGCGCCCAAGCTCGCTCCCTCTCCGACGCCGGCCGGCAGCTGTTCGCGGTCTCGCGCGAGGAGCGCACGTCGGTGAACGACGCGGACCGGCTCCGAAAATACCTCGCCCGGTTTGGGTTGGACTGGGCGCGGGTGGGGCCGGGGGGGTGATCCAGGCGTGCGGTACCGTACCCTGGCAGCCCCTTCGTGAGATCCCCAGTCCCGGGGGTCATCTCACGCTCTCGGTGCGTGATCGCTTCAGCTTGGGCGTGGCGGGCGCCACGGTCACCTTGGAGAGCCCGAGCCTCCCCGGACCCTTGGTGCTTCACACCTGGGAGAATGGCGACTTGCGTGTCGACGGCTTGCCGGTCGGGGAGTACACCGTCGCAGTCGAGGCGGTCGGTTTGGCGCCCGCGCCTGAGCGGACCAAAGTCGCTGGGCCCTCGCCCGCGGTGGTTGAGCTCACCCTCGACGCTGGAGCTCCGGTTGACTTGACCGGGGTCGGGGGCCGCGAGCAGGTCATGGCGTGGTACGCTGGCTGTGGGCGAGTCGATCCACGGGCCCCGCCGCGGCTCAGCCGCTGCGGGGAGCTGAAGAAGGTCACGTGCTCGAGCGAATACGTCGGCGGGATGGTCGGACGACTCGGGCAACGGAAGGTGGAACTGGGGTGACCAGTCCTTGTTCAGGTGCGGGCGCGACGATCCAAAGCCGTGACGACGCCACGGGTGCTGGCGGCGCGGGGGGCAACGGGGGTCAAAAGTCGCAGTTCGGGGGCCAGCGGGGGTCAAAAGTCGCGGCAGGCAGGGGTGCGGCCCGGTGCGGCCCCCCTGTCGCGGGGCGGGCCGGCGGTGTGGGCCTCACGATGATGATTGAACGCCGATACTTTGCGTGGCGCGTCGCCCCAGGCACTGGGTAGGCTCGCAGCCGGGCTCGTCCTACGCCGCCTGGCGACACTTGACCCCACGTGGGTCTGAATTCGCGACATTTGCAGTCGCTTGGCTGCCCCCCAGCGGCGCCGACCCCCGGCGGGAGCTCCGGCTCCCGGCAGTAGCTGAAGCGCGTGGCTCGGCGTGGTACGATGCGACGGGTGCTCAACATGTATTCGCTCCTTTGGATTGCCGGCTGTCTCCTCGACCGCGAGGGCTACCTCGAGCGGCGGGCCGAGCTCATCGACCACGACGGTGACAGCTTCGTGTACGAAGACGACTGCGACGACGGCGACGCATCGGTCTCGCCAGACGCCGAGGAGACGTGCGACGGCGTCGACCAGGACTGCGACGGGCACGTGGATGACGACCCGGTCGACGGGCTCAGCTGGTACACGGACGCTGACGGGGATGGGTACGGCGACCCGCTCACGGTTGTCGTCGCCTGCGCGGCGCCCGCGACGACCTACACCAACCGGGCGGACGACTGCGACGACTCCGACGTGCACGCGTTCCCCGGGGCGGACGAGGTCGCCTACGACGGGGTGGACCAGGACTGCGACGGCTATGACCTGGTGGACGCCGACGGAGACGGACACGCGGGGGCGCCGGCCGGCGGCGACGACTGCGACGACCTTGACCCCGCGGCCTTTCCATGCGCCGAGGAGGTCCCGTACGATGGGATTGACCAAGACTGCTCGGGCGGTGACGCGGACGATCTCGATGGTGACGGGGTCGTCGGCGAGGCGGCTGGTGGGCCGGACTGCGACGACGCGGACCCCGCCGTGTTTCCGGGCGCAGAGGAGACGTGGGCGAACGGGTACACTGACAACGACTGCGACGGGGAGCTTGGGACGGCTACGCTGGAGTACGGCGGGACGGCTTGGGTGGGGGAGAGCGCGGGGGACGAGCTGGGCTACCGCGTGAGCGCGCTCGGCGACGTCGATGGCGACGGACGGGCTGAGTACCTGGGGGTGGCGCTGTTCGAGTCGGGGACCTACACGCTCGGCGGCAAGGTATACCTACTTGACGGCGGAGGCGGGGGCCCGGCGGCCGTCGCGAAGAGCCTTGTGGCGGGCGGCGAAGAGTGGTTTCTCGGGGCTTCCGTGCACGGCGGCGCCGATCTCTCCGGCGACGGGGTGCCGGACTTCCTCGTTGGCGCCGACGGCTACGGGGTGAGCCGGAGGGGACACACCTGGCTCGTGAGCGGAGGCGCGTTGGGCGCGTCGTCGTCCCTCACCCCCGACGAGGCGGCGTTGGGGGCGGTCTCCGGCGAAGAGGACTTCAGTTACAGTGGGCACGGGACCGGGTTCTTGGGCGACGTGTTCGGAGACGGGAGCGATTGGATAGCCGTCTCGGCGCCCTTTGCTACCAATGGAGAAACTGCAGCGGCGGGTAGGTTGGCGGGCTTCGCGAGCATCGCCGGCGAGCTCCGTCTCTCAGACGGCGACTTGCAGGTTTCGGGCTACTACTCGGGAGGCCACCTCGGGGTGGAGCTCTCGGCCGCGGGGGACGAAGATGGGGACGGCCTCGACGACTACATGGTGGCGTCGGAGAGCGGCGACGTCGCGGTGATCTTGCCTGGCGGGCTGTTGAACCCTACCCTGCCCGACGATGCGATCTTCCGGCTCACGCGCTCTTCGTCGGGGGCCGCGGACCGCGAGGATGCGTTTGTGGTCGGCGACGTGGATGGTGATGGGCACAACGACCTCGCCGCAATTCACAACAACGCTCTCCTAAATGTGTACACTCACTTGGCCGCCAACCCCCTCCAGGTCGTCGACGACGCGACCTCGTCGGTTGACTACGGAGCAGACTCGCTCGCGTACGCCGTGGCGAACCTCGGAGACTTGGACGACGACGGCCGCGAGGAGACGTTCCTGCCAGTCTCCCACTACGGCTCAATCAGCACGTCCTACGCCGTTATCTGGCCTGGCTCTCTGGTCAACTTTGGCTCGACGAACACGCTGGATGAAGCGCCGCTCGGGGCGCTCTCCACGCAGGCGCAGTGCGCGTTCGGTTACCGCGTCGCAGTCTCGGACGATGTCGACGGCGACGGGGTCGGGGACATCATCCTGGGCGGGCCAGGAGATTGCGATGGTGCGGCGCCGGGCGGCGGGGTGCTGACCATCCCAATCCCAGGATAGTCACCCCCCCACCCACTCCAACACGTCCGCGGCGAGCGCTTCGCCGGCGGTGTCGGCGACCCAGTGGGGGATGTCGGGGTACACCTCGTAGCGGTAGTCGGCGGTGACGTAGGACGCCGTCAGCTCTGCGGTGTCCTGGCAGATGGCGTCGTCGGCGTCGCTCCACACGAACAGCGTTGGCACCGTGGTCGGGCCGATCGGCGGGCTCGTGAAGTTGCGGTCCTCGACGTTCGCGCGGTACCAATTCAGCGCGCCGTCCATCGCCTCTTCGGACCCCAGCGCAGTCACGTACGCGTCGACGGCGTCCTCGGGGATGCCCTCGTAGATCGCGCGCAGCTGCGCGGCGTCGTTGTTGACGAAGTAGTCCGTGGCGGCGTCGGTCACGAAGAAGTCGAAGTAGGACGACGCGGCGTATTGGCAAGAGTCATGGTCGGCCAACATGGCCGAGAACGCGTCCACGTGGGGGACGCTGACGGCGGTGAGCGTCTGCACGCGCTCGGGGTAGGCGGCGGCGACGGTCCAAGCGACCGCGGACCCCCAGTCGTGGCCGACGACGTGGAAGGTGTCCGCGCCGAGGGCGTCGGCGATCCCGATCACGTCCGCGTCGAGCTGGTCGATGGTGTAGGCGGAGACGTCCGTGGGCCGAGCGCCCGGCGAGTAGCCGCGCTGGTCAGGCGCCACGGCGCGGTACCCGGCGCCGCCGAGCGCGGGGAGCAGGTCGCGCCACTCGTAGGAGGTCTCGGGGAACCCGTGCAGGAGCAGCACCAGCTCGCCGTCCTCGGGGCCGGCCACGCGCGCGTCGAACGTGAGGTCGCCAACGGTGACTTGGGTGAGCGAGACCGCGGTGGGGTCGAAGGCGGCGCCGGTGTCGTCCACGCCTTTCCCGGTGCAGGCGGCGAGGAGGAGGGCGGGGCTGAAGCGGAGCGGGGTCATGGGGGTCCTGGGAGCGCGGGCCTATCCCCGCGCGGATACTTCGGTGCGATGCTGCTCACCGCTTGTCTCGCGCTCGCTGCTGACCCCCCGCCCGACTCGGACGTGTTCCTGGTCGACGTCGACCTGGCGGCAGGCCGGGTCGGCGTCCCGAGGAACCTGACGGCGCGCGCTGGGTACGACAACCAGCCGGCCTTCTCGCCGGATGGCCGCGCGCTGTACTACGTCGCCGACGGGGCGGGCGGGCCGACCGAGGTGTACCGGTACGACCTGGTGGCCAACACGTCGACGCGGGTGACCACGACGCCCGAGGCAGAGTTCTCGCCGACGCCGTTGGCGAGCGGGTTCTCCGCCGTGCGGGTCGGGGCGCCGGATGCCGCGGTCGAGCCCTACACTGAGTCGCAGGAGCTGTGGCGCTACGGGCCCGACGGCGCTGCGCAGGCCAACGTGCTGCCTGGCGTTCGCCGCGTGGGCTACCACGCTTGGGTGGACGCGGGGCACGTCGCCGTCGTGATCGTCGGCCCCGGGGGAGAGCCACCCCACGCGCTCGCCTTGGCAGACCTGGCGACGGGCAAGCTCGCCCCTGTCGCGGCCGACGTCGGGCGCTCGCTCGGCGCGGCAGCCGGGCGGTTGTACTTCGTGGACAAGCACGACGCGTCGGCGTGGGGGATCGAGAGCATCGCGCTGGGCGAGGCGACGCCGACACGGCTGGTAGGGACGCCCCCGAACCGGGCGGGGGAGCCCGAGGACATGCGGAGCGAGGACTTCCGCGTCGTCGGCGACGGGTCGCTGCTGGCCGCGCACGGCACCCAGCTGCTCCGGTGGCGGTCGGGGGCGAGCTGGGAGCTCTTGGCGGACTTGCCCTCGGTGGGGGGGGCGATCAAGCGGCTGGCGCTGAGCCCGGACGGCAAGCAGCTGGCGTTCGTCGTCCAGCGCGAGCCCGCCAAGTGACGCGGCTCGGGCTCGCCCTCGCGCTCGTTGGCCTGGTTGGGTGCGCGCACCCAGTGTTGCAGTCGGGCACCGCGAGCTGGTACGGAAGGGAGCTGGCGGGCCACCCGACCGCGTCTGGGGACCCCTTTCGGCCCGGGCGGCGCACCGCCGCGCACCCCACGCTCCCGTTCGGCACGGTCCTGGAGGTGACCCGCGTGGACACTGGGCGCAGCGTGCGTGTTGTCGTGAACGACCGGGGCCGTACACGAAGGGGCGCATCATCGACCTGGCGCAGCGGGCAGCCCGCCGGCTCGACATGATCGACGCGGGGGTCGCCAAGGTCGAGCTCAGGGTGATCGGCTGCCGCGACCGGTACGGGAAGTGCCCGGACGAGCAGCCATAGGAGCCGCTACTGGACGGAGACGAGCTCGCTGGCGTCGGTCTTCACAGTGCCGACCCCGACGGCCAGCCACGCGTTGCTGGGGGAGCCGTTGCTCGGGGAGTAGGTGACCTTCAGGCTGTCGTAGGTGCCGGCGGGGACGGTGACGGACTCCGCGGCGACCACCTCGGCGGCCTGCGAGAAGCTGAAGTCTTGCGAGCCGGCCATCGAGTCGGTGGTCGTGCCTTCGAAGCTGCTGTCCCACGTCGAGCCGACGTCGAGGGTGAGCGGCTGCAGGAGCGCGGCGGGGTCGTAGGTGGTGGTGGTGGTGCCGGTGAACTGCTGCCCGCCCGCGTTGACGACGTAGTCGACGGTGGTCGAGATCGCGTACAGGCCGTCCGACCGGCACTCCAGGTTCTGCACCGAGGTGCTCGTGCTGGTGGACTGGGCCGTGTCGGTCTCCGCGGTGCTGGTGTACACCGCCGCGCCCGTGGCGGCGTCGTAGCTGTCGAACGTGACGTCGAAGCCACCGGAGACGCCGTTCTGCTGGGAGTACTCGTCCGTGTACTCGTACGAGAGCACCGATCCGACGCCGCCGTTGAAGTCGCCGCAGTCGCCCCCGCCGCCGTTGTCGCCGCCGTTGTCACCGGAGTTGTCGCCGGAGTTGTCACCGGTGCTGCCGGAGTCGCCCGGCCCGGTGCAGGCGAAGAACGCAGGGAGGACGAGGGCGCACAAGCAGGGGACGTTTCGCACGAGGGCTCCCGGGAGGGTTGGTTTCGCGTGCATACTACTCCCCCGGCTACTGCCCGACCACCAAGTGCACCGCCTCGGCCCCCTCGTAGGCCTGCACGTAGACCCTGTCTCCGCGCACGTCCGCGCACGCGCCCGTCCCCGTGACCGCTGCGTTGGCCGCCCCGCCCCACTCACCCCCGGCCCGCGTTGGCAGCGTGATCTCGGTCACGCCGTCCGCCGGCACGAAGTCCAGCACGATCGCGCCGTCCGCGAACGCGTACCGCACGCCTGTGCCCGCGACGGCCCGCGGCACCGGGCGCGCCAGCACGTCCACGACGCCGGGCCGCTCTTCGCCGTCGCCGTCCACGATGCTCAAGTCCTCGCCGTTCCAATTCTCCCACGACACGCTGTACTCCCACCACGTCCCGTTCATCCGCTCGTCGTCGAGCGCGGCGTAGTGCTCCTGCATAAACTCCACCGCCTCCGGCAGGTCGGCGTCCACCCCGTACTCGCCGAGCAGCACCGGGACTTGCCAATCCTCGCCAACGTTGGCCCACTGGTGCAGGGACGAGCCAACGTCTACGCTCGGCGAGCTGCCGCCTGCCAACACAGCGGCGTCGTAGAAGTGCGGCGCGAACACCAGGTTCTCGCCCTCCGGGCGCTTGAGCTCGGTGTTCAGCGTGACGGCGTCGATGCCGGTCGCGTCGAAGAACACGAGCGCGTCCGGGTCGATGTCCCCGATGCTGGCCGCGAGGTCAGTGTAGTACGGCGTGAGCACGTCGACGGCCCAATCCGCCTTCTCGGCCGAGCCCCAGCCTGGCTCGTTGAACACCTCGTAGCCGACTACCCCGGGGTGATCAGCGTAGTGCGCGGCGAGGAACGCCCAAGTGGCCGCTTGCTTGGTGCGCGTGCCCCGGGCGTCGGACCAGAAGTCGTCGTAGGCCGCCGAGACGTCGTCGTCTGAGAAGTAGCTGAAGGACCAATCTGGGCAGTCGTGGTGCGGCTCCCCGGCGGCATCGACGGTCCACGCGGGGAAGCCGTCACCGCAGTAGTACTCGCCGTAGATGTCCTGGTGGAAGTCGACGATGACGGCGATGTCGCGGGCCCAGGCGCCGTCGACCAACGCGTCGTAGCGGGCGAGCCAAGCGTCGTCGTAGGTGCCCTCGGTTGGCTCGAGCGCCGCCCACGTGAACGGGACCCTCAGCACGGTGATGCCCCACGTAGCCGCCTTGTCCAGGTAGGCGCCAAGCGCGGCGTCGAACGTCGCGTCCTCGAACTCGAACGGCATGTACGGCGCGAACTTCGAGCGCCCGCCGGCGTTGACGCCGCGGAGCAGGACCTCGCGCCCCTCCGAGTCGAGCAGCCGCGTGCCGTCGGGGTGCAGCGGCACGGGGTCCGGGGCGTCGAGCGCGCAGGTCGACACCGCCGTGTTGGTTGGGTCTGTCGGCGAGGGGTGCGAGCAGCCGGCGAGGAGGAGGAAGAGCACGGGCTAAGCGGGGGCGAAGGTGGTGATCAACGCGGCCTTCCCGCTCACCTGGGAAGGAGGCATCTCGGTCCAGAGCAGGGTGGCGTCGGCGGCCCCGCGCGTCGCGGCCGACACGAGGATGGGCTGCTTGTGCGCCTTGGTGAGGCCCTCGATCCGGCTCGCGAGGTTCACGCTGTCCCCGACCGCTGTGTACTCCTTGCGGTGCTCGGCGCCGATGTCGCCGACGATCGCCGGCCCGGAGTGAATCCCGATCCCGAGCTGCACGGGGAGCTCACCCCGGGCGACGCGCCGTGCGTTCATCTGTTGGATCGCCTGCTGCATCTCGAGCGCGCAGCGCACCGCGCAGGTCGCGTGGTCCACCATGCCGAGCGGCGCGCCAAACCACGCCATCATGCCGTCGCCAATGAACTTGTCGAGGGTGCCCCCGTGCCGGAACAGCACGTCCACCATCACCCCGTGCACCTCGTTGAGCAGCGCGACCACCTGCGCGCTGGTCATCTTCTCGCTCATCGACGTGAACCCGCGGATGTCGGAGAAGAGGATGGTGATGTCGCGCTCCTCGGAGCCGCCGGGGGCGTGTCCGCCAACGGTGATGCGCTCCACGACCGAGGGGGAGAAGTAGCGCCCAAGCCGGGCGCGCGCGGCCTGCTCCGTCGTGATCTTGCGGAGCAAGGTTTGGATTCGCGACGGCACGTAGAGCCCGAGCCCCGCAGCGGCGGCGAACAACATCGCGGTGGACGCCGCGAACAGCGCGACCTCTCCGCCGTCCCAGATGGTCCAGCCGTGCCCGTACTGGAAGAACTCCATCGACAGCGTCGCCAACACCCCCGCGAGCACGACGTTCCGCGGCTGGAGCGAGAGTTGGGCCGCCATGATCAACAGCATGACCATCCCAAACGTGTACCCGTAGGTGATCTCGTCCGGCCAGGGCTTGATCTGCAACGTCTGGACCTGCAGCATCAGCACGCACGGGATGTCCAAGACCACCAGGGCCAGCCAGGAGCGATCAAGCACCGCGGGCCAACGTTGAGCCCGCTGTAAAAACCCTGGCGTGCGCACGCATGTGAGGCTCCGGATGTGCGATCATGGAGGTCCCGCCGCCGCTCATCCCCGAGCCGCCTCCTGATCGGCCCCGTCTCCCGGATCCCGCGATGTACCGCCCGACCAAC
>CALQBK020000074.1 GCA_943328795.2 Bifidobacterium breve
ACGGCGCAAAGCAACCGCCGGTGCCGACGCGAGGTGTGCCGAGCGTCGGCACCGGGGGCCTGCCCACCGACGCGGATGTCTCCACCGCCGTCCACCACCCAGCCCGTGGCGCCAGCCGCCGCGAGCTGCTCCGCCACGCGATCCACGGTCCAGCCCTTCGCGATTCCACCGAGATCGAGCATCCCGGCGCCTGTCAGCCGCACGGTGTCTCCCTCCACGCCGACCCCCAACTCCCGGTGTTCGACCGGTGCCGTTCCTGGATTGGGCGGCAGCCGCTCGAAGCTCCTGTCGTAGCCAGCCGCGACCAGGGCTGCCCCGAGCGTGGCGTCGAAGGCCCCGCGGGTGAGGACACGGGCTCTCATGGCCTCGCGCGCCACGGCGGCAAGCATGGGGTCGGACATCACTCGCTCCGTGTTCAGCCGAGAGAGGGCCGACCCCGGGAGGAACCGCGACAGGCGTGCCTCCGCCACGCGCACGAACCGCTCTGCGCAGGGGAGGACGTCCTGGTGGACGCCCTCGACCCGCAGCCAGAACGTCGTGCCCATCGCCGTGAACGCGTGCGTGCTCACGACGCCCTCGACCGACGGACGACCACGACCTTGCGGCGCTTCGTCGGTGCCTGGACGAGGCGCGGCCCGACCGCGCTCGCGGTCTGGACGGCGGGATTGGCGGGCGGCCCCTCCGACGCGATCCCCACCCACGCCGCGCTGAAGATCACGACAGAGGCCGCGATCACGGCTGCCCGGACCGTCGCCCGGCGCAAGGCCGCGTTGTTGGGCGCCCGGCCGGGTTCGACCGGGGACGGGCGAGGGACGACACGCAGGGGTTGCATCGCTACTCCTCGCGCCCTTCGCCGCGCTCGCCGCGCTCCTCGCGCTCGCCGCGCTCCTCGCGCTCGCCGCGCTCCCCGCGCTCCCCGCGCTCCTCGTGCTCTGACTCTTCGTCCTCCTCGTCCTCCTCGCCGCGGCTCCTGGCCGGCGCGTCCACGTAGACGACCTCCGCCACTCCAGGCTCTGCGCCCCGCTCCGTCCCCGCGACCTCCGACCCGCCTTGCGGGTCAGCTGACAGCGCGGGGCGGTCGGTGAAGGTGAGTGTGACGACAGTGACGGCTGTTGCGATGGCGAGCCCTGCTACGCCCCATGCGATTGCGAGTTGACGGTTCATCTGGACCTCCTGGTTCCGCACTCAATGTCACCCCCCAACATTAGAGCAGGGTTGGAGCGAGGCGAGGAGTTGCCTAGACCAAAGTGTGCGCGAGGCGCAGCCGCAGCGCGCAATTTGAGCGCTCGCTTCGCCCGCCCTGGCCAAGGAAGCAGGGCGAAGCAGAACAACCTAGCCCAAGAGGGGCCGCTTGCGGCACATCTTGGGCTAGGCTACGCCCCCTTGACCCGCCGCGAACGTCAGCCCCCCGACCCCTCTGCGCAGCCGCAGCGCCGAGAGGGCCAGCACCGCGGGGCGACGTGGAGCCTCGCCGTGTTCGCCGTCGCGGTGCTCGCCGTCGTCGGGACAGCAACAGCCTCGCCGGGCCCGGCCCCGGACGCCAAGGCGCCCGCGAGCCAGCCGACCGTCTCGATCGTCGGCGTGGCCTACACCGTGATCGACATCCAGGTGCCTTTGGCGCCCGCGACCGACGATCCTGCGTTCCTGCCCCGGGTCCAGGCCGCGCTCCAGCCCAATCTCGGTGAGCTCCAGCGCTGTTACGAGGGACGCCTCGACGCGGGGCAGGACCTCCACGGCACGATGGCGATGGAATACGTCATCTCGCCCGCCGGCAAATTCGTGGATGGCTGCCTCGCCGACGTGGAAGGGGTCGTCCAGATGTATGACTCGGACCTCGGGGATTGCATCCGGGACGTCTCGGTCGCAACCCAGTACCCACGTTGGCCGGAGCGCGAGGCGGCATCCCGCGCCGTCACCGTCACCTACCAATTCTCGCCGTCGTCTACCGCCGCCGCGGGTTCCGCTTCTGGTCCTCGGTGATCACGACCTCGATGCCTTCGAGCGCGCCTTCGCTCATCGGCAAGCCCTCGAGGAACCCAGATGCCGCGAGCAGGTCCTGGAAGCTCGCCCCCTGGGCGGGCTCCCCGGCCTTCGGCGGCGGCAGCGTACGCAAGGTGTGCCCGAGGTCGCGCCGGATGGCCTGGTTCGAGAGCTTGAGCTGGGTCGCGAGCGAACCCAGCATGCTCTCGCGCCACCACAGCCGCGCGTCGCCCGTGAGGGACTCGTACGCCTCGCTGTCCATGCGGTAGAGCCAGCCCCGGCCGACCGCTACGCAGCTCGCCGTGCGCGGCCCGTGGAGGATCAACGTGTTGATACCGAGCACGTCGCCCGGCTTCAACGTCGCGAGCCGCTCGGCCCGGTCGCCGCGGACGGTCCGGAACACGTCCACCATCCCCGCGCCGACCAAGAACGCGCTGGACGCCGCCTCCCCCTCGAGGAACAGCGGTTTTCCCTCCTCCATGGCCTCCGCGACGAACGCGTCCTTCAGCTTCTGGAACACCTCGGGCGGCGCCTCCGCCAGGCCGGGGAGCGCCTTCAGCAAGGGCAGCAGCGGCGGGCAAGGGTCAGGCGCAGCCGTCGGCGCCAACGTCTTCCACAGCCGCGTGAAGAACGTCGGCTCAGCACGGACGGGTGCTGCCTCCCGACCCTGCGCCATCGCGCCGATCTTCTGGTTCGCGCCCTGGATGCGCCGCGCCAGCGTGGTGAGCGCAGTGTCCAGTAACGCGCCGTACATCGGGCTTCGTTGCCAACGGAGCGTCCGCAAGCCGGTCACCGGCAACACCGCGACCTTGGTCTGGGCGCGCGCGACCAGCGAAGCCGTGCGGAGGTTGCCGGCGAAGAACCCAGCAGCCTCGCCGATCATCTCCCCAGGCAGCACCCGCGCGACCTCGGCCTCGGAGACCAGCACGCGCAGGTCGCCCGCCAACACGACCCCAATCTCGTCGACCGGGGCGCCCGAGCGCCAGAGCATGCCCCCGATACCGACGTCGCGCAGCGACCACAACGTCGCGGCGCTGCTCACGGCGGCCGCCGGGACGCGCTGGAAGATCGGCAACATGCGGAGTTCGTCAGCGAGCGAGAGCATCGGGGCTAGTCCAGCTCGTGCATCGCGACCGCGTCGCGCAGCTTCGGCTCAAACCACGTCGACTTCGGCGGCATGACCTCCCCGGCGTCCGCGACGGCGAGCAGCTGCTCCATCGACGTGGGGTGCAGGTGGAACGCCACGGCGTGCGACCCCGAGTCGACGAGCTTCTTGAGCTCCTGCCAGCCCCGGATGCCCCCGATGAAGTCGATGCGCTTGTCGGTGCGCGGGTTCTCGATCCCGAGCAGGGGCCGGAGCACGCGGTCCTGGAGCATCGACACGTCGAGGCGCGCGACAGGGTCCGCCGGCACGTTCCGAGCCGTGAGCGCGTACCATGTGTCATTCAGATACATTGTGTATCGCCCGGGCCCGGCGGGCACCGGCTCGGTGGTGGGCGTGACGTCGAAGTGGGCCCGGACCGCGGCCAGCAACGAATCGGGGGTGTGGCCAAAAAGGTCCTTCACCGCACGGTTGTAGGCGAGGATCTGGAGCGCGGACGCGGGGAAGAGCCCCGCCAGGAACCACCCGTGCCGGCCAGGCTTCCCAGCGCGCATGCGGTGCACGATCGACGCCGCGGCGGAGCGGTGGTGCCCGTCCGCGACGTACGTGGCCGGGAGCTCCGCGGCCGCAGCGGTCACAGCGGCGACGTCCTCCGCCGACGAGAGCCGCCAGAGCGTGTGCTCGACGTCGTCCTCGGTCGTGACCTTCCACTCCGGCGTACGGGTAGCGTGCGACGCGATCAGCGCGTTGAGCGCCGGGGTGTCCCGGTACGCGAGGAACACCATGCCTGTCTGCGCGTTGGACCCGTCGATGTGCTCGACGCGGTCCTTCTCCTTGTCCGGGCGGGTGAACTCGTGCTTCTTGATCAGGCCCTGGTCGTACTCCTCGCAGGCGAAGGTCGCGACGAGGCCGACCTGGAAGTGGTCCCCCATCTTCTGGCCGTACAGGTAGTAGCTCTCGGTGGGGTCTTGGAGCAAGAGCCCGCCGGCCTTCATGCCGTCGTACTCGCTGCGGACGGTGTCGTACGCGAGGCGACTATGGGAGTCGGTCCCCTCGGGCAGCACAGCCTCGGGGCGGCTGACGCGGACGAACGAGCTGGGGTTCGCGGCGACGATGGCGCGGGCCTCGGCCTCGCTCATCACGTCGTACGGCGGGGCGATGACCGCGGCGGCGAGGGCGTTCGGGGCGCGTACAGCACGGAAGGGGCGGATCTGCGACATGGGGGCTCCAAAGGGTGGGCAAGCTATCCGGAAAGCGGGCGGTTCGACGGGCCGGCTGCCGCCCCCGGGGCGCCGCGATAGGACGCCGGCCCCTGGAGCGTCCCATGTCTGCATCGCACTACCAAGCCATTGTCCTCGGCGCCGGCCCCGGCGGCTACCCCTGCGCCATCCGGCTCGGCCAGCTCGGCATCAAGACCCTGGTCGTCGAGCGCGAGTACTGGGGCGGCGTGTGCCTGAACGTAGGCTGCATCCCGTCGAAGGCCCTCATCACCGCGGGCAAGCGCATGGAGGAGTTCCAACACGCCGGCGCGATGGGCATCGAGTTCACCGGCGAGCTCAAGATGAACATGACGCGGCTCCAGGCGTGGAAGAGCACCGTCACCGGGAAGCTCTCGGGCGGCGTAAGGACGCTGTTGAAGGGCAACAAGGTCGAGATGATGGAGGGCAACGCCCGGTTCGTCGGGCCGAACGAGCTCGAGGTCACGACCAAGGAGGGCCCGAAGCGCATCACCGCGGATCACGTCGTGATCGCCACCGGGTCCCGGCCGATCGAGATCCCGGGCTTCTCCTTCAAGGACGCGCGGATCCTCGACTCGACCAAGGCGCTGGCGCTCCCCGAGATCCCAAAGCGCCTCGCGGTGATCGGCGGCGGGTACATCGGGCTCGAGATGGGCAGCATGTACCGGAAGCTCGGGAGCGAGGTCACCGTCATCGAGATGGCCGACCAGGTGCTCCCTGGCTTCGACCCGGACGTGGTCAAGCTCATCGACCGGCGCTTGAAGAAGTCCGGGGTGACCGTGCAGCTCAAGGCGCAGGCGCTCGGGTGGGAGGAGGGCGACGACGGCGCTACGCTGAAGTACCGCACGCCGGACGGCGAGAAGTCCGTGACCGTGGACTACATCCTCGTCACCGTTGGCCGTCGGCCGAACACCGACCAGGTCGATCTCGAGAAGACCGGCGTGAAGATGGCCGGCAGGTTCATCGAGACGGACAAGCAGCTGAAGACCAGCGTGCCCGGGCTCTACGCGATCGGCGACTGCACGACCGGGTTGATGTTGGCGCACAAGGCGACCCACGACGGCGAGGTGGTGGCCGAGGTGATCGCGGGGCACAAGGCCTACAACGACGCGAAGACGGTGCCCGCCGTGGTGTTCACCGATCCGGAGATCGCGACCGCCGGGCTGCAAGAGCCGGAGGCGCGGGCCGCGGGGATGGACATCAAGGTCGGCAAGGTGCCGTTCGCGGCGATCGGGCGCGCGCTCACCACCAACGAGACCGACGGCTTCATCAAGGTGATCGCCGACAAGGCGACGAACCGGGTGATCGGCGTCACCATCGTCGGGCCGCACGCGTCCGACCTGATCAGCGAGGCCGTGCTCGCCGTCGAGATGGAGTGCGAGCTCATGGACATCGGGCTCTCGATCCACCCGCACCCCACGTTGAGCGAAGGCATCATGGAGGCCGCCAAGGCCGCGCTCGGCGAAGCCATCCACGTGCTGAACGCGTAGCCGACAGCCTCGACGCGCGGCGCCCGATGCAACGAATCTCAGTCTCTGAGTTTCGTTACATCGTGCAGGAAGGCCCGCTGCAGGGCGCTCGGCATCTTCTCGATGGCGTAGCGCAGCGCCTCGCGGCGCATCCGGCCGCGCTCGGCCCAGAGGAACGCCTCCACCTCCGCGGGCGCCGCCAGCCAGCGGTTCCGCAGCAGCCACCCCGCGCCGAGCTGGCTGAACCGGTGGTCGAGCTGCAAGGCCCCGCGGACCACAACGCCGATCTCGGCGCCGTAGAGCCCCTTGTGGGCCTCGTTCACAAACGCGACACACGCCATGCGTCGCCGCCACGGGCTCGCCGCCAGCGACCAACCGGTGATCCGCCCCCGGTCGGCGTCGTCTGGTAGCCGGTACCGGAGCACTCGCCCCGCGAACGCGTCTGCCGTGCCCCAGTTGGTGCAGCGGCGGTCGAGCAGCCCCTCGATCGGCCCGAGCCAGCCAGCCGGCAGGATCTTTCGGTCCGCGTGGAGCAGCAGCACCCCGAGCTGGCGAAGCTCGGCGGGGTCCGAGTCGAGGAGCCGGATCGCGAGCGCGAAGCGCGCGCCGGGCTCCAACTTCGCGCGGGCCGGGCGCGAGGCCTTGAACAGCGCGTCGACGTCCGGGCCCTTCACGCCGACGAACGGGATGGCCCCCTTGAAGTACGCCTCCGCGGCGGCCTTCTGGGCCGGCGTGGCGACCGCCTGCAGCCCTTCGTACAGCTGCGTGTACAGGGCGTCCGCTGGCACGCTCAACCCCGGATGGCCTCGAGCACGCGCTCAGGGGTGAACGGGATGCGCCGCAACCGCACGCCCACCGCGTCGTAGATCGCGTTCGCGATCGCCGGGATGATCGGGTGCAGCGGGCCCTCGCCCGCCTCCTTGGCGCCGTACGGGCCGCCCGGGTCGATGGTCTCGATGATCCGCGCGAAGAACTCCGGGCACTCCTTGCTGGTCGGGATCCGGTAGTCGAGCAGGTTCGGCCCGCGGTGTAGGCCGCGCTCGTCGAACGTGTGGGACTCCATCAACGCCTCGGCGTACCCCATGTAGACGCTGCCCTCGATCTGGCCCTCCACGAGCTGCGGGTTCAGCGCGCGACCGCAGTCGTGCGCCGCCCACACGCGCTGCACGCGTACGATCCCGGTCTCCACGTCCACGTCCACCTCAGCGACGTGCGCCGTAGTCGAGTACGCCGGGGAGGCCCCGATGGTGCCGCCCCGGTAGTTGCCGCCGAGCTTGCGGGTGCGGTACCCGCCGCTCGTGCACAGCGGCACGCCAGCGGCCGCCTCGGCCAGGATCAACGCTTGCCGGGCAGAGCACCTGCGCGTCGGGTCCGCGACGTCGAACAGCGTGCCCAGGGCCACACCGACCTGCTCGGCTGGGACGCCCCACTTCGCGCCGACAGCGGCGGTCATCCGGTCCCGCATCGCGCGGGCGGCCTCTTGCGCCGCGATCCCGCACATGTAGGTGACGCGCGAGCTGTAGCTCCCGAGATCCACAGGGGTGAGCTCAGTGTCACCTGATACAACCGACACATCGTCGGGCAGTACGCCGGTCTCCTCGGCGACGATGGTGGCGAGCACGCCGTTCGAGCCTTGCCCGATGTCGTTCGCGCCGCAGAACACCGTGATCTTGCCGCTGCGATCAGCGCGCAGGACCACGCCGGACTGGGGCATGTCGTTCGGGTAGATCGGGTACGCCGTGCCAGAGATGTACATCGAGCAGGCGACGCCGAGGCCACGCCCACGGCCGAGCTTGCCGTGCCGCTCGGCCCAGCCGGACCCCGCCGCGACCGAGTCCAAGCAAGCCAACAGCCCGGTCGAGGGCAAGGCCTGGCCGTTCACGGTGACGTCTCCGCTCTTCATCGCGTTCCGACGCCGGATCTCGATGGGGTCGATCTTGAGGGTAGCCGCGACCTCGTCGAGCGCACACTCGAACGCGAACCGGGGCTGGACCGAGCCGTGGCCACGCTTCGGGCCGCAGCAGGGCTTGTTCGTGTAGACGCGGCGGGAGCGGAACCGGTAGTTCTCGAACGCCACCGGGCCGGTGAGGAGCTGGCCCGAGTAGTACGCGGTGACGAGGCCGAACGAGTGGTACGCGCCGCCGTCGATCACGATGTCGCTCTCGACCGCCTTGACGTGGCCCTCGGCGTCGCAGCCGACCTTGAAGTGCATGTCCATCGGGTGGCGGCCGCGGTGGCTGTAGAACACCTCCTCGCGGGTGTACAGGATCTTCACCGGTCGGCCCGCGCGACGGGACAGCACAGCCACGCAGAACTCCAGGTCGAAGGGCTCGGACTTCCCGCCGAACGCACCGCCGATCACCGGCTGGATCACCCGGACCTTCTCCTCCGGGATGCCGATGACCTTCGCGAGCTCGCGATGCAAGTAATGTGTCACTTGGCTCGCGGACCACACCGTGAGCTGCCCGTCGGCGGACCAGGACGCTACTGCGCAGTGTGGCTCGATCGCCGCGTGGTTCGACCCCTCGTAGAACCACCGCGCGTCGGACGTCGCCACCGAAGCCGCGAACCCCGCGGCTGGGTCACCAAACGTGAGGTCGACCTCCTTGCACACGTTCGACTCCCAGGCCCGGCCCTTCCAGTCCACCTCGTGCACGAGCGGCGCGCCCTCCGCCAACGCGGCCTCCGGCTCCACCACGGCGGGCAGGATCTCGTAGTCGACGCGGATGGCGCCGAGCGCGCGGATCGCGGTCTCCTCGTCGATCGCGGCTACGGCAGCGACCCCCTCTCCGACGTACCGGACCTTCCCGACGGCCAGCGCGGTCTCGTCCGGCGTCCACGGGATGACGCAATACTGGGTCGGCAGGTCCTCCCCGGTCATCACCGCGAACACGCCAGGTATCGCCGACGCAGCGGATGTATCAATTCCGAGGATCCGCGCGTGGGGGTACGGCGAACGCAGGATCTTGCCGTGCGCGAGGCGCGGCGGGAGCAAGTCGTCGGCGTAGATGGCCTCGCCGGTCGCCTTCTGGATGCTGTCGGCCTTGCGCATCCGGGCGCCGATGACGTTGAAGCCGGGGGCGGGGGTGCCGAACTTGATCGGGACCTTGCCATCGACCTCCAGCTCGCCGAGCCCCTTGGCCGCGAGCTTGACAGCCTCGAAGATCTTCGTGTAGCCGGTGCAGCGGCACAGGTTGCCGGACAGGGCCTCGCGGATGGACGCGTCCGTCGGGCACGGCTCGCGGTCCAAGAGGGCAGACGCCGACAAGATCATGCCGGGCTGGCAGAAGCCGCACTGGAGCGCGCCGCAGACGTCGAACGCCCGCTGCACGCGGTCGGGGCCGTCTGCCGTGCCAACGCCCTCGATGGTGGTGACCTTCGCGTCCGTGCAGGCGTGCGCGAGCGAGAGGCACGAGAGCACGGGCTTGCCGTCGACGAGCACGGTGCAAGCCCCGCAGTCGCCCTTGTCGCACCCTTGCTTTGTGCCGGTGAGCCGCGCCTCGTACCGGATCGCCTCGAGCAGGGTCCAGTGCTCGGGTACTGCCAGCTCGACGGGGGAGCCGTTCAGCTCCAAGCGAAGGAGGGTCTTCATGCCGGCCGGGGTATCAAGAAACGGCCCTGGCCGATGAGCGCGAGCTCGACCGGCCTTACCTTGCCTTGCAGCGGGTCTCACGCCCGCCCCAACACCACGTCGATCCCCTGCAACACGAGATCCAGCTTCGCCGCCGGTACCCTCGCGACCCGCTCGACCAGCACCACACGGTCGAGCGCCACGACCTGCGACACGTTCGCCACCGACTCCTTCGTGAGACCGGAGTCTCGCGGCCGCAGCGCCACGTTCCCGGGCGCCCCCGCCCACTTCACGTTGCTCGTGAGCGGGACGCAGACCACCGTCGCGATGGCGCTTCGGTTGAACGGGTCACCCTGCACGACCAACACAGGGCGACGGTACCCGGGTCCGGAGCCAACCGGCTCACCAAGGTCCGCCCACCAGACCTCGCCTTGGGAGACCGCTACCATTCGTCGCGCTCCAACACCCGACGCGCGGCGCGCGCGAGCTCGGGCGCGAGGCGAGACTCGACCTCGGCGCACACCGCGTCGAGCTGCGCCGTCACGCGGTCCTGGTCGTGGCGTCCCAGGTACTCGCGCAGGGCGCGCGCGTAGAGTTCGCTACGGGAGAGCTGCGAGCGCTCCGCGTAGGCGTCCGCGGTGGCGAAGAGGTCGTCGGGGAGCGAGATGGCGGTCTTCATACCAATAGTATAACCGCCATCACCGCGCCCTGCCGGTCCGAAGCCCGCCGCTCCACCGCTGTGCTCCCGCCCCCGCCCCGGACCCCCTGCTTGACCTCGGATCAGCCTTCCGCTATGCTCTTGCCGCGCTGATTTTCCGACAAACACTCTTGACGGCGCAATGAGGAATCGATGAAGAAGCTCCTGTTCCCCGCCACCATCGCCGTTGCCCTCGGATTTGCCCTCGCTTGCGGCGGCTCGTCCACCACTGCGCCCCCGCCCCCGCCCCCGCCCTCGACCACCGCTTCGGCCGACGGGTCGGTC
Source organism: Bifidobacterium breve (assembly GCA_943328795.2). Classification (GTDB taxonomy): domain Bacteria; phylum Myxococcota_A; class UBA796; order UBA796; family SXON01; genus CAIUMM01. Next base: position 10,343 of record CALQBK020000074.1, read on the forward strand.
GGCGTGCCCGAGTGCGACGACTACATCAAGAAGATGGAGTCCTGCATCGGCTCCATGGACCCGACGATGAAGTCCCAGTACGAGTCGGCGTTCAAGTCCACCCGTGACGCGTGGGCCCAGGCCGCCGCGACCCCCCAGGGCAAGGAAGGCTTGAAGATCGGCTGCCAGTCCGCGCTCAGCAGCATCCCCCCGACCTGCAGCGGCGGCGGCGCCACCGCTGCAGCCCCCGCTGGCACCGCGGCCCCCGCTGGCACCGCGGCCCCCGCTGGCACCACGGCTCCGGCTGGCACCACGGCGACCACGGGCGCGACGCCCGCGACGACGACCACGGCGGCTACGGCCCCCGCGGCCACGACGCCCGCCGCCACCCCCGCGACCACCCCGGCGCCCCAGGGCGACTTCAAGACCAACAAGAAGTCCCCGTCGCTCGAAGAGATGCGGAACAACCGGCACTAGTGCAGGATCACAGGGGCGCTGGTCCGCCGGGCTCACGACCGGTCGGCCCGCGTGGTCTGGTTCCCGCCGCCTTCGGCGGGAACCGGCCGTGCGCGAGGCTGACGCGAGCCCCTCAGCTTCGCGGGAAGGGCGCCGCCGATGCCGACGCTCGGCACACCTCGCGCCCGGGCTGGCCCCCCGCGCCCCTCCCCAACTAGGCCTGGCGTGGACCGAACCCTCCCGCCGCACGTCGAGGCCTTGGACGCCGCGATCTTCGCAGCGCACCACGCGGTTGATCCGGCGCGGCTCCTCAACCCGCTGAACGTAGCGGAGGCGCAAGCTGCGTTCTTCGCCGGGGCGCCCGAGCCCCCATTCCGCTACGCCGCTTCCAGCGAGCTCGCCGAGTGGCAAGCACGCCTCGCGGCCCACTCGGCGGGGGACGACCACCCGTTCAGCGGCCTGCTGCGCAGCGCGGTCGCGTCGTTCGACCGCATGGCGAGCGCGCTCCAGCACCGTGACGCCGAGCACTTCGACCTCTGGGCCAAGCACGAGCGGTGGGAGGACGGCGTCGTGCCGGACGCAGCGCCTGCCGGGGCCCCATCGGCGCCCGAACCCGCGATGGGCGCGCCGCTGATGCGACAGGCGCTCGAGGCCGGGCTCGCCGCGCGGGGGCTCGTTGGCTGGCAGGTGAGCTGGGACCCCGTGATGAGCGCACGCGTGCTCGTCGAGTCGAGCCGGCGGGAGATCCGGGTCAACCCGGCCGCCCAGTTCCGAGAGAGCGACGTCCGGCGGCTGGTGGCGCACGAGATCGACGTGCACGTGACCCGGTCCGAGAACGGGAAGCGCCAGCCGCTGCGCCTGTTCTCCACGGGCTTGCCGGGCAGCTTGCACACCGAGGAGGGCCTCGCGATGTGCGCAGAGGAGCACGTCGGCGCGCTCGGGCCAGGCACCGCCGAGCGCCAACGCCGGATCGGCGCGATCATCCAGCTCGCGCGGTCGATGGGCTTCCGGGAGCTCTGGGAGCACGTGAAGCCGGAGTACGGTCCGCGCGGGGCGTTCTCGGTGGTCCTGCGGCTGAAGCGCGGGCTCGCGGACCCGGGGCGGCCGGGGGTGTACGCCAAGGACGCCGTCTACGGGCTTGGCTGGGGGGCGGTGCGGCGCTGGCTCGCGGACGGGGGGGAGCTGGCGCACCTGTACGTCGGGAAGGTGGGCATCCACCACCCCGTCGGAGACTGGCTCCGCGAGGGGCTGGTGCTGCCGGCGCCGGTGCCGGTGCTGTGGAGCACGGCGCCGTAGGGCCCGCCCCCCGGCCGGGACCCGCTCAACCGGTCACGATCACGCGGTACTAGTCGACCTGGATCAGGCTGTTCATCGCCGGGAACTCTTCCTTGAGCAGCGCCTCGACGCCCATCTTCATCGTCAAGATCGACGACGGGCAGGTCGAGCACGAGCCGACGAGCTTCACGTAGATGTCGTTGTTCTCGATGCGGAGGAGCGTGATGTCCCCGCCGTCGCCCTGGAGCGCCGGGCGGACCATCTCGTCCATGATCTCCTGGACGGCCTCGAACGTGAACCCCGCGCCCGCCGTGTCGTCCGTCGGGGACATCGGGGAAGCGGCCGCCGCGGGGGCAGGCGTGGGCTCCGCTGCCGGGGGGACGGGCGCCGTGTCGTCGGCCGCCGTGTGGACCGCCGCGGTGTCGACGACCGCCGTGTCGACGGCCGCCGCGTCGACGGCCGGGGCCGCGACCGACACAGGGGAGACCACCGGGGCGGACTCGGCCTTGGCAGCCGCTGCGGGCGCCGCCTGCACGGGCACCTTCCAAACGGGCGCCGGGACCGGGGCCGCCTCGGGGGCGGGCTCCATGCCGAACACCTTCTTGATGCTGCGCTTCAACGCGGAACGGATCACCTTGACTCCAGGTCGGCCCTCATTCTACCCCCGCTCCGCCGGTTGACCACCGGCAGACTGTATGCCCGCGGGCCGAATCGCGCGTTGGCGGGTCCAGCGGGGGCAGCGCTCGCCGGGATATGGCTCCCCGATGTCCACGCTGCCCCACATCCGCGTCGTCGCCGCCGAGATCGAGCGCGATGGTCGCTACCTCATCACCCAGCGCCGCCCCGAGGCCGCGCTGCCGCTCTTGTGGGAGTTCCCTGGCGGGCGCGTGCAAGAGGGCGAGAGCGACTCCGACGCGCTGCGGCGCACGATCCGCGACCGGCTCGACGCCGGCGTGCAGATGGGCCACCGCGTGCTCCACGTGACGCACACCTACGAGGGCTACGCGCTCGACATGGTCGTCTACCGCTGCGCGCTGATCGGCTCCCCACGGGCGGCGCGCGTGCACGAGCTGCGGTGGGTCCGGCCCGACGAGTTTGGGCAGTACCCGTTCCCCGGGGCCGACCAGCAGACGGTGGATGCGTTGCTGACGGGGTCGTAGTCATGGCTCACAACCACCCGCGCACGAACGCGTAGACCGGCCGCAGCGCGGAGTGGTACCACAGGTCCGCGGTGTAGAGCGCGTACACCCCGCGCAGCGACGCGGCGGTGAGCAGCACGGCGAGGGCCGCGGTGAGCACCACCGAGTCGCGCGTCCGCCACGCGAGGGGCACGAGCGGTAAGCGCGCCGCGGTGGGGTCGAACCCGCGCGCGTCGAGGGACTCCGCGAGCATCCGCGCGCGCCGGATGCTGCGCGCCACGACCGGGCGCAGCAGCGCGATCTCGAGGCCGAGCCACTGGGTCGGCCAGCGTCGCCAAGCCGGGCGGCCCCGGGCGGCCCGCGCGGCGCGCACCTGGGCCCACTCGGTAGCGACTAGCGGCACGAACCGGACCATCGCGGCGATCATCATCGCCAACGCGTAGGGCAAGCGCCGGCCCGCGAGCGGCGATCGCAGCGCGGTGAGCAGGCGGTCGGTAGGGGTAGACACGGCCAGCAGGAGGCCGGAGGCGGCCATCGCGATGAAGCGGGACGACTGGGTGAGCCCGTGCAGCGCCCCCTCCCGCCAGAACCGGACCGGCCCAAGCTCCACGAGGGGCGTGCGCGGCCACTCGGACCAGAACAGGCTCTGCGACAGCGCGGTCGACCACGCGACGAGCGCAGCGCTCACGAGGAGGCTGCGACGCCACGGGCGCACCGCCGGGTGAAGCAGCGACGCCACGACGAGCCCGCCTGCGAGCGTGATGAGCGGCGCGGCGCCCTCGAGCACGATGACGAGCACGCTGACCACCGCGACGAGCGCGAGGCGCAAGCGAGCGTCCAGGCCCGTTGGCCGGGACGGGGGGGCCGTCGCGGCCGGCCGGGCGACCGCCGGTCCGGGCTCGTTGGCGATCCAACGGCTCGCGCCGACAGGGGCGTCGTCTACGACGCGCCCGCCTTCGATCCAGACGACCCGGGTCGCCCACGCCGCCACCAACGCCGGGTCGTGGCTCGAGAACAACACGCACGGCGCGATGCCGTCCATCGCGTCGAACAGCCGCCCCAGGTTGCCGGCGTCCTGCCCGCTGCCAACCTCGTCCAACAGCAGCACGTCGGCGCGCGTGGCCGCGGTCGCCCCGACCGCGAGGCGTAGCCGCTGCCCGCGGGAGAGCGCCTGGGGCGGGCGCGCGGCGAGCCCGTCCAGGCCGAACCGGGCGAGGGAGCGGGCGCCCTCCGCCGGCAGGCCCGCCTCGCGCGGCGCGTAGTCCAGCTCGTCCGCGGCGGTCGGCGAGAACAGCACGAGATCGGCGTTCTGCGGGACAGAGGCGAGCCGCGCCCGTCGCTCGACGCGCCCGGCAGACGGCACGAGCGCGCCCGAGAGCACGCCGAGCAACGTCGACTTCCCGGCGCCGTTCCCCCCGACCAGCGCCACCCGCTCGCCGGCTCGCAGATCCAGGCTGACCCCGACCAACCCCGCTTCGCGGGCGCCAGCGTGACGAAAATGTATGTCTATCGCCGAGAGTAGCGCGTTTCGGGGCGGCCCCGGCTCCACCGCGCGCCGGGGTTCCACGTGGAACTCGGGCGCGACGTGACCGCCGAGCTGTACGACGCGGTCGGCGTCTCCGAGCAGCCCGAGCCGGTGCTCGACCAGGAGCACGGTCACCCCCTCGTCCGCGAGCCGCCTCAAGACCCGGACCACCTCTTGCGTCCCGGCGGGGTCGAGCTGGCTCAGCGGCTCGTCGAGCACCAGGACCTGGGGCCGGGCGACGATGGCCGCGGCGATCACCAACCGCTGGCGTTCCCCGCCGGAGATGGTCAACGGGTCGCGGTCCTCGAACCCAGCCAGCCCCACGCGCTCGAGGGCGTTCGCGACGCGCTCGCGCACGCTAACCGCCCCCTCGGTCCCCGGGTCCGCCTCCAAGGCGAACCCCACCTCCCCCGCGCAGGTCCCGGCGAGCACGCAGTCGTCGACCTCCTGCCCGACGAACCCGATCGTCCGGACGCGGTCTCGGCCCCCGAGCGACGCGGGGTCTCGCCCGGCGACCCGGACCTCGCCCTCCACGCGGCCGTGGCCGTGCCGCTGGGAGAGGCCGACGACCATTCGGGCGACCGTGGACTTTCCACACCCCGTCGGTCCGGCCAACACGACGAACTCCCCTGCTGCGACATGCAGATCTATCGGCCCCACGGCACCGCCGGACGGGTAGATGTATCGACACTGTATCAGATGTATCACGCGTCCACCTCGCGCAGGCTGCGCGCGAAGGGCACCGCGAACCCGCACGCGACCAGCACGTATACGAACCCGGGGAGCCCGACCTGGAGCAACACGTACCAGGTCGCGAAGTGGAGGCGGTACAGGACGGTGTGGATCCACAAGCCTGCGAGCGTGAGCAGCGCGCTCGATGGCCCGAAGGCGAGCGCCAGCCGCGCGAACGAGAGCGGGCGGCCGCGCGTGACGCCCGAGAGGTAGGCGAACGCCTCGCCGATCGCGATGGCCGCGCCCGTGTAGATCAGGTCCGGCGGGCCCACGGTGCCCATCAGCACGCCCCGCCCGAGCCACGAGCACAAGATCCCGAGCGCGAGGGTGCCCGGCCGGGGCTGGAGCTGGAGGAGCGTCGCGAGCAGCACGGTGCGGCCGGCGTCGTAGAGCAGCCCGGTGGCGAGGGTCGCGAACGGTCCGAGCACCGCGCCAACGGAGATCGCCACGACGTCGGTCGCAGTGGAGATCACGAACAGCGCGGTCGCGAACAGCGCGTTCACCATCATGTCGGTGGTCGACGCGCGCTGGAGCCACCGGGGGAGCCGCGCGGCGGTCCAGGCGAGGCCGCCGATGCTCGCGAGGGCCGTGATCGCGAAGCCGAGGGACGAGAGGGCGTCCCCGCGACGCACGGTGATCACCTCCTCGACCCGGCCGAGCGCGTCGGGGGCGCCGAGCGGGGTGATGGCGACGTCGAGGGTGTACGGCCCGGCGGCGACCCCGACAGCGTCGACGAACACGGGCAGGACTGCGGCGGCGTCTTGCCCCGGGGGGACGCGGAGCAGCGCCGCGACCCGGTCCGCGCCGCCGTCCGCCGAGCGCAGGCGGGGCTGGAACGCGGGGGCAGCGCCGCCCCCGGGGTCACGGACCACCGCGGTGACGACGACGTCGAGCGGGTCGGCCCCGGCGTTGTGCAGCGGGACTGTGACGAAGGACCAGGGCTCGTCCCGCGTCCGCGCGTGGACGCCCCAGCCGAGCGCGGCGAGCGTCCGCTCCCACGCGGGCGATGGCAAGACGATGCTGTCTGCCGGGCGCCCGAGGTCCCGGAGGCCGCTCCCGTCGGCGGGGAACACGAGCGGGGAGACGACGAGCGCGGCACGTGCAGCGACAGGATCGCGCACGACGGGCACGAGCGTGACGGCGGCGTCACCGACCTGCAGGGTGGTCCGGGTGGTCAGTGTCAGCGGCACGACCCGGCGGCTCCCGGGGGCGGGCAACCGCACGAGCGCGCCGTCCACGGGCACGTCCACCGCGGCGGGCCCCGCCGTCAAGCGGAGGAAGATCGCGGCGCTCTCGCCCCACGTCGGCACCTCGATGATCCCCGTCGCCAGGACCCACTCAGCGCCGGGCGCTGGCTGGACCTCGGCGAGCCAAGGCACCTCCGGAGGCACCGTCAGCGTGGTCGCCGCCGCCCCGGTCGCCCCGGTGACCTCGATCCGCACCTCGCCGGGGTCCACGTGGAGGTCGAGGTACACCTCGGCGGACGCGGCCGGCAAGGACTGGCGGACGAGCGCGCGGCCCGTGGCGTCCCGGACGACCACCGCCTGCACGGGCGCGGAGGCGTGGACCTCGACGCCAGCCCCGGCCCAGCGGGCGTCGACGACGAGCGGCTCGGGGGTCGAGCAGCCAGCTCCGAGCGCGGTCGCAAACGCAAGGGGGCCCAAGGCGCCCCGGGTCAACGCGAGGCGGCCCAACGCAGCGGGCACACGCGCCCGGCGGCGCGTCACCGGAAGACCGTGACCTGGTACGCCCCGGCGACGGAGCCATCGGCGGTCTTGAACGGCGCCTCGGCGATCGCGATCCAGCCGCCGTCGGGCGCGAACACGGGGTGGAAGTCGGCGGGCGCCGCGGTCGAGCACACGGCCAGCACGTCGCCGGTCGCCGCGGAGAGCAGGACGCCGCCGAACAGGTCGGTGCGCGTGTCCGAGTCGCGCGCGCCCGCGCCCACCAAGAGCTCGGTGCCGTCGGGCGAAGGCACGACCCCGGCGACGGACTGGCGCAGCGCCCGGTCCCAGCGGGGCGTACCGTCCGGGGCGAGCGCGTGGACGGTGTTCTCGGCCGGGTGCGCGGACGGCGGGCGGGCAGCGGGGTCGGCGCTGCCCCACGGGATGTTCGTGCTGGTGGTCAGGTACCAGGCGCCCTCGGCGCGGGCGGCAGCGAACCCGACCCCAACGCCGATGGGCACACCGCCGGTGACGATCGGCACGCCCGGGGTGAGCTCGGCGCGCGGCTGGCCGTCGCCGTCGAACAGGAACGCGCGGCCATCGCCGAGCCCAGCAAACGCAAAGTCCGGCCCGCGGACCACCCCCTCCCAGAAGAACACGGTCTTGAAGTGCGGCGCCAACGGGGCGAAGACCCGGGTCCAGCGCGGCGTGAGCCCCGGCAGGGCCAGGTCGACGATGCCGTTGACCGGCAGGTCGGCCGGCGGGTCGCCGTCCGCGGACCGCGAGACCCCGAGCAGCACGTCCCCGGTGCGGTCGGCGCGCTCCACCACCGACGGGAACAGGAAGATGCCGTCCGCCGCGCCCGTCGACGGGAACGCGGCCTCGACCTCGCCGCCCGGGCCCAAGAGCCACAGGCGGGTCTTGTTCCGACGCGCGCCAGCGACCGACCACCCGTGCGCACCCGCGACCAGCAGCCGCCCGCCGTCGAGGGGCGTGACCCCGAACGCGCTCGGCAACGAGTAGACGCCGTACATCGTATCGTCTCTGGGGAGCGAGCTCGTGTCGAGGTCCTCCGCGAGCCTGTGCCGCCACCTGTCTTCGAGCGTACCGGCGTCCAACGCGTACAGGTTCGCGTCCGGCGACTGCTCCCCCACGTAGAGCGTCGCCCCGTCGGCGCTGAACGCGACGGCCCGCACGGCGCCCTCCGCGAGGTCCCGGTGCACCAGGACGGTCCCGCCGGGCACCGAGACGACCTCGACCCGCCCCCCCGCGGAGCCGATGGCCAACCGCGTCCCGTCCGGGCTGAACGCGAGGGCGACGCCCCGCGGCGGGACGCCCTGCTCTGCGTCCGCCCGCCGGTCCTCCAGCGGCACGGTGAACTGCGCGCGGCACTCCGGTGCCTGCGGGGCGACCACCCCGCGGACGTCTTGCCGGGGTCGCCAGGGGAGCGGCTGTACCGGCCCCCCGTCCAGTTGCACCGCGCGACGCAAGAAGTGGAGCTCCGGCGTCGCTTCCGGGGGCGGCGTAGCGCAGCCTCCAAGCAGCACTATCGCCACCGTGAGCCGCGCAATATGTATCATAGTGTATCACCCCACGCGGTGTACCACGCCGCGCAATCGCCCCCGTCGATGACCTCTTGCCGGTCGTCGCACAGCTCGCCCCGGCCGAGCTCCCGCTCCTCCCACGTGTAGGTCGCGCACCAGTCTTGGAAGTCCGCCGGCGAGGTGAACCCCACCGACGTGCCCCAGTCCGTGCCGTTCTCCTCGAGGCAGCTGGAGAATTTCTCCTCCGCCACCACGCACAAGGACTCGCAGGCATCGTCCGGGCCCGCGCAGCCGGCGAGGGCAGAGAGCAACGGGAGCAGGGCGAGGAAGCTCGAGCGGGGAACGGGTTGGCTCGGTGGAAGCCCACCTTCGCTTGCTTGCTGGGTCGGGGCGCTAGGGCGCCCCGACCGTGGCCCTACGGCAAAACCGGCGGGCGAAGACGCCCGCCAGTTTTGCCCACGGTTCCGCCGCGCCGAAGACGGCGCGACAGAACCGCGCGGGCCACGCGAGCTTGAGCTCAGCGGCGGGGGGGGATCTCCCGGGCAGCTCACCCGTACCTCGTCACAGGGGTCTTGATCGGTCGAGCGGGTCCCGGCTTTGCTTGCCGCACATCCTGGGCCGCCCTGTCCGAATTTGCCCTCGGCAAATTCGGACAGAGACGGCGCGACAGGACCGCGCGGGCCACGCGAGCTCGAGCTCAGCGGCGGGGGGGGAGCTCCCGGGCGGCTCACTACTGGATCGCCACGTCGATCGAGCTCGGGCCCAGGTTCGACTGCAGCGCGTTGCCGAGCGTGCAGGTGACCGGGTCGATGGGCGTGAAGCCGACCGCAGGCGCGTCCCCGCCCTCTCCGTAGCCGTACCCGATGCCGGCCCACACCGTGCCGTCCGGCGTCGCGGCCATCGAGCCGATGTACGCGTTCCCGATGTCCACGGGGGTGAGCGCGGCGGTGTTGGCGTCGATGCACAAGAGCGTCCACACGTAGCCGTCGTTCGTGGACGAGACGAGGTACCCGTCCGGCGTCCCGACGATCCCGCCCAGGTTGGCGCCGAGGTCCTCTTCCGTCACGAGCGGGCCGGTCAGGGTGTCGTCGTTGGTCTCGAAGATGTAGAGGCCGCCGTCGAGCTTGGGCGCGCTGTAGTCGGCGGTGAAGTAGTCGCCGCCGGTGAGGATGACCGCGTCGGGGTTGGTGGGGTCGGGCTGGAGCATCGGGTCGGGGCCCACGTCCCAGGCGTCCACGACCTGCCAAGTCGAGCAGTCGACCTTCGCGAGGGTGCCGCTGCCGTCGGCGGAGTTGTAGTACACGAGCTGGTTCAACGCGACGTACAGGTAGCCGTTCGGGGCGACGAACATCCCGTCCGGCTCGGGGCTGCCGTCGCTGTCCGCGAACGCGGAGAGGTCGACGCTGCCGGTCTGGAGGCCGGTGGCGGGGTCGACCACCATCAACGCGGAGCCGGCGAACAGCGAGACGACGAGGGAGCCGCCGCACTCGGCGACGTCGTGGGGGTTGGAGCCGTCCCCGGTGCTGAACTCGATCGCGGGCGCCGAGAAGTCGAGGTTGTCGAAGCGCTGGACGGTGTCCTCGGACGAGCGGTTCAACACGTACGTGGCGGCGCCGATGGTGCGGACCGCGGCGTCGGAGGACACGGGGA
>CALQBK020000075.1 GCA_943328795.2 Bifidobacterium breve
CTCCTGGGCTAAGTTGTTCTGCTTCGCCCTGCTTCCTTCGCCGACCCCGCACAGAGAAAAGGCGCACCCTGCGGGTGCTCCCTTTTCACACAGGGGGTCGGCGAAGGCGGGCGAAGCGAGCGCCCAAATTGCGCGCTGCGGCTGCGCCTAGCGCACACTTTGGGCTAGGGCAGGTCGCCCACCCGCGTGGCCTCGTACGGGGTCTCGATGGAGAGCGTGGCGGCGACGGCCAGGCCGCTCCAGGCGCACACCCCGGCCCAGCCGATGGCCACGCCGCCGTCCACGATCCCGTCCGGGCCCCCCGCCCCGTTGGTGACCCCCGCGCTCTCCGCGCTGTCCGCCGTGTCGATCCCCGGGTACGCGAACGTCCCCCCGGCCAGCGAGATCGCCAACGCCGCGCAGTTCGACGAACCCCCCGACGCGCCGTCCAGGCCGAACAGCAGCTGGTCGCTGCGGTGGTCTACCGCCCCGCTGACGACGGACCCCGGTGCGTCCGCGTCCCAGGCCCGCAGCGTGTGCAGGTCGGAGGTCACCTCGGGCGAGTCCTCGTCGATCGCCACGTTCGCGGGCCAGGCCTCGCTCGGGCACACCACGCCGGGGTCGGCGCAGTAGGCGGCCAGGTCGATCTCGAGCGGGGACCCGTCGGGCGCGTTGAACGTGACGACCTCGTCCGGGCCCGCCGTCACCTCTTGCACGGCTCCGCCGATGTCGAGCCGGATCGTCAGCTGGTCGGACCACTCGACCGCGTAGACGCCGCGCACGTCTTGCTCTCCGCTGGTGGAGGACGTGTCGGCGGGGCCGCCGGTCCCGCCGCCGCAGGCGAGGATGGCGACAAGGAGGGGGGCAGCAGCGAGGCGAAGGGTCACAGAGTCTCCACGTTCCACAGTTATACCCGCGAACGGGCCGGGACTGAAACGATCAACACTCCGCGACCACGTTGTACAGCGTGTCGCGCTCGACGGGCACGCGGCCGGCGTGCCGGATGAGGGTCACCAGCTCGGCGCGGGTGAGCTCCTGCGGCGTCCGCGCGCCCGCCATGTGGTAGATGCGCTCCTCGCGCACCGTGCCGTCCAGGTCGTCCACCCCGAAGCTGAGCGCGACCTGCGCGAGCTTTTGGCCGAGCATGATCCAGTACGCCTTCACGTGATCGAAGTTGTCGAGCATCAGCCGGCTGACCGCGTAGGTGCGGAGGGAGTCGAAGCCGGTCGGCTCCTTGACCCGCTGCAGCCGGTTGTTCTCGTGGTGGAAGCGCAGCGGGATGAACGTCTGGAACCCGCGCGTCTCGTCCTGCAGCTCGCGCAGCCGCACCATGTGGTCGACGCGCTCCTCGAGCGTCTCGATGCTGCCGAACAGCATCGTCGCGTTCGAGCGCAGCCCGAGCCGGTGCGCGACGCGGTGCACCTCCAGCCAGCCGTCGGCGTCCACCTTGTCGTGGCAGAGCTTCTTGCGGGCGCGCGGGTGAAAGATCTCGGCCCCGCCGCCTGGGAGCGACCCGAGGCCGGCCGCGATCAGCTCGGTGAGCACCTGCTCGTACGACTTGCCGTACTTCTCGGCGAAGTAGTGGATCTCGACCGCGGTGAACCCCTTGATGTGCAGGTCCGGCCGCTCTTCCTTGATCCCGCGAAGCAGGTCCAGGTAGTACTCCCACGGCAGGTCCGGGTTCAGCCCGTTCACGATGTGGACTTCGGTGATGAACTCGTCCTTCAGCGCGGTCACCCGCCCGACGGCTTCGCTCACCGCCATCGTGTAGGCGTCCTTGTCCCCCGTCTTCAGCCGCGCGAAGCTGCAAAAGATGCAGCTCGCCTCGCAGACGTTGGTCGCGTTCACGTGCAGGTTGCGGTTGAAGAACGTGAGGTCGCCCCAGCGCCGCTCCCGCTCCAGGTTCGCCAGCGCCCCGAGGACCGAGATCTCGCCGGTGTTGAACAGCCGCACGCCGTCGTCGAACGAGAGCCGCTCGCGGGCGAGCACCTTCTCGCGGATGTCCGAGAGCCCGGCGGTGTCGATCGCCCGCGTGGACACCGGCGACAGGCAGATGGCCTCGGCGCTCGGGAGGGAGAGCTCAGTCATGCTTGATCTCCATGCCGCTCCAGCGGCGCATCAGGTCGTTGTCGATGCCGAGCCGGTCCAGCGCGCGGCAGACCACGGTGTCGAGCACCTGGTCGATGGTGGTGGGGCGGCTGTAGAAGCTCGGGCTCGCGGGCATCACGAACGCGCCGGCCTCGACGAGCTGGGCCAGGTTGCGCAGGTGGATGAGCGAGAGCGGGGTCTCGCGGACCACGACGACGAGCGGGCGCCGCTCCTTCAGCATCACGTCCGCTGCGCGGGACACGAGGTCGCTCGACGTGCCGTGGGCGATCCGGGAGGCGCAGCCGACCGAGCAGGGTGCGATCAGCATGCCGTCGTAGCGCGCGCTGCCCGACGCGAACGGGGCGGTCATGTCCCCCGACGCCCAGATCGGCAGCCCAAAATCAGCCGGGTCGGAGCCGATCTCGTGCTGCCAGACCAGGCGGCCGGTCTTCGTGAAGACGACGTCGGTCTCGACGCCGGCGCGCCGGCCGGGGCCGGACAGGAACTCCATGGCCCGACGCGCATAGGGCGCGCCGGAGGCGCCGCTGATGCCGAGGACGATGCGCATGGGAGGGCTCTCGCGTGGATTTCACTCTTAACTGAAATTGGCGGGGGCGGGCAGGGGAGGGTGGCGAGGTGGGGGCTGTCCGTCCGCCCGGGGTGGCCCAGGCAGGCAGGGACAGGGGACGGGAACCGGGCTGGTGCTCCGTCGTTAGGGCGCGGTGCGGGCGAGGCGGAAGCCGAGCGTGTACGACCCGTAGTAGGGCCACGATTGAGTACGAAACCCGACTTCCTCTGACGGGGCCAGCTGATCCCAGGCGCCGCCGCGAGCGATCCTGTCGTTCGCCGGACCCAAGTCCAGCTCCGGGTCGGTCCGCGCCTCGGCGCCGTAGTCCCCGTCGTACGTGTCCTGCACCCACTCGAACACGTTCCCGCTCATGTCGTACAAGCCGCAGTCGTTGGGGGCAAGCTGCCCGCCGGGTTCTTTTCCCCATCCTGAGTTGGAATGGTACCACGCTACGTCTTCGATGATGTCCGAGCCCGCGTAGGTATAGTCCGTGCCGCAGCGGGCCGCGGCCTCCCACTCGGCCTCGGTGGGTAGGCGGTACCCAGTGCAGGCGTAGCTGCCGTGTGGGATGCACGTGGTGCCGTCGCAGGTGTAGCAGTCGTCCAAGCCCTCGGCGTCCGAGAGCCAGTTCGCGTACTCGGCCGCGTCCTGCCACGAGACGTACTCGACGGGACAGTCCGGACCGCAGGCTGTGTCGTAGGAAGGGTCCTCGCCTGCGAACTCCAACCAGTCCCGACGTGTGACCTCCAAGTTGGCGATGTAGAAGTCGTGGGTGAGCGTGACGGTGTGCTCGGTCGCGTCGGTCCCGCAGTCGTATTGGCTCGCGGTGCATCCCATCTGGAAGGTCTGCGCCGGGAGGAGCACGAAGTCGAGCGTGACGGGTGCCGGGTCGGTGTCACCGGTGTCGGAGTCGTGGGCCGAGTCGGAGTCGTGGGCCGAGTCGGAGTCGGAGTCTGTGTCGGTCTCGGTGTCTACTCTGGAGTCGGAGTGCGAGTCGCCGGAGTGTGAGTCGGGCGCGGAGTCGTGGGAGTCGTGGGAGTCCTGCGAGTCTGTGCTGAGAGAGTCGTCCGCGGCTCGGTCGGGGTGCGGCTTTGCCACGCAAGCGAGGAGGAGTAGAGCGACGGTCACGCGACACGCGTGACGGTGAGCGCCGCGGAGTCGGTGAGCCAGCAGACGATACCAAAGTTGGCCTGGGTGGTGGGCGACAGCGTGATGCCAACGCGCCCCACGGTCTGGGGGTGCCAAGATGCGTCGAACACCGTGTGCTCGCCCAGGTTCACGAACGGCAGCGAGCAGTGTGCGAAGTGGGCTGGGTTCCACGGGTCGGCGTCGTCCCAATCGGGCGCGGTTGACTCTGCATATGGACTGGAGTCCGTCGCCCACGAGGTGGCGGCCGGGACCAACGCCACCCGCTCGAACCAGTCCACCACGTCCGGCTCTGGCAGCCTGTCGAGCTCGATCGTCGCCGTCTGCGCCGCATCGGGCGAAGCGCTGTCCAGCCACGCCACGTAGCCGTACCGCCACGCCCGGCTGCCGTTCGGGCTGACCAGCCCGTTGCGTCCGCCCACGATCCGCACCACCACGAAGCCGGCGGCGTTGTACACGATGTCGACCCGGTCGGCGCGCGCGAGCAGGGTCGCGAGCCGCTGGTACGCCCACCACGAGGCCTTCGGCCAGGCGCCCGTAGAGGCATCCGGCGCCGACGGCTCGGGCACGTCATTCCTCAGCCCCATCGTCGCAAAGATCCCCGCGGCAGCGCTGCTCCCTGTCGTCTCCTTCGCCTCCATGTGCGCGTACCACAGCACGTGGCTCGCGCCGTAGCCGATGAGCGTCAGGAGCAGCCGCACGAGGTGACCGGCCTGCAACTCCTGGGAGTTGCCCCCCGGGTAGACCGAGGGGAGCGCGTGGCCCTGGCCGTCGGCGTAGGTGACGCCCGAGGGGAAGCCGACGTTCCCGGCGCCCCACTGCAGCGGAATCCCCGCGGTGCGGCATGGGGCGAGGACGTACGTGAGTAGGGGAGTCAGGATGCTGTCGTTCATCTCGGACTCGTTCAGGTACCCGATCGGCATGTCTTCGTCTTCGTCCGCGCCCCAGTATCGGAAGTAGTGGATGCCGGTGACTTGGACCAACATCGACGGCGTCACGCGTCCGTCCGTTGGCGGGAGGTCGAGGCCCGCTGCGAGCGCCTCCTGGTACCAATCGACGGCTGCGGGGTAGGTCCCGCCAAGCGTAGAGAGGTCCAAGTCCGGCATGTCGCGTGCGAAGCGGTACACCGTCGCGACGCTGTTGAGGAACTGGGCCTCCCGGTCCAACTGTACCGCGAGCGCGTCCCCGAGCCACGTGGTGCGCAGCTCCCACTGGGTGTCGTTCGCTGCGCTGGCGAGCTCGGTGGTCTTGAACCTCGCGCCGGGCCAGCCGACGCGGATCGTCGCCGCGAGTACGGCGTGGAACCGTGCATACTCGCGGGCGGACTCGGCGAACAACGGCTCGGAGGGGTAGTCCGTTGCGCTGGCGGCGGTGACGCCAGTGAACGCCCACTGCGCGTCCATCTCCGCGCCGAACTCCAGGTGGGGGATCACGTGGTCCAACCGGTAGCCGAGGCCGGTGAGCACGCTGTCGAGAATGCCGAGGCCCTCGCCGAGTGCGCGCCCGAACGCGGCGAGGGCGAGTGACTTCCGCAGCGCCACCCGCCCGAGGTAGGTGCCGACCGAGGCTGGGATCGTCGGATCCGCTTCGTCGCCGTTGTAGACGTTCAACGCAACGCGCTGGTTGGCGAGGGTGAATGTCCCGTCGTCAGTCGACACCCAGGTCGACGACGGCGCGGAGAAGCCTATCTCCGCTTCATCCCAGTACCAGGGGTCCCAGCCGAGGGCGCTCGGGATGACCGCGGACGCGTGGTGCGCGGTGCGGCCGTCTTTCACTGCCCCGTACCGGATGCTCGGGAGCCCTTCCCCCGTCGTGGGGTTTTGCACGGTGTCGGCGTCGGCGTGCGTGTCGGGGTTCAACCCCTCGCCCCCGCCCCGGATGAACACGGTGGGGCAGAGCTTCGTGCGGGTCATCGCCGTCACGAGCACCATCCGCCAGAGCCGGTGGAGTCGTGCGTACCCATCCTCCCGCATCCACTCGAGGATGGTCGCGGGCACCGGGATCATCTCGTCCAGGAACAGGTGGTTCCAGGTGAGGTCTAGGGACAGGCCCTCGCGAAAGTAGCTGCCACGCAGCTCGGCGATGTCGGCGAGCACGTCGTCGCAGTAGCCGTACCCGGTGCCATCTTCTGCGGCCCGCTCATTGACCTGGTCCTCCGGGTAGGCCGCGCCACCGGCGAACACGTCTGCGTCGAAGCCGCGCTCGCCAGCGTGCCAGGGGAACCGCGCGCGGTCGACGCCAAGCCAGCCGCATCGGAGGTCGGCGTCAGAGCTGCGTCCGCGCGACCCCTCCTCCACCTGTTGGGGCGCGAACCTCCCCAGCCCCTCCACCAGGGAATCGACGGCGTCCTCGTCGCCGACATCCAAGCCGGCGTCGCGCAGACCCTCCACGACGCTCCGGAGCGAGATGGACGCTCCGGTCGTGGGGTGCGGGAACACGCAGTCCGCCTGCTCCCGCGCCGCCACCCCACCCCCGCCCAACCTCCCCCCGAACACCTTGACCGTGTGCGTTCGAACGGTCCCGTCGGCGCGGAGGGAGGTCGACGTGGAGGTGCTCCACGCGGCCCCGCCCTGCCGCCGCCACGGCGACAACCCAGCCCCGGACCCAGCCAGCCCGGTGGACCCGTCCTTCGCTGTCCGCACCAGGGAGCTGTTCGCGCGCATGTCGACTCCAGAGGTGGGAAGTTAGGACTTGAGCTGGATCTCGAGGATCGCGGTAACGCGGCCGCTCTCGGTCAGGGCACCCGAGGCGTTCTTGATCTCGACGGCGTAGCGCATGAGCACGCCGAACTGCGTCGTGGTGGTCATCGCGGAGCTGATGGTGCCGGTGTTCGTGCTGGTCTGGGCGGTGAGGATGTCCGCCGAGGTCGACCAGGTCTTGCCGAGCACGCTCCACATCAGCGTGACCTTCGCGACGAAGTTGGTGCTGGCGCCCTCGCAGACGTAGTGCACGCGGATCTGCTCGATCATCGGCCCGAGCTCACGCAGCTCGTCGATGTCGTAGATGTCCTGCAGGTAGGTGGTGGTGCCGTCGGTCTTGTACAGCTCGTCCTGGCAGAGCACGTACATGATGATCTTGGTCATGCCCCCGGGCTTCCCCGCGGCGGCGAAGCTGCGGTTGGACGCGGTGGACGCCACGGCGTTCTTGAGCGACGAGACGGTGGTGCCCGTCGAGATGTTGTTGGCTTTCATAGCGATGCCTCCAGTGTAGTGTTTCGAGCCGCGCCCCCCGACTGGTGTGCGCTCGAAAAGCGTAGCCTTGCCCAGGTGCCCAGGTGCCCAGGTGCCCGGGTTTCAGGGTTCGGGCCAGTTCTTGACAGAAACTTGACATATGCCCCCGGGCGGCGCCCCCACCCCCGATCTACCAGAACCTCCGTCGGCAGTTTTGGTAGATCGGCGCTCCCGCTCCCGCTCCCGCTCCCGACTCCCGACCGCGCCCGGTCGCTCGCCCTCACCCCGCCCCGAGCAGGCCCCCGAGCTCGGCGTACACCACGCTGCCGCCCTGCACGTACATCCTGCGCTCGCCGGATGCGCCGGTGAACACCAGCGTGTGGCCGTCGTCGTACGGCAAGAAGTGGCGCTCCACGAAGGTGAGCGCCTCCCCGGGGGTGAACGCCTGGCCGTAGAAGTCGGTGAACGCCCGGAGCACGCGGTACGTCACGCCCGGGACCAACGAGTAGACCGTCACGCCCGTGGCCAGCGCCCGCGCTGCGTCGACCAACGGCGCGAGCCGCTCCAGGTCGGCGGTGCTCGACACGCGCACCTCCACCCCCGCGCAGCGGGCCACGCACGGGGTCTCCCCGGCGAGCTCCACGAGGTTTCGCTCCTTGGCTTGCGCCCAGATCGGCTCGACCCCGGCGAACGTGAGCCCCTCCAGCTGCGACGAGAGCGCGAAGATGACCGCGTCCCGCGCGCTCAGCGGCGCGGTGACCTCCAAGAAGTGCCCGTCCGGGTCCTCCAGGTACGCGGAGATCGCGAGCGGCGGGACCAACACCACTTGCCCCCGAGCCCCCGCGCGCTCGGCGTGCGCGTAGGCATCGATCACGGTCGCCCGGTCCGCCGCGGCGACCGCGACGTGCCCGCCCCCTACCGGCCCCTCCGGGGTCGGCAAGAGCCAAATGCGCGGCGCCCAGCCCGCTTCGTCGGGGCGCCCGGGCCCAAACGCGACCGCGCCCGTCGCCTCCATCTCGGCTTCGCCCCACCCAAGCCCCGCCAACACGGCGCCGTAGAACCCGCGGCTCGCGGTGATGTCGCTCACGCGGACGTGGACACGCTCGATCATGCCTGCTCCCCTGCAACTGGCGTCCACTCCCTCGCCCGCCCGATCATCCCCAGCATCGCTTGGCCCCCCAACCCCCGGCGGTCGGTGCCGTTGGGCTGCACGTGCGCCTCGTCCAACAAGCCGCCCCACGCGAACCCGAGCGCGAACGTCGCTGGGTTGGCGCCGACGACCTCGCTCAACGCCCCCGCCGCGAGGGCGTCACAGTCGCCCTCTTGCACGTACACGCCGATGTCGAT
Organism: Bifidobacterium breve; assembly: GCA_943328795.2. GTDB lineage: Bacteria > Myxococcota_A > UBA796 > UBA796 > SXON01 > CAIUMM01. The sequence continues at coordinate 8,299 of CALQBK020000075.1, forward strand.
GCCAAAGCGCTCCCGGTAGGCGGCGAGCCCGTCGACCACGTTGGCGTCGACGCCATAGGCCCCTGGATCGTCGGGCGTGTGGCGCAGCAAGGTCGCGCCGTTGAACAGGACGCCTTGGCCAGGGCTCAAGGCGCCCTGCTCACACGCGTGCTGCACGTCCCCCGCGTAGTGAAAGAACAGGATCTCCCGCGGGCCGGGCAGCTCCCCGCGACCCTGCAGCCGCTGGGCTTGCCCGCTGACCCCGCGCACCTCGTCGAGCGCGAACGAGCAGACGGCCGCGACGTGCACGCCTCGCCGGTTGAGCGCCCGCACCATCGCGGCGAGCAGCACCGGCGTGCTGCGCAGCGTCTTCATCTCGAGCACCACGCTGAACCGCTGCCCCGTCGCGGACTCGTACTCGGCGACCCCGTTCACCATCGGGACGGGGCGCAGGAACGTGTGGCTCTCGCACTCCTCCTGCGATTGGCTCCGCGGCTCGAGCGCCATCGCGTCGATCGCCCGCCGCAGGTCCGGCGCCTTGGCCAGCCGCAGCGAGCGCGTGAACAGGTCCATCCAGGCTGGCGCGAGCACGCCGCCCATCCCCGTCTTCACTGTGCGTCGCACGTCCGGGTATTGGCACACGCCGACGCTCTCCTGGACGGTGTCCGCGGTGGACGCGTGGGCGATCACCATCCGGTCGACGATCGCGTCGACGAGCGCCTCGCGCGCTGCGCTAGCGACGGGCTCGCCGAGCGCCTCCCAGGCCTCCACCTGCGCGCTGTCGACGAACACGTCCCACTCCATCCCCGTGAGGTCGCCCGCCGGCCGGTCGGCTTGGCCCGCGCGTCGCTTCACGCCGTGCAGGCAGCCGAACGCGCACATCACCGGGTTGTTCTCGAACATCGGGATCAGCCGGGCGTTGTCCGCGCCGTCCTTCAGCGCGGCGTCCACCTGGACGTACACGTCGGGCATCAGGAACGCGAGGATCCGGCGCCAGGTCTCGTCGGCGAGCAGCGCAGGGGCGGCGCCCATGAACGCGCCGTGGCCGTAGAACTGGTTGTGGACTGGGCGGATGGGCACGAGCGTGGGGACGAACGGCAGGTCGTCGATCACGTCCAGGAGCTGAAGACCGAGCTGCCGGGCCTCGGCTTCGAGCTGGCGCTGTTGCCGTCGTAGCCGCCGCCGGAGGCGCGCGAGGAGGTGCTCGAGCGCGTTCCAGGCGCCCGCGAGGGTGCGGGCGGCGCGGGCGAGGAGGGTGGGCATCCGGCCGTTTATGTCGCCCTGCGTGGGCGGGGGAGGCAGCCCCGGCTGAGCCGCGCTGCGTTAGTGCCGCCGCCGCGTCCCTGTGCTAAGCTCGACTGAACGGAGCGAGAGGTTGATCGGGTGCGTTCTACTGGTGGTGGGGGGGGGCGCGTTCGCCTCGTCCAGTGATCTTGACTACTCTCCGGAGGAGATGGAGGCCGCGCAGGCAATTCGGGAGGTCGATCTTGGGATCGAGCGACTCTATCAGGAGGATGAGGTGCACTATGTCTACGGTATTCCTGACGCTGAGCGTTCGCCGGCGGCCGAAGACGCCAACGGCTTAGTGTGGGTCTAGGACGGCCAACAGGTGTTCGCTGACCAGCGCGGGCCCGAGGGCTTCGGCGACCTTGGCGGGGTGGATGAGGCGCTCCTCGACTTTGAGGTAGACCCGACGGGGTACTTCGGCGTGGGCACATCGGTGAGGGTCGACGAGTACGGTCGCCGGTGGGTGTTGTGGGACGCCGACGTCGCGGAAGTCGTCGGTGCCATCAGCACGTATGACGAGGAGCTGCGGCGCCGATTCGGCTCGGAGCCGGAGGGGAGGTATGGGGACACATCTCCCGAAGTCGCGGCACCCGACGACCTCTTGATCCAGTATCAAAGTCTGATCACCCACGACTGCAACTCGGATTCGGTTATCGACTACACTACCTCCTCAGGCAGCACCTGGGCGAAGGTGACCGGCATCCTCGTCACGGACACGACGCGGACGGAGGTGTTGGTCATGACCGACACCGCGACCTGCTCCGGTGTGATGCTGAACGATGTCACCGTGTTGACGGCAGCCCACTGCGCCGCCGACGTGAACGGACCGTTCGATGCCAACGAGTTCATCGTCTGTACGCGCGGCAACCTCCAGACGGGGGCTGCGTGCAAGGTCGTCACCGGGGTCAACCCCCGATACGGCTCGTACAGTGAGGCCGCGAACCTGATCGACCACGACGTCGCGCTGCTCGAGTTGGCTGCCCACCCGGCCAACACTGGCTCGATGGGGATCACGAACGCGGTCGACTCTGTCCTCGACGACTACCCCCAGTACCTTCTTGGGAACCCGAGCTGGGCGGGCCCAAGCTGCACCTACAACCTGGTGGCGCCGGGGTTCGGGAGCCCTGTCGTCGTTGGCGGCTATGCTGGTGCTTACCAGTGGAACTCCGTCGGCACGCTGGTCGGATACAACTCCACCTACAACTACCTGCAATTCGACATCAGCTCGGGGCGCGGCGAATCGGGAGGCCCGCTGTACTACTGTCCGAGCGGAGACTGCGACGCAGGCGGTGCCTACGTCACCGCCGTCAACTCGGCGAGGCTGTACGGCGGTGACGGAGATGCGGTCGGCGCTCGCGCGCGCGATTTTCGCACTTGGGCGATCGCAAACCTCTACTAGCAAAGGAGTCCCCATGACCTTGATTCTCACCTTGCTTGCATGCGACCTCGCGCCTGTCACTACCGACCCGCCGGGCCGCGACCCGGACTTTGAGTACGACGACTACGCGTTCGATTGCCCGGTCGTTGACGCCGACCTGGAGGAGATCCCGACAGATTGGGGGGCTGAGGAGGCCGCTGAGCTCCTCGATCACCCTCCGGCGACCGCAGTGTGGACCTGGGTCAATGACCCGAGCGACTCGGTGAGCGACGCGCTCTCGGTCACGGCGACCTCGACCGGAAGCCACTGGGTCCGCCGAGATGACCCTGACGGTGGCGGGCTCTGTCGAACGGGCGTCGAGCTCGCGATGGACGTTCAGCTGACGTGGGAGATCGGGGACCAAGACGTCGTTGGGGAGGCGGCGGTCGTGTTGTACGCGTCGGGTCCTACGGCAGCGGAGCTCCACGTGGACGCGCTGAGCTTGGACTCCGAGGTCTCCGAAGGCTGGGCCTCCGCGGCGGAGGCCGCCGAGCTCGCGGACCATGGCCGCGCGGTCGACGTGACTCGCGCGGCGACCTGGTTCGACGGGGTGTGGGCTGCCCCCGACCTCGGGGTGTCGGTCTGGTACGAGGACGGGACCAGCGCTGGGTCGATCGCCTTGCGCCGGGGCACCTGGGCGTTCCCGGAGTAGGCCTGAGGGCGTAGGGAGATCTGGGCTCGCCGCCCGCAGCCCTCCCACGATACCTTGGCACGATGCGAATCCTCTACGGTGTCGTCGGCGAAGGCATGGGTCACGCGACCCGCTCCCGTGTCGTGATCGACCACCTGCTGCGCGCGGGCCACGTGATCGCCGTGGTAGCGAGCGACCGGGCGTACCCGTTCTTGTGCAAGGCGTTCGAGGGTCGAGCGGGGTTCTCCGCGTTCGAGATCCACGGCTTGCACCTGGACTACAAGGACAACATCTTGAGCGTCGGCCGCAGCGTCGTGTCGAACCTGGGGGAGGCGCCCGAGGGGCTCGCGCACAACATCGCGACCGCGCTGAACCCGGCGTTGCGCGCGCTCGATCCCCAGGTGGTAGTCTCCGATTTCGAGAGCTGGAGCTACTACTACGGGCTGAACCGCTTCTTGCCCGTGATCTCGATCGACAACATGCAGGTAATCAACCGCTGCGAGCACCCGCCCGCGATCACGCGGGACCCGAGCTTCCAGCTCGCGAAGGCCGCGGTGAAGGTCAAGCTGCCCGGGGCCCACCACTACCTGGTGACGACGTTCTTCTACCCGCCGGTGCGGAAGGAGCGCACGACCCTGGTCCCGCCGATCCTGCGGCCCGCGATCCTGGCGGCGAAGCGCGAGCCCAAGGAGCACGTCCTGGTCTACCAGACGGGCAAGAACAACCCGGGCCTCGTGCCGTTCTTGCAGCGGCTGCCGGGCACGTTCCGCGTGTATGGGCTCGGCCGCGAGGGCGAGGAGGGCAACGTGTCCTTGCGCCCGTTCTCTGAGCAGGGCTTCGTTGACGACCTCCGCACGGCGAAGGCCGCGGTCGCCGGCGGCGGGTTCTCGCTGATGAGCGAGTGCGTCCACTTGGGTGTTCCTATGTTCTCGGTGCCCATCGACGGGCAATATGAGCAGGAGCTCAACGCCCGCTACCTCGCGGAGCTTGGGTACGGGCGATGGTCGCCGGTTTTCGACGAGGACAAGGTGGCGGACTTCCTCGCCGACCTGCCAAGTCAGACCGGGTACGCGCCGCAGGACAACAGCCGGACGTTGGGCGCGGTGGACGAGCTCCTGGCCGCGCTATTGGGCGCGCTCTGAACCTCCGCGTCGGGGGTGCGCTCCTGCTGCTCGCGGGCTGCAAGGGCTGCCGCGAGCCCGGGCCCGACTCGCCTGTGCCCGACAGCCCCGCGGACGACTCGTCCGACGAGACGGCCGACACCGGCGTTGGCCCAACGTCCCGCGAGCTGCGCGTCCAGGTGCTGCTCGACGGGGAGCCCGCGCCCGACACCACCGTGCTGCAGGGCGGGGCAGACGGGCGGTGGACCACGGACGCGAACGGGGAGGTCACGATCACCGTCGACCTCACGGTGATCGGCGACATCGAGGTGATGGCGTCGCGGTCGGACGCCCGGATCCAGGGCTTGATCGTGCACGACTCCGACTACAACACCGGCGAGGGCGACACCGCCGGGCCGTTCGTGGTGTCGATCTCGCGGTTCGATACGTCGGACAACCCGGAGTACACGTTCCTGGACCCAGGGGACGTGCCGTGGGAGGAGTCCAACACGACGATGTGCATGCACTGCCACCGCACGCTGCACGAGGAGTGGACGTTGTCTCCACACCGCACGTCGGCGTCGAACGCGGTGGTGCAGGACGTCTACCAAGGCACGGCGTTCGCGCTCGACGCGGAGGATTGCGCCGAGCTTGGAGAGTGGGCGTCGGTGCAAACCCCCGGCGCGACCACCCAGGAGGACGCTTGCGTGGTGGCTGACGACGCGCGGAGCCAAGCGGGGTTTGGCGGCTGCGCGGATTGCCACGCGCCCGGCATCGACGGGGTCGTCGGCGGGCGCGATCTCTTGGACGCGACCGGTTTTGCGTACGACGACGGCGTGCACTGCGATGTCTGCCACCGCGTCGAAGCCGTGGACCTCTCGCAGGCCCCCGGGGTCGCGGGCGCGCTGCACCTGCTGCGGCCGACGGAGGTGCCGAACAGCTCGGCGCTTGGCGAGTGGTCGCCGCTCACGTTTGGGCCCTGGGACGACGTGCCCAACCCAAAGATGGGGGCGGTGCAGCGGTCGTTCTACCACGAGGCTGAGCTCTGCGGGGGGTGCCACCAGGACGTGTCGGCGCCCGCGGCGGGGCCCGTCGACACCACGCGGTGGCCGGACGGCCGCTTGCCGATCCACACGACGTACGGGGAGTGGGAGGAGGGGCCGATGAGCCCGTCGTCGCCGTGCCAAACCTGCCACATGCCGCCCAACCCGGAGATGACCAACAGCGCGGACCTGCCGGCGGACGCGACGTCCGGGATCGGGGTCACCGGGGGGTGGTTCCGTGACCCGGGGTCGGTGCGCGCGCACACGTTCTACGGGCCGCGGCAGCCGGAGGGCGGGATGCTGGAGCTCGCGGCGACGGTGTCGGTCGCGCTCGCCGAGACCGACGGGGAGCTGGTCGCGACCGTGGAGACCAAGAACGTCGCGGCCGGGCACCGGATCCCGACGGGCGAGCCGATGCGCGCGCTGTTGCTCGAGGTGTCCGCGACGTGTGACGGAGCGCCGCTCGCAGCCATCGGCGGGGACGTGATCCCGGCGTGGGCGGGCGCGGTCGAGGCGCGGACCTCCGACGAGTCCTGGGCCGCGTGGACCACTGCGTCCCCCGGCGATCGCATCGCGGTGACGACCGACACCGGCGTCGCTGTCGACTACGACGGCTACGGCCCGTTCGGCGACGGCACGTTCACCGCGGACGAGAAGGGCCTCGGTGGCGCCGAGCTCGTCGGCGTGGTCACCATCACCGACGTCGCGGCCGACGGCACCCTCACGACCGACCCACCGCTCCCCGCCGGGGACAACGCCTACCTGCTCTCCGACGACCAAGCCCTCGCTGGCACCCCCGGCTGGGCGTTCGCCCGCGTGACCGCGGACGCCGACGGCGCCATGTACGTCCCCCACGCGTTCGCCACCGACATCGTCTCCGACAACCGCCTCGCGCCCCAGGAGGCCTGGGTCTCGTCCCACCGCTTCCCGACCTGCGCCTCCGGCGCCGTGGTCACCGCGACGCTCGTCCACCGCAACTACCCCTGGGGCGAGGCCAGGCTACGCGGCTGGACGGTCACCGACCAGGTGATGGACACGGAGACGGCGTGGCAATGACCCTCCTCGTGCTGCTCGCGTGCACGGCGGCGCCCGGCTCCTTCGGCGCGCGCTCGCCCGTCGACCAAGCCGGCCAAGACGCCCGGCTGCCGCTCCCGCTCGTCGCCGAGGCCGAGGACCTCGACCCGGCGGCGGGCGCCCTGCACGTCGCGCTCACCGCCGCTGCGGGCACCCACTCGGTCGAGGGCGTCGACCAGCCGGCCGACCTCTACAACGGCCAGGTCCCCGGGCCCACGCTGCACGCGACGGTCGGGGACACGCTCACCGTCGACCTGCAGAACGCGCTCGCGGACAGCACCACGATCCACTGGCACGGCATCGCGGCGCCCAACGACATGGACGGCGTCACGATCCTCGCGGATCCCGTGCCCGCCGGGCTCGGGTTCACGTACGCGATGTCGCTCGACCACGCCGGAACGTATTGGTACCACCCGCACGTGGACACCCACCACCAGGTCGACCTCGGCCTGTACGGCGTCGTGGTGGTCGACGACCCCGCCGAGCCCGCGTTCGACGACGACCTGGTGCTCGTCTTCGACGCGTGGGGTGAGGCCGGCGCGGAGGACGACGCGAACGACCAGGGCGACCACCACGGCGTGTTCAACCCGTCCGACTTCCCGTGGACTGTGAACGGCGTGGTGGACCCGACGTGGTCGACCACCACGTCGCGGACGCTGCGGGCGCGGCTCGTGAACACGTCGAACACGAGCTACCTCGACATCGCGTGGCCGGGGGCCGTCCGCATCGCCGGGGACCAGGGCCTGCTCGGCGCGACCGACACACCGGACCACGTGTTCCTCGCGCCCGGGGACCGCGCGGAGATCGCCTGGGCGCCGATCGCCGGGGACACGGACGTCACGACGACGGTGTACGTCCCGGCCGGCGGCGACGCGTGGGAGCCCGACGTGCGGCTGTTCACCGTGCACGCCGAGGACGACGGCGCGGCGACTTTGCCCGCGCTCGGTGACGGGGCGGTGCCCACCGCGGACGACGGGCGCACGACGCTGACGTACGTGTTCGCCGGGGGGCCGTCCGAGGATGGCGATGGCTGGCTCATCAACGGCGAGGCGTGGCCCGACGTGACGGTGGAGAGCATCCCGCTTGGCGAGCCGAGCGTGATCGAGGTCCGCAACCTGTCGGCGACCGAGCACCCGTTCCACCTGCACGGCAACGCGTTCGAGGTGCTCTCGGTAGACGGCGTCGCGCCCGCGTCCGCGGACTTCGAGGACACGGTGAACGTGCCGATCCGCTCGGTGGTCCGGCTGCGGCTCGTGCCGACGAACCCCGGGGACTGGCTCCTGCACTGCCACCTGCTCGGCCACGAGGACGGCGGCATGATGACCATCCTGCGCGTCGAGTAGCCCCCGCGTTAGCCGCTGGCTCCCCCGGGCGTCCACGTTGCCGATTCACTGGTTTCCAGGCCACATGGCCACCGCCAAGCGCGAGATCCGCACGGCGATGCCCAGCGTGGATCTCGTCATCGAGGTGCTGGACGCCCGCATCCCGTTCAGCAGCGAGAACCCGCTCGTCGCCGGGCTCCGGGGCAACAAGCCCTGCATCCAGGTCCTGAACAAGAGCGACCTGGCCGACCCCGCGGTGACCGCCGAGTGGCTCGCGCACCTCGCGCGGGCCTCGGACCTGCGCGCGTTCTCGCACACCGTCAAGCAGTCGGGCCTGCGCGAGCAGGTGATGACCTTTGCGCGGGGCCTGTTGCCGACCACCCGCAATCGCCCGCTCGTGGCGATGATCCTCGGGATCCCGAACGTCGGCAAGTCCACGCTGATCAACAAGCTGGCGGGGCGGACGATCACGAAGACGGCGAACAAGCCGGCGGTCACGCAGCACCAGCAGCGGGTGCAGGCCGGGAGCGACCTGGTGCTGTTGGACACGCCGGGGTTCCTGTGGCCGCGGCTCGAGCCGGAGGCGTGCGGGTACCGGCTGGCGGTCACCGGGGCGATCGCCGACCGGGTGGTGGACTACGGCGACATCGCGTTGTTCGCGGCGCGGTTCTTGTCGAGGCGCTACGGGCCGGCGGTGGCTGCGTTCTACGGGATGGCGACCGTGCCGGAGGACCCGACGGAGCTCGTCGAGGCGATCGGGCGGCGCCGGGGGTTCCTGGGCAAGGGTGGGGTGGTCGACCTGCAGCGGGCAGCCGAGCGGCTGATTCACGACCTCCGCGATGGGAAGTTCGGCCCCATCAGCCTCGAGACCCCCGCCGACTGCGGGATCGCGCCCCCGGCAGATCCGACGACCTGAGATCTGCGGCGGGGAGGGTTCCTGGATAGAGCCGGGGCGATGTCCAGTACGACGCTCGAGCTCAAGCAGGCCGGGATCACCTTCGGCGGCCTGAAGGCCGTGAGCGCGCTTGATCTCTCGGTGGCCGAGGGCGCGCTCGTTGGCCTGATCGGGCCCAACGGGGCCGGCAAGACCACCGTGTTCAACCTGATCACGGGCATCTACCTGCCTACCGAAGGCGACATCCACTTCCAGGGGCGCTCGATCGTCGGCGCCGGGCCCACGAAGATCGCGGCAGGGGGCATCGGGCGCACGTTCCAGAACATCCGCCTGTTCGGCGGGCTCACGGTGCTGGAGAACGTCACGGTCGCGATGCATCGCCATGCGTCAGCGACACTTTTCGAGCATGTGTTGCGTGTCGGTCGACACGCGGCCGACGAGCGAAATGCCGTCGATGAGGGCCGGAAGTTGCTTGATACATTCGGCCTCCTCCCGCTCGCGGACCAAGCTGCGGACGCGCTGCCGTACGGCCTTCGCCGCCGGCTCGAGATCGCCCGAGCGCTCGCCACGCGCCCCCGACTCCTGCTCCTGGACGAGCCCGCCGCGGGCATGAACCCGTCCGAGGCCGACGACCTGATGCACCTGGTCCGCTGGGTGCGTGACACATTTGGCGTCAGCATCTTGCTCATCGAGCACCACATGCCGGTGGTGATGGGCATCTGCGAGCGCATCACCGTGATCGACCACGGCTCCCGCATCGCCGAGGGCACCCCCCAGCACATCCGGCAAGACCCCGCCGTCATCGAGGCCTACCTTGGCGCCGACGTCAGCGAGCACGGCCACCCCCCGCCCGAGGCTCACCCGTGAACGCCCCCGCGAACGCGCTCGAAATCCGTGACCTCTGCGTCAGCTACGGCCCTATCCACGCGCTCCGGGGCGTCAGCATCGACGTCCCGGACAAGCAGATCACCGCCCTGCTCGGCGCGAACGGGGCGGGGAAGACCTCGTTGCTCCGCACCATCTCTGGCCTCATCCAGCCGAAGAGCGGCTCGATCAAGGTGTACGGCGAGGAGATCGCCGGCCGGGAGGCCCACGTGATCGTCGGAAAAGGCATCTCGCAGTCGCCCGAGGGCCGCCAGGTGTTCCCGAACTTGTCCGTGCGCGAGAACTTGCAGCTCGGCGCGTACACCCGGTCGGACAAGGCCGGCATCGCGCAAGACATGGAGCGGGTCCTGACGATCTGGCCCCGACTGCGGGAGCGGCTCAAGCAGATGTCGGGCACGCTCTCGGGCGGCGAGCAGCAAATGTTGGCGATGGCCCGCGCGATGATGGCGCGGCCGCGCGTGTTGCTGTTGGACGAGCCTTCGCTTGGCCTCGCGCCCGTCATCGTCGCGGGGATCTTCGAGACCATCAAGGAGATTCACCGCGAGGGCACCACGGTGCTGCTGGTCGAGCAGAACGCGCACCTCGCGCTGCGCATCGCCAGCATCGGGTACGTGCTCGAGACCGGCACGATCCAGAAGTGCGCCCCGGCCGCGGAGCTGTTGGACGACGACGCGATCCGCGCCGCCTACCTCGGCGGCTGATGCGCGCTGGCCGGGTGGCGCCTGCCCAGCGCGCCCCGCTGGCCGCGTGGGCTAAACTCCGCGGATGCTGCTGCTCCTCACCCACCTCGCGCTCGCCAAGCAGGTGGTCGCCCCGCCTCCCCCGACCCCCGGGCCGCCGGTCCCCCTGATGCTGCCGCCGTCCGCTTCCCGGATGCGGCCCTTCCCGGGCTCCGGGGTCGTGGAGTCCGCGCTCACCCGGTCTGTCGCCGACCCGACCCTCGCGCGCTTGCTGGCCGCCGCTCGCGGGTCGGACCACGCCTACACCGTGCTCGGGGAGCTGTGCGCGCAGTACAGCCGGCGCTTCGCGGGGACCCAGGCGCTCGTGGACGCCGCGACGTGGGCCAAAGGCGTGTGGGAGCGCGACGGGGTGTCCGTGCGCTTGGAGCCGGTGGACGTGCGGCACTGGGTCCGCGGCGCCGAGTCGCTCAAGATGGCGGCCCCGTTCGCGCGTGACCTGGCCGTGATCGGCCTCGGGGGCACGGTGTCGGGCAACGTGACCGCGGGCGTCGTGGTGGTCCGCTCGTTCGACGAGCTCGGCCCGCAGGTGAAGGGCAAGATCGTGCTCTACGACGTCGTGATGCCCGACGGCGTCCCGTCGATCCAACACTACGGCGAAACCGTGCCCTACCGCACGCAGGGCGCGTCCAACGCCGCGAAGTTCGGCGCGGTGGCCTCGCTCACGCGCTCGGTCACCCAACGCTCGCTGTACACGGTCCACACCGGCGCGATGCACTACGAGGACGGCGTCCCGAAGATCCCGTCCGCCGCGGTGACCGGCGAGGACGCGGATTGGATCGCCGCGTTGGTGGCGGCCGGGACCGAAGTGAAGCTGACGCTGAGCCTGCAGTCGCAGGATCTGCCCCCCGTGCCGAGCTGGAACGTCGTGGGCGAGATCGCCGGGACGTCGCCGGACGTCGTGTTGATCGGCGCGCACCTCGACAGTTGGGACGTCGGGCAAGGCGCGCAGGACGACGGCGCCGGGGTCGCGCACGTGATCGAGGCGCTGAGCGTGATCGCGGCCGAGGTCCGCGCGTCGGGGGTGCAGCCCAAGCGAACGATCCGGGGCGTGCTCTACGCGAACGAGGAGTTCGGCCTCGACGGCGGAAAAGCCTACAACGTCGCCCACGCGGCCGACCACCACGTCGCCGCGATGGAGTCCGACCTTGGCGGCGGGGTGCCGCGATCGTGGGAGAGCAGCGGCACGCCCGAGCAGCTCGCGTGGTTGGACGCGACGCTCGCGCCGCTTGGGATGCCGGTCGAGCAGGGCGGCGGCGGGGCGGACATCAGCCCGCTCGAGCCGCGCGGCGTGCTCATCAGCGGGCTTCACCCGGACGACGCCCACTACTTCGACTACCACCACACGAACGCCGACACGTTCGACAAGATCGACCCGGTGGCCCTCGCCGAGGGCGCGGCGGCGGTGACGGGGTGGACGTGGCTCGTCGCGAACGCGGCGGTGGCCCC
>CALQBK020000076.1 GCA_943328795.2 Bifidobacterium breve
ATCGGCGGTTGTTTTACGCCGTTCCAAGGCACGGTCTGGCGAAACCGCCGAAGACGTCGGCTCCGCCAGACCCTGCGGGGAACGGCGAGAACGGGGGCCAGCGTGCGTCCCGCTTCGAGCGATTTCAGGATGTTGGAGCCGCTTTGTGTGCGCAGCGCCCGGGCTGCCCCCCCCCCCCGGGCTACCGCATCCGACCCGCTTCCCCAGGCACCGGCCCGGCGGCCTTCTCGCCCGGCCGGAACACGCTGACCGACCGCGTGGTCGTGAGACCGTCCGAGTCCCGCGCGTAGACGACGAGCACGTTCCGGCCTTCTTCGAGCTCGGTGGTCGCCGAGAACGGCACGCTCTTCAGCGGCGTAGCGCCGCCCCCGCCGGCGTAGGCGAGCTTGCGGTCGCCCCGGTACACGATCACGTCGCGGATGCCCTTGTCGTCGGTGACCACACCTGAGAGCGTGACCTCGCCGCTCGCGCTCACCGAGCTCGGCGAGCGGGTGATCTTGACCGTAGGCGTCTGCACCGTGCCCTTGGGCAGCGGCTGGCCGATCACGAGCGCGATGGGCAGCTCCTGCACGTAGGCGTCAAAGAAGCCGGAGTCCTCGATGCCGGCGTAGTCGTACAGCTCGGCCTCGTACATCCGCAGGTTCATCGGCACGTCCGTGCCCTCGGCGGGCGCCGCCGCCACCTTGAACGAGAGCTCCCCGGTGCCGTCCGCGCCGACCGCCAACGCCTTCACCTCGAAGGTGGACTTGCCGCTGGTCACCTCGACCGAACGCCCGACGCCTTCGCCCTTTCGGATGTCGAACACCGCGCGCCCGCCGATCCCTACGCCGACGTTCCGGGTGGTCACGCGCACGGTCAACGTCTCCCCGACCTGGAGCACGCCGTCGCCGTTCCCGCCGTTGGTGTCGTCAACCGCCCAGCTCCAGCCGTACTGCGGGAGATCCGGACCGGTAGCGTTCACCGTCGTCGCGTACGTGGTGAGCACGTTGCGACCGGCATCCTCGAGGGAGAAGGTCACCGACGCGACGTCGGTCGGGTAGGACTTGGGCAAGCGGGTCTTGGTCGTGTACGTACGGGTGGCCCCGGGGTCGATCCGGCCAAGGTAGAACTCCAGGCCCTCCAGGTTCTCGTCCGCCGACTTGGACTTGAGGACGGCTTGGCAAACCGGCTTCGTACCGGTGTTGGTGACCGTAGCGGTGAGCGACTCGAGCTCCCCCGCGCGGAGCGTGCCGGTCTCGCCGGCCTGGAACGCGATGTTCATCGTGGCGTTCGTCGGGTTGACGCACGGCGACCAGTCGATGCCCTGGGCCTTGAACGCCGCTTCGATCTTGCCGAGCTCGGCCTTCTGGCGCGAGCTCACGACGCCGCTGCCCTCCTTCAACACGTCCGCGCGACCCTTGCCGTGCGCGGCGAGCAGCATGTCGCGGGCGAACAGCACCTCGAAGTCCTTGGACACGTCCGCACGATCCGTCCGCGGCGCGTCGTCCGAGTCCGGGTCCGGCGCGAGGTAGCGCACGTCGTACACGGTCGGCTCCTGGTCCAAGACCGCGTTGTTCAAGTGCCCGGCCAGGTCGGCCTCGCGGAGCACGTGGTCACGGAAGAACAGCGAGATCCGCGGGCCCGAGAGCACGCCGTCGAGGTCCTTGATGGCCTTGGGCGGGTACACCGCGGAGCGCTCCAGCTGGACGTCAGCGGGGATGCCGACGTTCTGGATCGAGCGATCCCCGGGCGTGAGGTAGCGCGCGGTCGTGAGCTTGAGCTTCGCCTGCTCCGAGCCCAGCGAGAAGTTGTAGAGGTTCTGGACCGAGCCCTTCCCGAAGCTGCGCTCGCCGATGACCACCGCCCGCTGGTTGTTGCGCAGCGCTCCCGCGACGATCTCCGCGGCAGACGCGGAATTCCCGCTCATCAGCACGGCCATCGGCCAGGTGATGTCCGTCGGATCGGCTTGCGCCTCCTTCATGTCCCGGTTGGCGCCCTCGCGCTCCACCGTGGACACGATCTCGCCGTGCGAGAGGAACGTGTCGCTCACCTCGATCGCCTGGTGCAGGTAGCCGCCGGGGTTGTCCCGCATGTCGAGCACGATGCCCTTCACGCCCGAAGCCCCCGCGTCGCGCTCGAGCCGCGCGATCTCCTCGTCCAGCTGGCTCTTCACCTGGTCGTGGAAGCTCGCGATGCGGATGTACGCGATGTTCCCGTCGAGCAGCTTCGACCACACGCGGCTCGGCTTGATCTTGTCGCGGATGATCGTGAAGTCTTTCGGTGCGGAGAACTCGGGCCGGGAGATGGTGATCGTGACGGGGGTCTTGGCCGGGCCGCGCATCTTGGACACGGCGTCGTCCAGGTCCATGTTGAGGGTGCTCTCGCCCTCGATCTTGAGGATCCGGTCGCCCGCCTTGATGCCTGCGCGGAACGCTGGCGTGTCTTCGAGCGGGTACTCGACCATGATCTCGCCCTTGATGGTCTGGATCGTGATCCCGAGGCCGCCGAACTCGCCGTCGTTGTCCTCCTCCATCTTCTTGGCGCTCTCGGGGGGCAAGAACACGGAGTGCGGGTCGAGCGTCGAGAGCATCCCGTTGATCATCGCGTACTCGATCTCGGGGAGCGGGACCTCCTTCGCGTCGACGTGCGCCTCGAGCAGGGTCGCGACACGGCGCAGCGTGTCCTCGAGCGCGGGGAACGAGTCGGCCGGCTGGACGGTGAGGACCGTGCTGTAGTTGCCGACCGAGACGTGCAGGGCCGTCCCCTGGCCCTCGGTGCGCAGGACGACGTCAGGTACGCGCTTCTCGACGGCCGCCAGCGCGGCGTTCAGCATCGCGGCGTGGTCGATGCGGTCCGGGTCGACGTAGCCGACCTGGATGTAGTCAACCGTGCGGTGCAGGTTCTTCAGAGACGACAGGCTGTACCCAGACAACGCCGTGAAGCTCTGCGGCAAGAACCGCTCGAGCCCGCTAGAAGAGCCACCCTCCCCGATGTCGGATCCCGAGGAGGCCACCGCAGCCTCCGTGGTCGCCGCCACGTGGTAGCCGAGGAGGACGAGCGAGGTCAGCACACCGAGGGCGGCTGTGGTTCGGGCAAAGCGCAGCATCGTAGGTTGAAGATAGGTCCGGTCGGCTCGCCGCGCAAGTGCGGCGGTGCGTCGCAGACGGGCCGTTGCGATCCAAGACACGAACCCGGTCGTGGGCCGCCGCCAGCGATGCGCGCCAGGCCCCGACCGCAGGCGGGAAACGCGCTATGTGCCGCGCGCCATGGCGCTGAAGATCACCTGCCCGCACTGCGGCCGAAAGCACCCGCTGGATGAGCCGTTTCCTCTCCCCGGATCGGAGCGCCAGTGCGACTGTGGGCGAACCCTCTCGATCACCTACCCGGTGGGGATGATCGAGAAGCTCCGCGGCACGGGCAAGGGGTTCGCCTCCGACGCCGAGGAGCCCACGCGCCGGCCGGCAGCGCAGCGGGTAGCGGAGGTCCCCGCAGGGCGGCCCGTCGAGCCCACGGCCCCCCTCCGCGTGGCGTCCCAGCGCGCCAGCGCGCCCGAGCCCACCGCCCCCTTGCCCTTCCGCCGGCCCGGAGCCCTAGACGCACGCCTCCCCGAGCCCGGGGACGCCGCGCGCGCCGCTGCCGGCCGCGATCGCCCGACGCCCTCGGCCCGCGAGACAGAGGTAGAGCGCCCCGTGCGCCCGGAGCTCACCGAGCTCGGCGCGGCCGGCGATCACGGGGATGACGCCGCCCTTGGGCTCTCGAACCCGACCCCCCTCCCCCCGCGGCCGGCTCGCCCGATGGCGGTGCCCGGCGCCACCACCGGGAAGCTCCCCCCTAGCGGCAGGCCACCGCCCCCACCCCCCTCGAGCGCGCCGGCCAAGAAGCCCAAGGCCAAGGCGGGCTGGAAGCGTTGGCTCGTGCGCCTGGTCGGCGTCGGCGGCGTGCTCACGCTCATCCTGGTGATCGCCGGCGCTGCGGCGGCCGCCGGCGGCTACTGGTACTTCTCCCAGGACCTGCCGACCGTCGAGACGCTCGGGAAGTACCGCCCGCCCACCGTGTCGACCGTTTTTGACAAGAAGGGCCGCCTGCTCGGCGAGATCTACGACGAACGCCGGTACGTGGTCCCGCTGGACCGCATGCCCAAGCCGGTGCAGCAGGCGTTCATCTCGGCGGAGGACGCCGGGTTCTACGAGCACGACGGCGTCGACTACATGGGCATCGTCCGCGCGCTGGTGCGGAACGCCGCCGCCGGCAAGAAGGCGCAGGGGGCGAGCACGATCACCCAGCAGGTCACGCGCAACTTCCTGCTCACCAACGAGAAGACCTACACGCGCAAGATCCGCGAGGTCTTGCTCGCGTGGCGCATCGAGGAGACCTTCGACAAGGAGCACATCCTCTACCTGTATTTGAACCAGATCTACCTCGGCTCCCACGCGTACGGCGTGGAGGCGGCCGCCCGGGTGTACTTCGGCAAGCACGTCGAGGAGCTCGACCTGGCCGAGGCCGCGATGATCGCGGGGCTACCACAGCGCCCGAGCGACTACAGCCCGCACCGCCACTTCGACAAGGCCAAGGGCCGCCAGAAGTACGTGCTCGGGCAGATGGTGGACAACGGCTACATCACCCAGGCCGAGTCAGACGCCGCGTACGCCGAGGAGCTGCACGTGGTGGAGCGCACGAACGAGTTCCTGACCACCGCGCCGTGGGTCACGGAGAGCGTGCGCATCTACCTGGTGGACACCTACGGCGCCGACCGCGTGCTCAACGATGGGCTCACGGTCGAGACGACGGTGGACCTGGACCTGCAGCAGGTCGCGCAGGCCGCGGTGACGGACGGGGTCACCGCCGTGGACAACAAACGCGGCTGGCGCGGCGCTGACGAGACGTTGGACGAAGCGGCGATCCCGGCGCGGATCGCGAAGCTCGGCGCCGCGGAGCCCGGCGCGGTCGAGGGCGAGCGCTACGACGGCGTCGTGGTGGACGTGAAGAAGACCCACATGGTGGTGGACCTTGGCGGCGTGCAGGCGCTGGTGCCGCTGTCGTGGACCGACTGGGCGTACAAGCCCGACGCGAGCCGCAACGCCAGCTACCGCAAGCAAGACGACCTGACGCACGCGCTCAAGCGCGGCGACGTCGTCCGGGTCGAGATCGTCAACCACAACTTCCGCGATGCCAAGCCGTTCGTGGACTACGCGCTCGCCGGGGAAGGCCCGTACTCGGCCGCGAAGCTGTACCAAGCTCCCGACCTGGAGGGCGCGCTGTACAGCTACCGGCTCGACGACGGCGGCGTGCTCGCGATGGTCGGCGGCGTGGACTACCGCGAGACCAAGTTCAACCGCGCGACGCAAGCCCAGCGCCAGGTCGGGTCGACCTTCAAGCCGATCGTGTACGCGGCGGCCATCGAGAGCCGCAAGTTCACGCCCGGGAGCATCCTCCAGGACGCGCCGCTGATCTTCAACAGCCTGCACAAGGAGCTGTGGAAGCCCGAGAACTACGACAGCGACTACCTCGGCGACATCACCCTGCGCCGCGCGCTCGCGATGTCCCGGAACGTCTGCACCATCCGCGTGCTCGACCAGCTCGGGATCGACCCGGTCTACCAGATGGCGCAGCGGCTCGGCATCACGAGCCACCTGGACGCCGACCTCTCGATGGGCCTCGGCTCGGCGTCGCTCACGCTGCCGGAGATCACGCGCGCGTACTCGGCCTTCGCGACGATGGGACGCCTGGTCGAGCCACACTTCGTCAACAAGGTGATCGATCGCGACGGCGCGGTGCTCGAGCAGTACACGCCCCCGGCCGAGTGGAAACGCGTGCTCGAGCCCGACGTCGCGAGCATCGCGAACTGGCTCTTGCAAGAGGTCGCGAGCAACGGCACCGCCGCGAAGGCCCAACAGCTCGGGCTGCACGTCGGCGGCAAGACGGGCACCACCAACGAGTTCCACGACGCCTGGTTCGTCGGGTTCACCCACGACATCGTGACGAGCGTCTGGGTTGGGTACGACCAGCCGCGCAGCATCGGAGAGAGCTCGACAGGCGGGCACATCTCGTTGCCCATCTGGATGAACTACACGAAGGAAGCGCAGCCGAAGGCCGATGACAAGCCCTTCGCGCTGGCCGGCTCCCTCCAGTGGGTGTCGATCGACGAAAAGACCGGACGACCGATGGAGGGTGGCCGATCGATGCCCTTCCTCGCCGGCACTGCCCCCACCGGCGCGATGACCGTCGCGGGCCAAAAGACGACGGAAGACCTCTTGACGACCGAGTTCTGATGCCTGTTCTCTCCTTCGCCTCTTCGCTGCTCCTCCTGCTCGCGGGCTGCACCAACGCGCCCATCACCTACCCTGCGACGTGCACGTTGCCGGCTCCGGTGCCCGACAGCTCGGTGTCCGTCGGCGATGCCGCCTGGGCTACCGCGGGGGTGCTCTCCTCCATCAACGACACCGTGGTCACCGTGGGCCCGAACCAGGCCGAGGTGTTGGCCGTGCGGCGGGACGGGTGCGACGACCTGGACACGTGCCGCAGCGACAACGGGTGCAGCGCCTGCGGGGACTGCGACTCGTGCGCGGCGGACGAGGCCTCTTGCGTAGAGCGCGTGCAGTTCCGCGTGCCGGCGGTGGTGCCGGGCGACCAGGCGCTGATCGTAATCAACGCCCTCGGGACGAGCGCGACGGGGCACCTGACCGTCTTGGGGGCCGACACCGGGGACACTGGGGCGGACACGGGCACCGACACCGGCGGCACCGACACCGGCGGCACCGACACCGGCGGCACCGACACCGGCGGCACCGACACCGGCGGCACCGACACGGGGGCCCCGCCGAGCTGCGGCCCGTAATCTAGCTACTCGCTCACGTCCCCGGGGTGAGCGGCGATCCAGCCGCGGACCGCGGACCCGAGGTCACGGGCGGCGTTCCCGATCGCGGAGAGGGACTGCGCCACGCGCGGCTGCACCGCGGGGTCGGCGAGCCAGGCGTCCGCGGCCAACGCGATCTGCGCGAGCGGGTGCTCTACTACGCGCCCCACGCGGGAGAACTCGGGACCGCCATGGGCATCGGGGGGCCCTTCGAACAGGGGCGCGACAAGCGTGCGGAGCGCCTCGGTCGCCTGCGAGAGCGCGGCGATGTGCGCGGCCTCCGGCCCCAAGCGCGCATCCTCGGCCAGCAGCTCGACGAGGCCAAAAACCACCCACGAGAGGTTTGCGATCGAGTGCCGAAATTCGCGCGCGGAATTGGGGTCGGGCACACGGATGCTTATCCGCCTGCGCATCCTCCGACCGCCGCTGTGCGACCGTTGCTCGTCATCGAACGGTCCACGCGTCGGGCGGACGGAATAGCCGCGGCAGATGCCCTGGCTCCCCCGGTTCGACTCGTTCGGCGCCCCCGAAGGCCCCACCCTCTTCCTGGCCCACGGGATCCTCGGAAACCGAAACAACTGGCGTTTCTTCGCCCGTAAGCTGGCAGCGGCGCTGCCCGGTTGGCGCATCGTGGTGGTCGACCTGCGGCACCACGGGGACAGCCAAGGCGCCCCGCCGCCGGACACCGTGGACGCCTGCGCGGACGACCTGGACGCGCTCGCCACTGCCTTGGACGTGCGCCCCCGCGTGGTGATCGGGCACTCGTTCGGCGGCAAGGTCGCGCTCTCCTACGCCGCTCGGTACGCGGCAAAGCTCGAGCAAGCGTGGGTGCTGGACACCCCGCCCGGCACCGGCACGCTGCTAGGCGAGGACCACGAGGTCGTCCGCGTGTTCAGCGCGCTGCGCGAGCTGCCGATGCCCCTCGCGCGCCGGGAGCAGATCGTCACCGAGCTGACCGCCCGGGGCCTGTCCATGCCGATGGCGCAGTGGATGACGACGAACTTGGCCCCCGTCGCCGAGGGCAACCCGGAGGCCGGATACGGCTTCCGGTTCAACCTGGACGGCGCGGAGCGGCTGATCGCGGACTACTTCCGCTGGGACGCCTGGCCCGTCTTGCTCGCGCCGCGGGCCCGCCCCGCGATCCACCTCGTCCGCGCCGAACGCTCGGACCGCTGGGACGCCCAGACGCTGGCGCGACTCGCCGCGATCCCCGTGGGTGTGCCGACATGGCTCCACGTGCTCCCGGACGCCGGGCACTGGCTGCACGCGGACAACCCCGCTGGCCTGTTGGCCATGCTAGTGGAGGGGATCAGGGCCGACTGACACCGTCGGATCAGAGGTCCCAGTGGTCCTCGACCCAGCCGTTGCGGTCGGTCACCCAGTCGACCAGGATGTCCCGCGCCGGCTCGATCCCGCTCGCGCCACACTCGCGCTTGGGGTCCGCGTCCGCTGCGTCCGCGGTCAGCTCCGCCCACCTCTCCAGGTCCGCGAGGACCGCGTCGGTGTCGATCTTCGCGATGCCCTCCGCGGCCGCGGCTTGGTACGCCGCGGTGCAGTCGTCGTCCGCCCAACAGGCGGAAGACACCACGCCGACCGGCCGCTTCCAGCTCTTGCCCCAGGCGAACGGGCTCAAGAACCCGTAGTCCAGGTCCCACGGGATCCACTCGGCCCGGCCGTCGTCTGCGCTGAAGTAGACGCGGTAGTTGTTCTCGTTCAGCGTGTACCCGTCGATGTGACCGGTCCATTGCTCAGCGAGCACGAACCGCCGAAACTCCTCGCCGTTCACCAGCGGGTCGACGGCCGCGTACCCGCGGTCCACGGCGTCCGTCACGGCGTAGATGTCCTCGAGCCCGACGTCCGTGCCCTCCTCCAGTCGAAAGTTATCTTGGTATGACCGAGTGAAGTCCACGAGCTCGCCGTCGTTTCCCCCGTACCAGATGTACTTCCCGTCGTAGAGGTTTCCCGTGGGGTGGTCGTACCAACGGCGCAGGAAGCGATCGTCCGGGAACTCCACGACCACGTAGAGGCCGTAGGGTTCACCGTCTACGGTCACCTGGGCGAAGGACGCGCGCGGCGCAGGCACCCCGAGCGTGCGGAAGATCGAGTAGCCGAGCGGCTCCTTGAGGTACGAGCAGTCGACCACCTCGTTGTTCAGCGCAAGCGCCTCCAGGCCTTCAAACCGCTGGCCCGCGACGAAGTGGTTGAAGTCGATCTTGAACTTCGGCTTCTCTTCGATCGGCCGGAACGACCCGATCTTCCCGCGTAAGCGTACCCCGACGTCGGCGATCGCCTCGCCGTCGATCGTCACTCCGCCCTGCACCCAGTCGCGTGGGCTCAGCGAGAGGGCCGCGTAGGCATCGCTGCCGAGGGTGATCGCGATCTCGTGCAGCACGGCGTCGTTGAACACCCCGGACTCTCCCACGTCCTCGAGCGGGTCGTCCTCGGGCGCGGAGTCTTCCATGGGGGCGATCGTGCCCGGCAGGCCCGGATCTCCGTGCGTGCAGGCGAGCAAGAGGAACATCGGGGAACGATAGCCCGAGATCCGGCGTCCGACCGGCTAGTCCCGGACCTGGATGAACCTCAGCGCGAATTGCCCTGCCATGAACGCAGACAGGGACTGGCTCACGCCCTCGAACGTGGTCGCGTCCGCCTGCTCCATGCCGGCGATGCCGACGACGTAGCTGCTCTGGCGCAAGAAGGCGTCGCCCGGGATCTCAGCGACCACCGAGCCCTCGCCGTGCGTGAACTCGTAGGTCTCGAGGATGTCCGTCGGCAAGTTCTCGTACGTGACCTTGCCGCGGCTGATGTCGTAGACCGCGATCAGCACGTTGTCGTAGCCTTGCCCGGTGAGGTCCACGCTGAAGCCGTGCTGCGGTTGCAGGGTCGTCGGCACGTCCACGTCAGGTGCCGCAGGCGTGTGCACCTCGAGCCGGGCCTCCTCTCCGTCGACGACCGTCATGATCACGGCGTCGTCGTCGGGCGTGTACGCGAGCCCGTCCTCCGCCGAGACCAGGTACTTCCCACCGCCCTCGTCCGATAGGTCGAGCCCCTCGTTGTCGCTGGACCGGAACGCGACCTCCGCCCCTTCCACGGGCGACTGGTCGAGCTCGGACGGGTCCGACACGTAGGCCAAGAACACCGAGCAAGCCGCCGTGTACGCGAGCAAGTCCGAGTCGGTCAGGTCGACCCCTGACGGGACATCGAGCCCGACGAAGATGCCCTGCGCGACGATCGGGTTGACCAGGCTGTTGATCTGGCTCAAGCGGTCGCACCCGCAGAGCACCAGCGGCAACGCCAGCAGCAAGCAGCCCCGCACGATGCCGTGACCTACTTGGAGTAGATCGGCGACGGGCCGCTCGACGCGCCGATCACCGAGCTCCCGCCCATCGACCCGTGGTCGTTGCGGATGCTCGCGAAGTCCTTGATGTGGCCCCAGATGGCCGTGACGCCGCGGCGCATGTAGTCCAGGTCATCCAGGGACCGGAGGTTGCGCAGCTGGTTCGCCAAGAACTTGGGGTGCATGTACAACTTGTAGAACTGGCCGGCCATCTGCACGACCTCGTCCTGGTCCATGTCGGTGAGGACACACGCGGGCTCGGTCATGTCATACCGCTCGTAGTCGCGGGGGTCGAACCGGATCCAGCCGTTGCGCTGGCACAGGTCGAACAGCGGCGTGCCGGGGTACGGCATGACCACGGTGGCCTGCAAGTGCGCCGCGTAGCCGTTGTACATCAGGTACTTGGCCAACGACAGCGTCTCATACGCGTCCTCCTTGGTCTCCCACGGGTAGCCGACCATCATCGTGAGGTGGGGCTGCAGCCCAGCCGCGCTGGCCATCTTGCAGCCTTCGATGATCTGCTCACGGGTGAGCGACTTGTCCAGGATGTCGATCGTGCGCTCGCTGGCGGACTCGATGCCCAAGATCAGCTTGCGGAAGCCCGCCTTCTTCATCAGGTGGACGTTCTTCTCGGTGAAGTAGTCGAACCGGAAGTTGCAGTCGAACACGACCTTCTCGTTGATCTTCCGGTCGATCATCTCGTTGCAGAGGCGCGTGAGCCAGTTGCCGGTCGGGAGCGCGCCCGTGTCGTCGAAGATGTTCTTCGCGCCGTGCTTCGTGATGAGCATCTCCATCTCGGTCGCGAGCCGCTCGGGCGAGACGGTGCGGAACTTCGGGTAGGTGACGGTCCACGAGCAGAACGTGCAGCGGCCATACGGGCAATCGCGACCCGCCATGGTCCAGAGGAACGGCAGGCGGTACTTCCACTTCTCGAAGTACAGGTGGGCGTTGGTGAGATCGCGGTCCCAGAACGGCAGCTCTTCGAGGTTGCCCTCCTGGTTGTAGGCGCCGCTGGACTTGACCGTGCCGTTCTCCTTCCACCAGATGCCGCCGCCGAGCGCCGTGCCCTTCGTGATCCAGTCGACCAAGCTCTGGAGCGAGAAGTCGTAGTCGCCGCCCTGGATGCAGTAGTCGGTGTTCGACTGCTCGAGCGTCTCGGCCGGGTTGCCAGCGATGTGGTCCCCGAACAGCACGCACTCGGCGCCCGGCACGAGCTCCTTGATGCGGTCCACGATCTTCCAGTGGGTCTTGATGACCGGGGACTTCGTCTCCATCGCGACGAGCTCGGGCTTGAAGTCCTCGAGCAGGCGCTCGAACTGCGCCTGGTTCTTCTTCTCAGCGATGCAGTCGACCCAGCGGACGTCGTGCCCGTTGCTCGCGAGCAACGTCGCGGCCGAGGCCGGGATGCACGGGTAGAGGTAACTCGGCTCGTGGAACCACTGGAACTGCCGGTTTTGGGTCAGCATCGGGCTGCCCTTGGCAGACTCGATCGGCGGGTAGCAAACAAGGACGCGCATGACCACTCCGGGCAGACCTGTGGAAAAGCAGGGCTGGGGCAACTTGCCACGGGAAAGCCGGCACGGCAAGCGGTTTCGGGCCTGCGGTGGGCGGGACCGCACGCCCAGAGGCCCGGCGCTACAAAAGCTCAAGGGCGCGCCGAGATCAGCGGTCCAGGAGCCCAGGGGATCGCCCGACCGCGCCGGTCTCGCGGGTGTACGGGCAGTGCCGACAGCCGTTGCCGCAGCAGGTGGTGCGGCGACGCAGGGACGTCGCTGTCATCACGAAGTAGCCGGTGAGCGGGTCGATGTAGCCATCGTGCCCGGCGGCCTCGGCGCGGGCGTGGGCAGCTACCGTGCGGGGGTCAAGCAGGGGCATCGTGAGCAGGGTAGCGCCGAACGACGCGCGGGGCCAACACGAGCGCAGGGAGCGCCAGCGCGAACGTGAACACGAACCACGCTGGGTACCCCCAGCTCTCGACGCCCACCCCGGAGATGGCCCCCGACAGCGTGCGCGTCAGGCCGATGATGCCCGACAGGATGGCCCACCGCGTCGCGAGCCCGCCGGTATCGGCCTCCCCGGCCCCCCGGCACGCGCGCATCGACAGCGACATCATCGCGCTCGTCCCGAGCCCGGCCGTGAAGCTCTCGATCACGGAGGCGACCACCGCTGCGGGCACGCCCCCGACCTCGGCCGCCGCCGCGTAGCCCAGGTTCGAGAACGCCTGCGTCAACCCGAGCGCCACCAGCATCGACGAGAGCCCGTACCGACTCACCAGGGCCCCTCCCAGCAGCGCCCCGAGCGCCGTGAGCACGCTCCCCGCCGTCGTGGAGATCATGCCCACCTGGCCGGCGTCGAGCCCGGCCGAAAGCAGGAACGGCCGCGTCATCGGCGCCATCGCGCTGTCCCCGAGCTTGAACAGCAGCACAAGCGCGAACAGCTCCCAGGTGCCCGGGCGCGCGAGCCAGCCGGCCAGCACCCTCCCCCAGGCCGGCGTCGACGCCGCGGTCACTTGGGGCACTCGCCGGAGCCACTGGCAGGCCACCAGGATCGCGGCCTGGAGGCCGGCTACGGACCAGAACGCGACGTCCCATCCCCACGCGCTGCCGATCCACGTGGCCCCACCCCCGGCGAGCGCCATCGCCCCCCGGTACGCGGCGATCCGCACCCCGGTCACCCGCCCCTGCTCCTCGGGCGGCACCCGCGCGACGATGTACGCGTCCACGGCGATGTCCGCGGTCGCGCTCCCCATCGCGCCGAGCACCAACAGCGGGACCAGGCCGATCGACCCCGGCCCGGAGATCCCCGCGAGCGCGCCGATCGCCCCCGCGGCGACCAGCATCCCGAGCAGCATCCAGCGGTGCCAGCTCCCGAACCGATCGACGAACGGGGCCCACAGCGGCTTCAGCGTCCACGGCAGCCCGACGAGCGTGATCGCGCCGAGGCTCGCGAGATCGGTCCCGTGCACGCGGAGCCAGATCGGCACCAGCTCGTTGATCGCGCCGTATGGCACGCCGGAGGCGAATTCGAGCACCAACGTCGCGAGGAAGAGGTCGCGGAAGGTGTCGGCGCGTGGACCGGGCGCGCCGTCGCTCAGGGGGACTCCATCGCGGCGGAGAGCGTCGTCACGGTGATGCCCCGCCGGTCCCAGTCCTCCAGGATCTCCGGCAACAGCGTCCGCGCGTACCCCGGGCCGTCATGCATCAGCACGATGTCGGTGCCGACGGCGTTTCGGCACCGCGCGAGGATGCGCGCCGGGCTCACGAACCCGCCGTCCCCCGTGCGGACCGAGCACCACGCGATCGGCAGCCCCGCCGCCTGCGCGGAGGCGTAGACCCGCGGGCTGACCGCCCCGAACGGGGGCCGAAACCAGCGGACGGGCGCACCGACCAGCGCGACGAGCTCGGCCGTCGCTGCCCGGAGCTGGGCTGCGCCGGCGTCGGGCGCGAGGATGGTGAACCGGGCGTCGTGCCGGGGCCCGTGCAGCGCGACCTCGTGGCCCGCGGCGACGAGCGCGCGCGCGAGCTCTGGGTGCCGCCGCGCCCGGTCCACCAGCAAGAAGAACGTGGCCTTCGCGCCTGCTTTGCCGAGCGCGTCGATCATCGCGGGCGTGGAGACGGGGTCGGGCCCATCGTCGATGGTCAACGCGAGCCGCCCCGGGTGCCGGGCCCGGCAGACGGCGTCGCCAAACCAAGCCAAGTCTGGGCGGGAGGACGCGAGCACCACGGCCCCGACGACCCCGGCCAGCGCCGCTCCCCCGACCAAGCTCGCTACCGGCGCGCTGACGACGCCCAGCGCCGCCGCCCCCCCTGCCGAGATCGCCGCCGACCCGAACGCCAGCAGCGCGGGCTGCAGGGGCTTCACGTCGCCTCGGGGTGCCAGCACTCCCGCGTGCACGATGCGATCTCTTGCCGCTGCAGGTCGAGCGCCGCCCAGCCCCCCGCCCGGTCCACGCGGCCAAGCTTCCACGGGCACGAGCAGGCCCCGCTCGCGTCGAGCACGACCCGCGAGCCCACCGGGCACCTGCCGCCGGTCCGCGCGGTGCCAGGCTCATCACC
This sequence comes from Bifidobacterium breve, assembly GCA_943328795.2. Taxonomy (GTDB): domain Bacteria; phylum Myxococcota_A; class UBA796; order UBA796; family SXON01; genus CAIUMM01. Next base: position 14,225 of record CALQBK020000076.1, read on the forward strand.
CGACACTGCGCCCATCGCGTCGAGCGCCGCCCACGTCCCCGGCGGCGTGCGCGAGAACGACGCGACGACGCCCCGCAGCGGGTACGGCCCCGGCAGCGCCCCCCTCCAGCCGAGCACCACTCGGACGCCGTCCGCGCCGGCGTTGACCAACCCGCGGGCCTCGTCTAGCGTCGTGTTCGGGAGCACCTCGGCCTCCAGATCCACCTTCGCGCGGCGTGACGAGCGCGCGTGCGCGAGCTCCGCCATCGCCGCTGGCGTAGCGCCCACCACGACCACGCGCCGAGCCCCGCCGTCGATGATGTCCTCGGCCTGCCGCTTCCCGAGCCCCTCGGCCACCGTGCGGACGGTGACAGGCACATCGAGCCGGTGGCAGAACCGGGTGACCTCCATCAGCAGCGGGTTCTCCGGCCGGCTGATCACCGTGACGGGCACTGGGCCGTGCGGGATGAACCAGTCCAAGACGCGGGATTGCCACTCGCCGAGCGGGCGCGGGGCGCCCTCTCCCGCTCGACGGGACTCCGGGGTGCCCGCGCCGTCGAGGTCGTCGAGCCGCAGGTCGAGCCGCGCCGGCCCGCCGCCGAGCCGCAAGCCGCGCCGGGCCCACGCCGGGAGACGGGCGGCCCGGGCGTGCGCGGAGGACCGCGCCTGGACGACGAGCCGGGAGATCAGCTGCACGTGGACGCCGAGTGCCCGCCGGGGGCCAGCCCAGGGGCTGCGTGGGTGTCAGGGGTAGATGTCAACGGCGACCCCCGAAGGCTCCAACACCTTCTCCAGGTGCTCGGCCGCGAGGGCCTCCTCGTCCGAAGCGGCGCCAACGGCCGCCACGGCCTTGTCGAAACCAGCCGTGTCCTTCGCGGCGAAGGCCGTGGACACGGTCGAATACGCCTCCGCACGGTGCTTCCACGCTTTCACGAGCTCGGTGTGCGCCGCCGCGAGCTGCGGATCCGCAGGGTGCACCGCCTCCGCCTTGGTCGCCATCTCGCCCGCCGCCTTCAGCACAGCCCCGGACACCGTCTCCGCGACGCTCGCCGGCTCCGCCTCGTTTTTCTTCACCTTGCTGGCCACCTGGAGCAGCTGCTCCCCGAGCGCCCGGTTCTGGGTGAACAGCGGCCGCATCTCGACCATGTAGGCCTCGCCGGCCGCGGCGAGCGGGTCCGTGGCACACGCGAGCAGGAGGAGGAACATGCCGGCCCGGGTAACCGGGGATAATCGCCGCGCCATGTTCACCCTCTCCGAAGACCAACAGGCGCTCGTCGAGGCCGCTCGCGCAGCGGCCGAGGCCGAGCTCGCGTCCACCGTAAAAGCCGACGACGAGGCGGAGCTCTTTCGCAAGGACCTGTTTCACAAGCTCGGCGCCGCGGGGCTCTGCGGCGTGCAGACCGCGGAGCGGTGGGGAGGGCTGGGGCTCGGCTACGTCGAGTACGCGCTCGTCATCGAGGAGATCGCGAAGGTGGCGCCGGCCTACGCGGTCAGCGTCGCCGTGAGCGGCTTGCCCCAGGTCATCCTCGCCAAGTTCGGTGACGACGCGCAGCGCGAGCGATGGATGCCCGGTCTCGCGGCCGGCGAGCTGCTCGGCGCGTTCGCGCTCTCCGAGCCCGGCAGCGGGTCGGACGCCGGCAGTCTACGCACCACGGCGACGCGCGACGGCGACACCTACCGGCTCAACGGCACGAAGTTCTGGATCACGCACGGCGGGTACGCCGACATCTACGTGGTGATGGCCCGCACCGGCGGACCGGGCCCCAAGGGCATCAGCGCGTTCCTCGTCGCGGGCGACACGCCGGGGCTCTCGTTCGGCAAGAAGGAGGAGAAGATGGGCCTGCGGGCCTCGCCCACCGTCGAGATGATCCTGGAGGACGCCATCGTCCCCGCGTCGAACCGGCTCGGGCCCGAGGGCAACGGCTTCTCGGTCGCGATGAGCGCGCTGGACTCCGGCCGCATCACCATCGCGGCCACCGCGTTGGGCATCTCGCAGTCCGCGATGGACTGCGCCGGGCGGTACGCCGTGACCCGCAAGCAGTTCGACCAGGCCATCATCGACTTCCAGGGCGTCGGCTTCATGCTGGCTGACATGGCCGTTCGCATCGAGCAAGCGCGGCTCGTCACGCACAAAGCAGCGTGGTTGAAGGACCAGGACCTGCCGTTCAACCACGTTGCCGCGATGGCCAAGTGCGCCGCGACCGACTGCGCGATGGCGGTGACCACGGACGCCGTGCAGGTGCTCGGCGGGTACGGCTATACGCGCGAGTACCCCCTCGAGCGGCTGATGCGCGACGCGAAGGTCATGCAGATCGTCGAGGGGACCAACCAGGTGCAGCGGGTCGTGATCGCGCGACACTTGAAGCGGGGCTGGGAGTAGCCCCGGGCACCCTGTCCGAATTTGCCCTCTTCAAATTCGGACAAAAGCGGACAGATTCTGACCGGAGGGGCGGCTGACGATCCAGAGCCCGAGCTGCGCGCCTAGCCCAGGATGTGCCGCAAGCGGCCCCTCCTGGGCTAAGTTGTTCTGCTTCGCCCTGCTTCCTTGGCCAGACCGCGGGCGAAGCGAGCGCCCAATTTGCGCGCCGCGGCTGCGCCTCGCGCACACTTTGGGCTAGGGAGGGCACTCCCCCAGGTTCCCCGACGTGACGACGTCGCCAGAGAACGCATCGAGCTGTGCGACGAGATCGGTGACCTCGTCCTCGCAGAGCGACGCATTCTGCTCCACCTGGACGTCCCCGCCAACGGTCGTCAGCGCCTCGAGCGCTGAGAGGCTGGTGAGCGCGCCATCGTCGAAGATGGTGAGGTCCCCTCCGACCGAACCCAGGGCCCCGAGCCCCTCCAAGGTCGTCACAGACTGGTAGTTGACCTCGAAGTCCCCTCCGATGGACGTCAGGGCGTCGAGCCCGGAGAGGTCGGCGAGCGCGCCGTTCCAGCGGATCGAGACGTCCCCCTCCACGGTGCCCAGGCCCCCGAGCCCGTGCAGGTCGGCCAGTAGCGGGCTCCCGTTGAGCTCCAGTCCGCCAGCGCCGATCGCGGGGAGCCCGGGAAGGGACAGCGTGGCGAGGGCGGGGTTCTCGTCCATCCGGACCTGCTCCAGCCCCGACACCAAGGCGTCAGCGCTGAGCGTGTGGAGGCTCGCGTTGTTGACGAGCTCCAGGCCCCCGCCGACCTCGACCAACGCGTCGAGGTCCAGCTCTGCGAGCAACGGGTTGTCGCGAACCTCGAGGTCGTCGCCGACCTCGGTGAGGGCCTCGAGGTTCACGCTGACGAGCACGAGGTTGTTGTCGATCTCGATGTCCGCGCCGACCTCGGCCGACGCCGGAAGATCGATGGCCGTCAGCGCACGGTTGTGGCCCACGACCAGCTGCTCTCCTACGGCGTCAATTGGGCCTAGCCCGTTGAGGCTCGTGAGCACCGGGTTGTAAACGATCTGGACCCGACTCCCGACGGAGGTGAGCGACTCGAGCCCCGAAAGGTCGACAAGGGCGGCGTTCTCCTCGACGTCAAGGTCCAGACCCAGCGCCTCGAGCGAACCGAGGCCCGTCAGGTCGACGAGCGAGTCCGTGCCAACGAGCCCGAGACCGCCACCAACGCTCCGCAAGGAGTCGAGGCCCGACAAGGTGGTCACGGGCCCCTTCACCCTATACCTGAGACTGCCACCGACGGTCTCCAGCGCCCCCAGGCCCGCGAGGCTCGTGAGGTCTTCACCTCCCTCGAGGGTGAAGTCCCCACCGATCGACTTGAGCCCGCCAAGGCTCACGAGGCTGACGATGTCGTCGCCGTTTATCTGCAGGTCGCCGGCGACGTCCGTAAGGCACATGAGCTCGTCGACATCCGCCTGTTCACTGACCAGGATGTCGCCGCCAGAGGTCCACCCCCCTTCATTGCACCGCAGGGCGTCGGCCGACACGGCACACCCCCAAAGGAACAGGGACATCGCTAGAAAGCTCATGGCACCATCCTGACACCCACTACCATTTGCCGCGCCCCCCGACCGCGACGCTGCCAAAACCCCAAGAAGCCGACCCGGGCTCGCACCCGGATCGGCTCCTTGTTGAAGGCCCGCTCACGCAGGCCCCGTCGCGGCCTTAGCGGTCGCGCATGCGGCGAGAGAGGTCGCCCATGATGTCGCCGAGGCGCGCGGAGGAGTCGCCCTGCTTGCGCAGGATCTCCTTCACGTCGCCGCCGGCCGCGCGGTCAACCGCGCCACGCTCGGACAAGCTGACCTTGCGGTCGTGCGTGTCGATGTTGATGATCTCGGCGTTGATCGCCTGGCCATCGGGGTACGCCGACTGCCAGTCGCCAGCGCCGTTGGTGAGCTCGCTGTAGTGCACGAGGCCCTCGATGCCGTCCTCGAGCTCCACGAACACGCCGAAGTCGGCCTTGTGCACGACCTTGCCGGCGATGACCTGGCCAAGGTAGTAGCGGCCGGACACGCCGAGCCACGGGTCCTCGGAGAGCGCCTTGATCGAGAGGCTGAACCGCTCGTTCTCGACGTCCACGTTGAGCACGCGCGCCTCGACCTCGTCGCCCTTGTTGAAGCGCTCGGAGGGGTGACGGACGCGCTGGCCCCAGCTCATGTCGGAGATGTGCACGAGGCCGTCGATGCCGTCCTCGATCCCGATGAAGATGCCGAAGTCGGTGATGTTGCGCACCTTGCCGCGGACGATCGTGCCGACCGGGTACTTGTCGCTGATGGCCTTCCAGGGGTTGGCCTCGAGCTGGCGCATGCCGAGCGAGATGCGGCGGTTCTCGAGATCGATCCCGAGCACCATCGCCTCGACCAGGTCAGCCTGGTTGACGAGCTTGGAGGGGTTCTTGACGCGCTTGTTCCACGTCATCTCGGAGATGTGCACCAAGCCCTCGATGCCGTCCTCGAGCTCCACGAACGCGCCGTAGTCGACGATGCTGACGACCTTGCCGCGGACGATGGCGCCGACCGGGTACTTGTACTCGGCGTCGTCCCAGGGGTCGGGCCGGATCTGCTTGTAGCCGAGGGAGACGCGCTGGCTGTCCTCGTCGTACTTGAGCACCTTGACTTCGATCTGCTGGCTGACCTCGAACATCTCGCTCGGGTGCGTGATGCGCCCGTAGGACATGTCGGTGATGTGCAGCAAGCCGTCGATGCCGCCCAGGTCCACGAACGCACCGTAGTCGGTGATGTTCTTGATGGTGCCGAGCATGATCGCGTTGACCTTGAGGGACTTGAGCGTCTCGCTCTTCTTGTCCTCGCGCTCGCGCTCGAGCAGCACCCGGCGGGAGAGCACGATGTTGCCGCGCTTCTTGTTGAACTTGATGATCTTGAACTCGTGCGTCTCGCCGATCAGGCGGTCGAGGTTCTTGACCGGGCGCAGGTCCACCTGCGAGCCGGGGAGGAACGCCTTGACGCCGATGTCGACGGCGAGGCCGCCCTTGACCCGGCCGATGATCGCGCCCTTGACGGTCTCGTCCTTCTCGACGGCCTTCGAGATCTCGTCCCAGGCCCGCATCAGGTCGGCCTTCTCCTTGGAGAGCTCGAGCAGCCCGTCTTCCTCGCTCATCTGGTCGAGGTACACGTCCACGACGTCGCCGACCTTGACGGTGAGCTCGCCCTGCTCGTTGATGAACTCGGACTTCTTGATCGAGCCCTCGGCCTTGTAGCCGATGTCCACCGTGACGAGGTCATCCCCGATCTCGATGATGGTGCCTTTGACGACGCTCTGCTCACGGACCGACTTGTCGTTGAGGAACTCGTCGAAGAAGAGCTTGAAGTCGTCTGCGCTGATCTGGTCGAGGGGGATGTC
>CALQBK020000077.1 GCA_943328795.2 Bifidobacterium breve
CAAGTCCGGCTCGACAGGGCCGGCGCGGTCGAAGGGGCCACGGGCGTGCCGCCTCCGCCGACGACCTGCACCTTGTAGTTCGGCGCGTCGATCCAGACGTTGCCGTCTTGGTCCATCCGCACCGTCGCCCCGTAGAGCGTCACCACCGGGAGCGTGTCGACCTGCACGCCATTGATGTACACCGTGCTGGCCAGCGCCATCCCGCACAGCCAGAGCATCACTCGGTCCCACCGTTGACGCGGCTGCGCAGGGCCTTGCCGACCTTGAACACCGGCAGCACCTTGGGCTTGACGACGATCTCGGCGCCGCTCCGCGGGTTGCGGCCGGTGTAGCCCTTGTATTCCTTGGCGGCAAAGCTGCCAAATCCACGAATCTCCACGCGCTCACCGCGCACCAGCGCGTCACGCACCTGGTCGAACACGGTGTTCACCACGACTTCAGCGGTGGCCCGGGGTACCCCATCGCGGCGCGCAAGGGCATCGATCAGTTCGCTCTTGGTCATGCGCGCAAGTAACCCGAAGCACGCAGGAAAAGGCCGACCGGCGAGCTCAACTGCCGGCTTTCAGCCCGGTGATGCGCTCGAGGAAGTGCCTGTTCTCCCGCAGCACGATGGTGAGCGGCGCCGCGACGTAGATCGACGAGTAGGTGCCGACGACGATGCCGATGAGCATCGCGATCGCGAACTGCTTCAGGACGGGCCCGCCGAAGAACAAGAACGGCACCATCGACAGCATCGTGCCGCCCGACGTGATGATCGTGCGCGAGAGCGTCTGGTTGATCGAGTCGTTGATCAGCTTCGTGAAGTCCGTGGAGCGGTACTTGCCCATGTTCTCGCGAATGCGGTCGTAGACGATGATGGTGTCGTTGATCGAGTACCCGAGCAGGGTGAGGAGCGCGCTGACCATCGAGAGGCCGAACTCCTGCTGCGTGAGCACCCAGATCCCGACGAGGATCGTGCTGTCGTGGAACAAGCAGAGGATCGCGCCCGGGGCGAACGTGAAGTCGAACCGCAGGCTGACCAGGACCAGGAGCAGGAGCATCGTGACGCCGACCGACAAGAGAGCGCCGGTGCGCAACGACCCGCCGACCTTGGGCCCGACCGAGTCGGTGCGGTCGATGTTCACTCCCTTGTCGTGCAGCGACGTGTCCAACGCGCCGCGGATGTGCTCGGCGAGCCCGGGGAGCCGCACGTAGACCGTGTTCTCCTCAGGGGAGGGCTGCACGCTCACGCCGGCGAGGCCCGCGGTCGCACGCGCGAAGTCGGCGGTGCTGCGGAGGCTGATAGACCCGTCGGCCGGCTGCGGCCAGGTGACCAAGAGGCGCGTGCCGACTTGCTCGTCGGGCTTGATGCTGACGTCCGGGAACGCGGCCTTGAGCGCCTTCTCGGCGGCGTCGACGTCCTCCGGCTTGGCGCTCGACTGCCCCTGCATCCGGAACAGGAAGCGGCTCTTCGAGCCGTCGCCGATGGCCTGGATCGCGTCGTCCCCGACCCCCACCGGCGTGAGGGCCTCGCGCACCTCCTCGATCGACGTGGCCTGGTCGAACGTGACCTCGACCTCCGTCCCGCCGGTGAAGTCGATACTCCAGTTGGGCCCCTTCACCAAGAACAGCACGATGGAGATCGCGGCAGCGGCCCAGGACACGTTCGCCCACAGGTGTCGGCGCTTCAGAAAGTCGTAGTGGTAGCTATGCGGAATCAGCTGGAACATCGTCTACCCGCGATCAGATGGAGAGCGCGGTCGAGGACCGGCGGAGGGAAACGAGGACCGACATGAAGGTCCGGGACACGAACACCCCGGTGAAGAGGGTCGTGAAGATGCCGATCATCAGCGTGACCGCGAACCCCTTCAGGGGCCCACTGCCGTAGCTGTAGAGCACGACGCCCGACAGGAAGTGCGCCAGGTAGGAGTCGAACACCGCGACGAACGCACGGTCGAACCCGACCTCCAACGCGAGCTTCGGAGACTTGCCGCCCCGCAGCTCCTCGCGGATGCGCTCGTAGATGATGATGTTGCAGTCCACAGCCATGCCGACGGTCAACGCGATGCCGCAGATGCCGGGCAGCGTGAGCGTCGCGCCGACGATGGACAAGAGCGCGAGCACCATCAGGACGTTGATGACGAGCGTCAGGTCCGCGATCAGCCCGGACACCCGGTAGTAGAACGCAGCGAACAGCATGACGAGGCCGCTGCCGAGCGCCGCGCCGAGCATGCCTTGGTTCACGGCTTGCGCGCCGAGCGTGCCGCTGACCAGCCGGACGTCGCCGGGCGTGACCGGCGCGGGCAAAGCGCCGGACCGCAGGACGAGGGCGAGCTGTCCGGCCTCTTTCTTGCCACCGTCGGCGCCGTCGTTCCCGACCGTGATCCGGGCGTTGTCGAAGATCTGCGACTGGATGACCGGGGCCGACCGTACCTTGTCGTCCAGCACGATCGCGAACCGCTTCTGCAGGTTGGCGCCCGTGACTTGGCCGAAGATCTGGGACCCCCGGGGCTTGAAGTCCAGGTGGACCTCGTACTGCCCAGTCTGCGAGTCCGAGCCGGTGCTCGCGCTGTTGATGTCGTCGCCGGAGAGCATCTCCTCGTCCATCAGCACGTACGGGTAGGCGCGGACGTCGACGTCCCCCTTCTTCTCGTAGTGCCAAAGCACCAGCCGGCCCTCCGGGACCTTACCGTTGTCGGTCAGCCACTGCGAGAGCGTGCGATCGTCGTTGAAGTCGGCCTCGGACATCGCGGCGCGCGCCTCTTCGACGAGGGGCAGCAGCGGCCGAAACGACAGCTCGGCGTCCTTGAGCGCGCTGTCCTCGTCCACCAGCATGAACACGAGCCGAGCGGTGGTGCCCACCGTCGCGACGGCGTCCTCGACGTTCGTCTCCCCCGGCAGCTGCACGTCGATGCCGTCCGCGCCCTTGAGCGTGATCGATGGCTCCTTGACGCCGGTCTCGTCGATGCGGTTGCGGATGGTCTCCAGCGCCTGCTCGACGGACTTCTTCCGGATGTCGTCCTGCGCGGCCTGCTCCATCTCGAACACGAACTCGGTGCGCCCGGAGGACGAGTCGGTGGTCTTGTACTTGTAGCGGCGAAGCGAAGAGCGCTCGACGGTCTGCACCTGGTCGAGCGTGGTGCCCTCCGCGGGCTCGATGCGCAGCTGGGGGAGCTTCGCGTCGCGCCGCACGCTGGTGATCTTCACGCCGAGCTTCTCAGCGCTCGTCTTGAACGCGGGGATGTCGCGCTGCACGCTCGAGAGCACGCCCTCTTCCACGCCGACCTCAAGCGTGAGATCGATGCCGCCCTGCAGGTCGAGCCCGAGGTTGATCTTCCAGTTCGGGAGCCACTTCACGTAGTCGGGAAGCGGGGTCTCAAGGATCGGCGGGTTGTCCATGACCGCCCGCTTCGCGGCGAGGTCCAAGTTCTCCTGCACCTCCTTGCCCAGGTAGGTCGGCAGGAGCGCCCACACCGAGAACGCGATCACGCTCCCGACAAAGGCGAGGCGTGCGATGAGTCCCCGCTCCATCTACTTGCCCGCCTTCGCGGTGGCGTCTGCCGCGGGCGGCTGCACCTTCCGCTTCACCGTGTCCCTGTCTACCGTCAGGTAGCTGTTCGTCGAGACCTCGATCACCAGCGTGTCGGCCTTCGCCTCGTACACGGTGCCGTGGATCCCCCCGGTGGTGACGACTTTGTCGCCGCGTTGCAGGCCGGCGATGAGCTTCTGCTGCTCCTTCTGCTCCTGCTGCTGGGGCCGCCAGAGCACGAAGTAGAAGATCGCGGCGACGATTGGGATCATCGTGAGCGGCGACGACAGCAGCGAGCCGCCGGGATCATCGTGGGTCAGGAGCGGGCCGGAGGCGACCAACCAGGAGGGCAGCGAAGAAGGCAGCATCGAGTCAGGTCTCGGGAGCGTCGGCCGACCGTTGCCAGGAGTTCACCTCACGTCGCAGCGCCGTCAGCGCCTGGGGGTCCGTGCTCGCCGCGGTTACGATCGCGGCGCGGATGGTCGTGAGGAGGGCCTGGTAGAAGGTGACGTTGTGAAGGGAGAGGAGGCGGGGGGCGAGGATCTCGCTGGAGGTAAAGAGGTGCCGAAGGTACGCACGGCTGAAGCGGGCGCACGCATAACACGCACAATTCGGGTCCAAGGGGCCAGCATCGTCGCGGTAACGAGTATGCTTGATGGTCACCTTTCCGACGCTGGTGAACGCCATTCCGAACCGCGCCGAGCGCGTAGGAATGACACAATCGAACAAGTCCACGCCCGCGAGCACCGCGTCGATGATGTCCCACGGGTACCCGACGCCCATCAGGTAGCGCACCTTGTTGGCCGGGAGCAGCGGCGCGGTGAACTCGGTGAAGCGCACGAGCTCCTCGCGCGGCTCGCCTACCGAGAGGCCTCCGATCGCGTAGCCGTCGAGATCCAGCTCGGCGAGCTCCCCCACGTGCTGCGTGCGCAGCGCCTCGTGGGTCCCGCCCTGGACGATGCCGAACAGCGCTGTCGTGTCGGGCTTGCGCCGCGCGGCCATGCAGCGTTTGAGCCAGCGGGTCGTGCGGTTCATGCTCGCGAGCGTGCGCTCTGGGGTCGCAGGCCACTCCAAGCACTCGTCGAACGCCATCGCGACGTCGACCCCCAGCGTCTCCTGGATCTCGACCGCCTTCTCCGGCGTGAGCATGCGCCATTGGCCATCGAACGGGGAGCGGAACTTCACGCCCTCCTCAGTGACCTTGTTCATGTCCTTGAGGCTGAACACCTGGTACCCGCCCGAGTCCGTGAGGATCGGCCCGTCCCAGTCCATGAAGCGGTGCAAGCCGCCCAACGCGCCGATGCGCTCGTGGCCGGGCCGCACCCACAGGTGGTAGGTGTTCGACAGCACCATCTGAACGCCTGCGTCGCGCAGGTCCACCGGCGTGAGCGACTTGACCGTCCCCTGCGTCCCTACGGGCATGAACGCGGGCGTATCGACGACCCCGTGCGGCAGCGTGAGCCGCCCACGGCGCGCCTTTTCAGCAGTCGCGAGCAGCTCGAAGTGGGCAGGACCAGACACGTCGCGCGGCTATCCGGAAACGGGCCGGAAGCCCAAGGGTGTCTCCGTGGTTCAATCCCTCTTTCTCTGAAGCGGGCGCCAAAACGAACGCGGCCGGAGCTCGAGAGCCCCGGCCGCACCTCGATTCGGGAGCTTTAACCCACGAAGCTCTGCAGGCTCGCGCGGCGGCGGTGGTGCCGCAGCTTCCGGATAGCCTTGATCTCGATCTGGCGGATGCGCTCGCGGGTGAGGCAGAACTGCGCGCCGATCTCCTCGAGCGAGTACTGGGCGGGCTCACCGATGCCATAGCGCATGCGGATGACCTTCTCCTCGCGCGGCGTGAGCGACGCGAGCACGTCCTCCACCTCGTCCCGGAGCGCGGCCTCTTCGAGGGCGTCGGAGGGCTTCACAGCGTCGGGGTCGCCAACGAACTCGCCGATGGTGGTCTCGCTGTCGTCGCTGACGGGCGCGTCCAGCGAGATCGGCTCGCGGGTGAGCTTCATCAGCGCCTCGAGCTTGTCCACGTCCATCTGGAGCTTCTCGGCCACCTCGTCCATGGTCGCCTCACGGCCGAACACCTGGAAGAGCTCCTTCTGCGTCTGGTGGACCTTGTTGACCACCTCGAGCTTGTAGATCGGGATGCGGATCGTGCGGCACTGGCTCTCCACCGCGCGGATGATGCTCTGCCGGATCCACCAGGAGGCGTACGTCGAGAACTTGAAGCCGCGGGTGTGGTCGAACTTCTCGGTGGCCTTCATGAGGCCGATGTTGCCCTCCTGGATGAGGTCGGACAGCGGGATGCCCCGGTACGTGTACTGCTTGGCGATGCTCACCACCAAGCGCAGGTTGGCGTTCACGAGCGCGACCTTCGCGATCTCGGAGTCCGCTCCGCCCATGTCGATGCGACGGGCGACCTCGACCTCGTCTTCACGAGAGAGCAGCGGGATCTCTCCCATGGTCTTGAGGTACTTGTTCAAGAGCACGTTTCCGGTTCCGATCGGCGTAGACCTACGGACGGGGGATGCAAACGACATGAGCGCCTCCAGAGTGTGACGAACCCGGCTTCGGAGAGAAGCCGTACGCCAACATGGAAAGCAAGGGCCGTGCCAGCCTTTGACGCCGGGGCCTCAACGTCGACGAGGCCGCTCGGCGTCCGCTCTGCGTGCAGCCTGCGGGTGGTCACGACTCGTCATGAATCTTCCGCAATGGCCAGCATTACGCCACCTTGACCATCCCTTGACCGCGGTTTGGTGGAACCTGTGCTGGGGCGTTCGGGCGCAATTTCTTGTCTCGAAGTCCAAGCTTGGCGTCACGAACTCCAAGAGGTCGTTCCGCACTTTGACACCTGTCCGAAAATTCGGACAACCTCGGAGGCTCCCGCGACGCTCTTCGCCGTTCACCGCGTCGCGTTGGCGTGGAGCGCGACAAATGGATCGTCCACCCAGCCCTGGCCCTCCGGGTGCATGATCGCCTTGATCTCGTCGATGAACCCCTTGACGTCGGTGCGGCCATCGCCCAGCTCGTGCCGCGCCATGACCGCGGCGAAGTCGTCGTCGGCGCCGTTGTAGGTCTTGAACTGGATGACGCGGGCGTTGTTCCACGTGCTGCGGGCCGCCCACTTGGTGAACGCGTCCTTCTCGGAGATCGAGGAGCTGCGGATGCGCTCGGGGATCGATGCATAGAGTGCCGCCTTCTTCTCCAGCTTGGACTCCGGCGACAGCGACGGGTTCGTGAAGACTCCGTCAAGCTCACCGGCCAGGCCGTGGAGCACCCCGCGGTAGGCCTTGTCGTCCTCCTCGCCAAGGAGGACCTTGTCGTACTCCGGAGAGGACGCGCCGTACGTGTCGATCATCCACGTGTGCATCGAGGCGACTCCGACCTGCTCGGCGAAGCTCTCGTTGAACATCGCGCTCCCCGGGATCCAGAGCGTCGCGTGGGCGAGCTCGTGGAAGACGGTGTCGGCGAGGTCCGCTTCGCTCCACGAGAGCATCCCGGGCAGCACCGGGTCGCGGAACCACCCGAGCGTGGAGTACGCGCCGGCCGTGCGCACGTAGACGTCGAGCCCCTCGGCCTTCATCTGGGCCTCCATGTCTCGCGCCTGGGACTCCACGAAGTAGCCAAGGTACGGCATGCGGCCGACGACCGGGAACCACCACGTGCGCGGCGTGAACGACAGCGGGTCGCACGCCGTCAGGTTCCAGATGGTGCGTCCCCAGTGCACCGCTACGGTGTCGTAGTTGTCGGTCGACGAGAGGCCGAGCGTGTCCCGCCCGTAGCCCTTGAACGTCGCGATCATCCGCAGGCGCTGCTCCTGGCCAGCCGAGAGCTCGTGGCTCGCGAGCACCTCGTCGACAGGCTCTCGCAGCGAGAGCAGCTCGGCCTGGTAGTACCCCGACCGCACCACGTAGCGGACGCCGCACGAGGGCAGCCAGCACATGCCTACCAGCGCGACGCCCACGAGCCCTGCGGCCCGGGGCCTCCAGAGCGCCCGCAGCGCGGTTCGCACCCGCGCGCTCACCCGCCCGTACCCTTGAGGATGATGTCGAGCTGGCCCCCGAGCGCCCCCGCGTTCGGCCGCGCCAGCGACGCGAGCTCGTGGGCAAGCTCGCTGCGGTCGGCGTTGTAGGCATCCACCGCGACGCTGTAGAGCGCGTAGGTGGTCTCCGCCCCCGTCGGCATCAGCGCGTGTGCTGCCCGCGCCTCCTTCGCCCGCGCGTCGATGTCGCCGTCACGCTCGGCGAGCGCCCCGTGGCACCGGGCCTCCACGTCGTCGAGGCCAAGCGGCGCCGCGCGGCGGATGCACTCGTTCAGCCTGTCGGTCGGGTTCCCCTGCCCTGCCTGGTGCACCGCGACGGCGGCCGCGCCATACGCCCGCGCGTAGAGCTCCGGATCCTGGACCTGGCCAGCCTCGGGCAGCAGCTTCGACCACGCGGCCAGCGCTTGTGTAGCGGGCAGGCTGATCGTCGCGTTGTACTGGCTCCAAACGGCCGCCCGGTGCGCGCGCGTGGCGTACGCCGTCTCCCCGAGCTTCGTGAACGCCGCCTGGGCCGTAGAGAAGCCCTGGCGCGCCTTCTCCCACTGGTGGGCGTCGTAGTCCTTCACCGCGGCGTCGTACGCGCCGAAGCCCTCTTGCATCGCGGTGGCGCGCGTGACCAGGTCCCCGAGCCCCTGCTGCGCTGCCAACGCGGCGATGTCCTGGCCCGCGCCAAGCGCCACCAGCGTGGTGGCTGCGTCTTGCCGCGCCACCCGGGCGAGCGCCGCGCCAGACCCCGTACCTGCGCCCTCGCCCAGCGAAGCCGCCCGCGCGAAGCCGGCGAGGGCCTCCGGGAGCCGCTTCGCCTTCGCGTCGGCGAGGGCACGAGCGAGCGCGACGTGCGCTGGCCCGAGCGCTTCGTGGGCAGCGACGAAGTACCCTTCCGCCTTCTTGGCGAACGACTCCGCCTTGGTCGGGTCGCTCCGCTGCCACGCCGCCGCGAGCTGTGTCTCTACCCGCGCGGCGTCGAGCGGGCGCCCGTGCGCGACGTACCAGTCCGCCGCCTGGGTCAACGCCTGGCTCGCCGTCGCGATGTCGCCCTGCTCGGACGCTATCGCGCCTCCGAGCTCGGCCTGGCGGGCGATCCCGGCCGGGTAGTCCATCTTCGCGAGCAGCGCTCCACACGCGCGTTGCTGCTCGATCGCGCCCGAGGTGTCGGCCATGTGCACGAGCGCGAACCCGAGCTCGCTGCGCAGGTCGGCCTCCACGACGCGGTAGCCGGCGCGGTTGGCCTCGTTCACGCCGGACCGGAGCGCGTCGGCCGCGAGCGGGTGCTGCCCGAGCAGGGTGTACGCCAGCCCGAGGTTGCCGAGGCCGATCGCGACCTCGCGCATCATGCCGGCGTCTCGCGCCGCGTCGATCGCGGTGCGCAGCCGCATCACCGAGCCGTCCAGGTTGCCCTCCGCGCGCTCCACCGCTGCCAGGTCCAGCTCCGCGTTCAGCTTCTGCCGGCGGTTGCTGGCGACCGCGACCTGCTTCTGCGCCTCCGCCATCGCGCCCTTCACGTCGCCTTTCCCGAGCAGCGCCCCGACGCCCGTGTCGCCGCCCGACAGCCCCGCGGCGGCCAGCAGCCCTTGCGAGGCTGCGCCGGCCAGCGCGCCATCCCCTTGATCGGTCGCAGCCGCCTTGGCAGCTTCAAAGCCTGCCTTCGCGTCGGACGCCCTCCCTTGGTCCAGCGCGGCCAGCGCCAAGTTCAGCGCGATCCGCGCCGACGCTGCGGGGTTCGTGCCCTTGGACAGCGCCGCCGCCTCGTTCAGCACCTTGATCCCCGCCTCTACGCTTCCCCCGTCGACCAGGATCAGCCCGAGCAGGTTCTTCGCCGCGACGTCCTTCGGGCTCGAAGCGAGCGCGGCCTCTACGGCCCCCTTCGCGCCGACCAGGTCGCCGCCTTCGTACCGCGCCAGCCCCTCGGCGAGCGCCGCCTGCGACCCTCCATTCGCGAGGAACAGCGCGTGGTAGAGCGTAGCGGCTTGGTCGAAGTCCCGCTTCGCAAGCGCCTCTTGCCCCGCCGCCACGGCGTCTGCCGAGGAGCCCGAGATCTCGACGTCCCCGGTCTGGACTTGCAGGCCTCCGGCGTTGGACGTGGACACGAGCGCGAGGAGGATCGACAGGAGCTGCGGCATCTGGGTTCCAGTTCGTGGAGGTAGACACGCCCGGTGGGCGCGAGGTTCCTGACCACGTCGTCCGCTAACCCACGGCCCGGAGGATAAGCTCCCTGGCCTGGAGCCCTGATGACCCTCGCCGTCCTTGCCCTGCTCGTCGCCTGCAACCCCGAGGATCCGTGCTCGAAATACGACACCGAGATCTGTGGCCACACCGAGGGCTGCAGCGTGTTCTCGGGCTTCGAGCTCAACACGCAGGGCACGGGCTGGTGCATCCCGCTCGACGTTGTCAGCGGCCCGATCGAGTGCATGACGACGCCGGACCCCGACTGCGAAGCGGGCAACAAGTACGCAGCCCCGGCGGACGAGGACGGGAACCCGACCGACACCTGCTACGCGTACACCGGCTGCCAACCGCCGCAGGGTTGGGTGGACTGCACCGCGCAGCCAACGCTCGATCTCGAGGTCTGCGACGTTTGATACGTCGGGCCCATTTGTGTGCGCAGCGCCCGGGCTGGCCCCCCGGGTTGACACTTTCTTGTTAGCCCCGCCGCGCCCGAGGTCCCCGATGCCCGTGTCTCGCCTCCAGACGACGCTCCCCGCCTTTGTCCTGTTGCTCTCGGCGTGCGGCAGCGAAAACAAGATCGACCGGGTGAACGCGCCGCCGGACATCGACATCACCGAGCCGTTGTTCAACGCGGTGCTGCACCAGGGCGACGATGGGCTGTTGCGGGCGACGGTGTTGGACGACTTCGACAAGCCCGGGGACCTCGCGGTCACCTGGGCGCTCGACGGCGGCGCCCCCTCGCCGCTGGCCGCGGACGCGGACGGCAACGTGAGCACGCCGTTCGACGTCTCGGCGCTCGAGCTCGGCACCCACACGATCGACCTGGCCGCGACGGACCTGGACGACGACACCGGGGTCGCGACCGTCGACTTTGTGCTGGCAGGTCCGCTCGGCGCCCCGGTGACGCTCATCACCGCGCCGGACGACGCCAGCACCTTCGGGATCGGCGTGAGCATCACGTTCACCGGCGAAGCGAACGACGCCAGCACCGCCGCGGACGACCTCGTGTTCGCGTGGTCGTCGAGCATCGACGGGGCGCTCGTCGGGGCGATCTCCGGCGGTGGCCAGTCGGCGCTGATCACCGACGGCCTCTCGGCCGGCACGCATACGGTCACGTTGGACGTCACCGACAGCGACGGCGAGGTCGGCACCGACAGCATCACCGTCGAGATCACCGACGAGCCGGACGAGCCCGAGCCGGGCGAGCTCATCTTCACCGAGGTCATGGTCGACCCGAACGCGGTCGAGGACGAGCGCGGCGAGTTCGTGGAGCTGTACAACACGAGCGGCCGGACGCTGGACCTGGTGAACTACAGCTTCCACGACGACGGCGTGGACCTGTGGGTGTTCGACATCTCGGTGCCCGTCGCGCCGCACAGCTACGTCGTGGTGTGCGCCAACGCGGACATCGCGCTGAACGGCGGCGTGCCGTGCGACACGTGGTTCTACCGCAACCCGTCGGGTGACGAGCCGCCGTCCGGCAGCGGTCACGGGGGTGGCATCGCGATCGCGAACAACGACGACGAGCTCGAGCTCACGAGCCCCGCCGGCGTCGACATCGACGTGTTCGACTACAACGACACGGACAGTGACGCGATCATCGCCGGCGCGAGCTTCGCGCTCGACCCGAACTTCCTCGACGGTGTGTCGAACGACGACATCGCCCACTGGTGCGTCCAGACGACCGTGCCGTCCGGCATGACGGACGCCGGCACCCCGGGCAGCGAGAACGACGCCTGCGACGGGATGTAGGGCGCCGGTCAGCGCGGGCGCGCCGACAACCCGCAGAGCACACCGAGCACGGCCCAGTGCGTCTGGCTGAACGCCTCGGTGGACGTCAACAGCGACACGTGTAGCGCCAGGAAGGTGCCCAGCAGGGCGTCGTCGAGTCCGCGGGCGCGGCGCGCGCGACGTGCGAACACGGCGAGCAACGCGGCGGTGGCGAGCAGCCAGCCGGCAGTGCCGACCGCGCCGAACTCGCTCAGCAGCTTCGCGAACACCCCGTGCGCGTCGACGCCGTTGACCCGGTAGTCCGGGTACGTCGACACCTCGTAGCGCACGTTCGTGCCTGCGCCGTACCCGGTCAGCGGGTGCGCGAGGAACATCTCGAGCGCGCGCTTGTTCAGCGACATCCGGGAGCGCAGCGCGTCGACCTGCTCCGGCGACTGCATCACCCAGGGCAACGCGGCCGCGGGGACAGCATCCACAGCGCGCCCATCCCGGCAGCGACGAGCGCGGCCTTCGACCACGCGAGCACCAGCGCGACGCCGACGACGCCCACCACCAGGGGCTGCCCCCACAGCAGCGGCAGCAGCGGCGCGAGGAACACCGCGAGGGTCTTGTGGTTGTTCGTGATCCCCGCGATCGCGCGCCACCAGAACGCGTCCCCTTCCCCGATCCGGGCCGCGGAGCTGGCCACCAGCACCGCGGCGCAGAGCAGCGCGGACGCCGTGACGGCTCGCCGCGTGACGAGCGGCCGCGCAGCGACGAGCCCGGCTACGGCGACCCGCCAGCCGAGGCACAGGAAGATCGGCTTGCGGATGAGCGTGTGCAGCGCGTCCGGTCCCGCCCCGGGCAGCGCGTCTCCCGCGTGGCGGCTCGTCCAGCCTACGCACCACAGGATGCCCCAGCCGAGCGCCTCCAAGACGTGGTCGGAGGTCAGCCGCGGACGTTCCCCGGTGAGCGCGGCCCGGGCGAGCAGTACGACGATCGCCCCGAGCGCAGCGAGGTCAGCGGCCGGCACGTTCATGTTCCACGTGAACACTCGGGCGCGCACCTCGGTGTCGATGTACGGGGCGGCCAGCAGCGCCACTACGAGCACGAGCGTACCCGCTCCGTCGAGCGCTCGGCGGGCGGTCGTCCTCATGCTCGCCCCGCCAGCACGCCAACGGCGAGCAAGCCGAAGCACGGGACGGAGAGCGCCCAGAGCGTTGGGTCAGCGATCGAGTCTGGGCGCAGCCCCGCTGCCGAGGAGCCCGCCGCGACCGCGAGGCTGCCCATGAGCACGACCGCCGGCGCTCGCCAGTCCCCCGGTGGCAGCTCCGGTGCGAGCCGCGCCAGCGAGAGCGACGCGATGACGGCGCTCGCGATCGTGGTCGCCAACGCGAGGCCTGCGATCCCGCGCGGGAGCAGCGCCTCGTCGAGCAGGGCGTTGATCGCGAACGACGCGACGCCAAGCACCAGCACCAGGCGCGCCCGGTCGGCGAGCAGGTGGGCCTTCACGGCCAGCGCGGCCAGCATCGCGGCCAAGATGCCGGGGATGAACGCCCCGAAGGCGGCGGCCACGGGCAGGGTGTCCTCCGCGACGAACGCGCCGTGCTCGAACACGAGGCGTACGGCCGCGACCCGGCCGATCCAGAGCCCTGCCAGGACGGGCGGGGCGAGCATCAACACCCAGCGCAACGCGCGGACGATCTCGGCGCCACGGCGCTCGGCGGGGACGAGCGCCCACGAGTTGAACGCCACGACGAGGAGGGAGGCCTCGAACAGCGTCATCGGGATGACCCGCGCGCGGTCGGCGTACTCGAGCAGGCTGACACTGCCAGCGGGCAAGCGGGCGGCGAAGATCTTGTCGACGACGACGTTCAGCGCGACGAGCGTCTCGCCGACCAGGACGGGGGCGAACCGCGCTAGCGCGGGGCCGAGCGTAGACGGCCAGAGCGCGATCGACGGCTGCATCGGCGTCCGCCACAGTCCAGCCAGCAGCCAGGCCAGCTCCGTCGCCATGCCGCCGAACATCGCGATCGGCAGGCCCGTGGGCCCGCGTTCGCGCAGCAGCGCGGCGCCGACGAGCAACACGCTGGTGCGGACCATCGGCGAGAGGGCGCTCCACGCGAACCGGCCCTGCAGCTCGACGCCCGCCCTGAGCGCGCTCCCGACCGCTACGCACCAGAGGAACGGCAGCAGCGCGGCGCAGAAGTACTGCGTGAGGTCCACCGTCCCTGCATCGAAGTCGGACGTAGCCCGCAAGATCGGCGGCAGCACGGCAGCGAGCGCGCCACCGAGCACGACGGCGGCCGCCCCGGCGAGCATCGACGCGCCGCCGAGCAGAGCCCCCGCGCCGTCAGCGCCGCGCTCAGTAGGCACGCGGGCGAGCGCGGGCACGAGCACGCTCCCGACCGCGCTCGTGCCGACCACCAGCAAGAACGTGGGGATGCCGATCGCGTAGTAGAACGCGTCCATGTCGGTGCTCGCCCCGTACCAGCGGGCCAGGAACACCGGCACCCCGAACGCGATCCCGCGGCTGACCAACGCCAGCGGGAGCAGCAGCAGGGAGCGACGGCCGACGGACACCGGCCGTACTATCGGCTCGACGGCGCCGCCGATTGGCGAGGCTCGTGGCATCGGCGGGCCAGCCTGCCAGAATCCGAGATAGGTCGGCCCGTGCTCGCTCTTGGACCACTCCCGAGGTGTTGTTGATCCGCTGGCTCGGCGGGTTCGCCTGGTTCGTGGTGGACTGGGCACGTGCTTGCGCGATGCGGCGCCCCCCGCCCGGGCGCGTGATGGAGGAGGCGTTCCGCATCGGCGTGATGAGCCTGCCGGTGCTGCTGACCATCAGCATCTTCGTCGGCACCAACCTCGCGCTCCAGGGCTACAACGCGTTCGTCCCGCTCGGCGGGCAGCGCCTCGTCGGGATGTTCGTCGCGCTCGCGGGCGTTCGTGAGCTGGCGCCGATCATCGCGGCAGCGATGGTCGCCGCGAAGGCCGGGACGGAGATGGCGAGCCAGATCGCGGTGATGAAGACGCGGGAGCAGGTCGACGCGCTGGAGGTCATGGCGGTGAACCCGCTGTGGTGGCTCGTCACCCCTCGCCTGTACGGGATCGTGCTGGTGATGCCCGCGCTCACGGTGATCTCGATCTTCACGATGGTGGCCGCGAGCTACGTGGCCGCGACGGTGCAGCTCGGCCTGAACGGCGCAGTGTTCTTGGAGTTCGCGCGGAACGCCACCAGCGGGTTCGACCTCGTGGCGGGCGTCGTGAAGGGCTTCGTGTTCGGCATCGTGATCTGCTTCGTCAGCACCTACTGCGGCTTCGCCAGCACGAAGGGCCCAGAGGGCGTCGGCCAAGCCACCAACTCGGCTGTGGTGATCTCCAGCGTCGCGTGCGTGTCGATCAACTACATCGTGTCGCAGGTGCTGTATGGATGAACCCATCGTCTTCACCGGCGTGAGCAAGCGCTTCGGCGCGCTGACCGTGCTCGACGACGTGTCCCTCTCGTTCCAGCGTGGGCAGACCACCGCGGTCATCGGCCCGTCCGGCACGGGCAAGAGCGTGCTGCTCAAGCACATCGTCGGGCTCTTGCACCCCGACTCCGGGACGGTCTCGGTGCTCGGTGTAGACATGGCCCGCGCGAAGGACAAGGACGTCTACGCGGTGCGCAAGCGGCTCGGGATGCTGTTCCAGGACGGCGCGCTGTTCGACTCCCTGTCCGTCGGCGAGAACATCGCGTTCCCGCTGCAGCGCCACCGGGCGGACCTGTCGACGAAGCGCCAGCGGGAGCGCGTCGACCAGGTGCTCGAGCTCGTGGAGCTGCCAGGGCTCTACGATCGGCCCACCAGCGCGCTTTCGGGCGGCCAGCGCAAGCGCGTGGGGCTGGCCCGGGCGATCGTGAACGAGCCCGAGATCGTGCTGTTCGACGAGCCCAACTCCGGCCTCGACCCGATGACGTCCGACGCGATCGACCACCTGATTCACGACATGAAGGCGAAGCTCGGGATCACGTTCGTCGTGATCTCCCACGACATCGTCGGGACCATCAACGTCGCCGACCGGATCGCGATGTTGTACCAAGGCAAGCTCATCGCGAACGGGACGACCGCCGAGGTCGTGCGCTCCGAACACCCCGTGCTCCGCCGCTTCCTCGGCCGCAACCTGGTGCTGCCCGAGCCGGGGGATGACGGGCTCCCGCGCTTGCCGTCTATTTAGCCGGCGGCGCCTGATAGCCGGCGGCGCCGGATAGCCGGCGGCGCCACCAGCGGGCCCAGCACGCGAACATCGTGAGCGGCAGGAGGAACGGGACCACGAGCACC
The DNA here is from genome assembly GCA_943328795.2 of Bifidobacterium breve. Taxonomy (GTDB): domain Bacteria; phylum Myxococcota_A; class UBA796; order UBA796; family SXON01; genus CAIUMM01. The sequence continues at coordinate 15,740 of CALQBK020000077.1, forward strand.
GTGGCCTCGCTGCCGATCCAGCCGAGCTCGAAGTCCCACATCGAGAACGGGAACAGGAGCAGGTACCCGATGCCGAGGTGCGTCTGGAGCACGTCGACAGCCAGGTGCAACAGGCCGCCACCGGCGAGCTGGATGGCCGTCCGACGGCGCTCGCGCGTGGGGAACGCCTGCGCCGCCAGCACGCTCATCACGAGGATCCCAACCGGGACGTGGAACGGGCTCCACAGGTAGACGGTCCACTCGGGGATCGCGGGCACCTGCCAACGCAGGGTGGTCAGGGCCATCGCCGGCACGCGCCCGAGCAGGTCCGGCAAGCACGTTCCGAGCACGAACGTCGCGACGCCGTTTGGCAGGCGCCATCGGTTCGCCGACGGTGGGCGCCCCGGGGTCGACGCCACCTTCCACAGCAGCGCGACGCACGAGTGCGTGATGAGGTCAGCCACCCCAGGTCTCCCGCTCCGCGAGCACCCGCCCCCCCCCCTCCGACCGCGTCACGAAGCACCAGGGCAGCACTGCCCCGAGCACGATGAACCCGATCACGCCGAGCGCCTCCTTCCACGGGCGCAGCGGGTGGAGCTGCAGGCTCACCACGCGCGCGACCGGCTGGCCGTCGTTCCAGTCGAACAGCGCGACGACCGAGACCGTGTCGCCGACGTGCACGCGCGAGCAGTCGCCGGCGACCGGCACGCCCGAGATCACCTTCGAGACCTCGTAATGGTCGGCGTCTACGACCCGCGTGACGGTCCAGAGCGGGAACAGCACGTGCGCGCCCTGGCGCTCGGCGGGGGCCTCCAGGCACCATCGCCACCCCTGCTCCGCGGTCATCGCCACGTGCGCGTAGTCGATCCCCAACCCCAACAGCACGGCGCCGCAGAGCGCCGAGATCCCCCAGCGGGTCACCGGCCCGACCCGCGTGTTGTCGCCCGCGGTCGGGCGTGGCGTGGCCCGAGCTCGGCGTAGCCGTCGCCACCCAGCCGCGCGATGGGGTCAAGCCGGACCGGGTCGATCACGCCGTCCTGGAGCACCGCATCGTCGACCAGGATCTGGACGACGCGACCGATGAACAAGTGGGTGGAGTCGAGATCCAGCGCGGTGTGCAGCACGCACTCGAGGGTACACGCGGCGCTGGCTGGCCGGGGGGCGGAGATGTGCACCCCGGGTGCAGCTGCGATGCCGACGGCGTCGAACTCGCTCTCTGGCCACGCGGCGCTGCAGGCGTGCATCGCGTCCAGGTCCCGGACGCTCGGGATGCTCACGCTGAACTCGCGCGTGTCGAGCACGTTGCGCGCGGTGTGCTTCAACACGCCGCCCCGGGCGCGGGCGACCGAGATCGCCACCAGCGGCGGCGCGGAACCGACCCCCATGAAGTAGGAGAACGGGGCCAGGTTGGACGCCCCTGCGGTGTCGCGCGTGCCGACCCAGGCGATCGGGCGCGGGATGATGGCGCTGATCATCAGCTGGTAGACGGCGGCGGGGTCCATCGCGTCGGGGTCGAACCGGGTCGTGGGCATGGCGCGGTTGTACTCCGCGGCGGGAGGGCTGGCGATATGTGGCGGGCGTGCTGATCCTCCTCGCGCTCGCCTGCTACCAGCCGCCTGGGCCGGCCCCTTCGGGGTCCCCGTCTGCGCTGTTGGCGAGCCAAGTGGCGGAGGTGGGGAGAAAGTCCGCGCTGCTCTCTGCTCACAGCAACGAGATCGACGGGGCGATCGACGCGTGGCGCGCCGCCAGCCCGGCGGAGCGCCCGGCGATCGAAGCGCACATCCGCGAGAGCGCTGAGGGGCTCCGGACCGAGGCGGCAGCGCTCGAGGCCGAGGTCCACGACATCGAGGAGCAGGCGAGGGCCTGGGATCCATGATCGACGACTACGCGAGGCTTCGCGTGCTTGGCCGCGGGACCTCGGCGCACGTGTGGTTGGCGGAAGGCCCGGCGGGGCGAGTCGCGCTGAAGGTCGCGCACCAGCCCGGCCACTTGAGGCACGAGATCGCGGTGCTGCGGCGCGTCAGCCACCCGGCAATCGCGCGGCTGCTCGACGCGGACGAGGGCGGAGACTGGCTGGTGCTCGAGCACGCCGAGCTCGGGCAGTGCGACGAGTGGGGTGTCGACCAGCCGGTCCCGGTGTTGGTGGAGTTCTGCGCCAAGCTCGCGGATGGCGTGGCCCACCTCCATGCCGCCGGCCTCGTACACGACGATCTCAAGCCGGCGAACGTGCTGGTGGGCGTGGACGGGGCCCCGCGGCTCGTCGACCTGGGGAGCGCGCGGGAGGGCGGCAACCCTGTGGGGACAGGCGGCACCCCCGGGTACTCGGCCCCCGAGCGGCTCCGGTCCGCGCCCGCGACCGTGGCCACCGACCTATGGGGCCTCGGCGCGCTCGTCTACACCCTCCTCGCGAACCGGCCGCCGTTCGTCGGGGAAGACCCGGCAGCCGTGCAGTGGGCCCCGTTGGCGACCCTGCCCGAGCCGCCGTCGTCCACCCGCGCGGACGTGTCCGAGGCCCTGGACGAGCTGGTCCTGCGCCTGCTCGCGCACCGACCCGACGCCCGCCCGACGTCTGCTCGCGCGGTGGCCGCGGCGCTTCGCGCGTCCGGCGGTGGCCCCGCTCATGCGCCAATCGTCGGCATGACGCGGGTTCGTGACCAGCTGCGGCGCGCGCTGGTGGACGTGCTCGGTGGGGGCCGGTCGATGATCGTGCTCTACGGCCCGGAGGGCTGCGGCCGAAGGGCGCTGATCCGCGAGATCATGCAGGCCGCGCGGCGCGAGGGCGTGCGGATCGTGCAGGCGGGCGACGCGGACAGCATCGCCCGGGAGCTCTCCACCGGGGAGTGTTGCGCCGTGGCGATGGACGGCGCTGCGGCGTCGAGCGAGGCCGCGTTGATGCGCCTGCTGATGGCGCCGGCGTGCGCCCTGGTGCTGGTGCGCTCGGATCGGCCGCTGCGCTCGCTCGCGCGTCGTGGTGCACGCCAGCTGCAGCCACCGCGCCTCGCGAACCAGGAGGTGTCGTTCTTGGTCCGCTCGCTCGGGCACGACGAGCGGCGCGCCGAGGCTGTCTGGCGGCGAACGGCTGGCTTCCCGGGCGCCGTCCAGGGGATCTTGAACCCCGTCGCCGTCTCTACCCTCGCCGCGCCGATGCAGGCTGCGATCGAGCACCTGCGCAGCGGTGCCCTGTCGGTGTCGACGCTCGCCCAACGCATGCAACTGGGAGAGCACGCGCTGCTCGACCTCGTGGAGCCGATGATCGACCGCGGGCTGGTTGCAGCGTCCGCGGACGGCGCTTGGCTATCGGTGCCCCGGTAGGCCGAACCCGCAGGACCCGGTGTTGTCCTCGACCGTCGCTGCGCCGCCCAGGTGCGTGAGCCCGTCGACCACCTCGTCCGCGTCGGCCTCGCAGAGCGCGGCGTTGTCGTAGATGTCCACGTCGGCGCCGACCGACCGCAAGGCACCCAACGCACCAATCTCGGCGAGCGAGGGGTTCCCCCGCAGCACGAGGATGTCCCCGATCGCGCCGAGCCTGTCGAGTCCGTCCAGGCTCGCGAGAGCCGCGTTGTCCCACGCGAGCACCCGGCCGCCGACCAACGTCACGTTGCCGAGCCCAGCGAGGCTCTCGAGCGAGCCGTTCTGCTGGAGCTGTAGGTCGCCCGGGATCGCATCCAGGCCGGCGAGCCCAGCGAGGCTCACCAACGCTGGGTTCGAGAACACGTCGACGTCTGTCCCGACCGAGCTCAACGACTCGAGCCCGGACAACGACCGCAGCGCCTGGTTCTCCCGCACGTAGAGCACCTGCCCGACGCTCTCGAGCCCGTCCAACCCTCGCACGTCCGACAGCCCCTCGGTACCCCAGATGTAGAGGGCCCCGGCGATTGTCGCGAGCTGGTCGAGCCCGGCCAAGCTCCGCAGTTGGGTGTTGTCGACGAGGAACACCGACCCGCCGACCGAGCTCAAGCACGTCAGCGACTGCACCTCGGGCTCCGTGGCGTCCGACAGCAGCAGGTCACCCGCGATGGCTCTCGAGCAGTAACCCTCGCAGAAGCTCTGGAAGTCGGAGCCAAGGTCCCCAGCGTACACGTCCGGCCCTCGCCACGTCTCCGGGTTGGTGTCGTCGCAGTCCCCGGGCGCGGCGTGGCCGTCGCCGTCCCAGTCCGCGGTGCTGAGCGTCGCCCGTTGGACAGCCAGGCCGCCCGGGAGGGTTGGGTG
>CALQBK020000078.1 GCA_943328795.2 Bifidobacterium breve
ACGGGGTACAGGCTGCGCGCCTCGTCGATCAGCCCCGACAGGTAGCCGACGTCGTCCACGCCGGTGTTGTAGAAGTCGCAGCACTCCTCCGTTGCGTTCCAGAACTGGTTGCCGTCCTGGTCGGGGGTGCCTTCCGGCTTCACGAGGATGAATTGGAGGGCGTCGACCCGCTGCCCGAGCCCGAAGATCACCTCCTGGATGTCCGAGGTGACGCCGTATCCGTGCAGCAGGATGACGAGCGGGTAGGTCCTGCCGATGTCGTAGCCGCTTGGCAGGATCACCTGAGCGGCGCGGTCCCCGCCTACCGTGTCGGGCGGGTTGGGGTCGTAGGTTGGCGTGACCGCGGTGTCGGAGTCCGCGGTCTTGGGGGTGCAGCCGAGGAGAGAGAGCGAAGCGAGGGCCAGGATCATGTGCCGCACATAGCCCAGCGCGCTATCCGCGAGGAGATCCCACGATGGAAGCCACCCTCCAACGACTCGCCGCCGCGCCCCGGATGGTCCCCGTCCGGCGCTCCGAGCGGCTGATCCTCCGGCCCTGGCGCGAGGCCGACCGAGAGCCGTTCGCGGCGATGAACGCCGACCCCGAGGTGATGGAGTTCTACCCGGCGGCCCTCACCCGGGCAGAGTCGGACGCGCTGCTGGATGACCTTCGGCTGCAGGCCGCCCGCCGGGGCTTCGGCGTCTGGGCGGTGCAGGAGACGGCGACCGGCGAGCTGGTCGGGATGATGGAGCTGTGGGTGCCGAGCTGGGAGGCCGAGTTCACGCCCGCGGTGGAGATCGGCTGGCGCTTCGTCCGCTCGTCGTGGGGCAAGGGCCTCGCGCTGGAGGCCGCACGCAGCGCGCTGGCCTACGCGTTCGACGTGCTCGGGCTCCCGTACATCCTGTCGTGGACGGTGCCGGCGAACGTCCGCTCCTGGAGACTGATGGAGCGGCTCGGCCTGGTGCGGCAAGGCACGTTCGAGCACCCGCGCTTGCCGGTGGGTCACGCGTTGCGTGAGCACCTGCTGTACCGGTTGGACGCGCCGGCGCGGGTCCGCGCAGCGTCAGCCGTGGCTCCGGGCGCGATCGCGGACGACGCTCCCAGGGCCGAGACCGCCCCGCCCGGTCCTGCCTTGCCCCGGGTGTGGATCGACGGCGATGGGTGCCCGCGCGTGGTGAAGGAGATCGTCTGGAAGGCCGCCCACCGCGGCGTGATCGACGTCACGATGGTCGCGAACCGGCCGATCGTGGTGCCGCGCAGCCCAAGGATCCACACGGTGTGCGTGTCGCAGGGGATGGACGTGGCCGACGACTGGCTGGTGGCCCACGCTGCGGCGGACGAGCTGGTGATCACCGCCGACGTGCCGCTGGCCGCCGAGCTGATCGCCCGCGGCGTGCAGGTGATCACGCCGAGGGGGGAGTGGTTCACGCCGGCGAACATGGGCGAGAAGCTCAGCCTGCGGGACTACTTCACCGAGGCGAGGGCGTCGGGGATGCTCGACGGCGGCGGGGGCCCCGCGCCGTTCGACGAGCGCGCGAAGCGGGTGTTCGCGAGCGGCTTCGACCGGTGGATCGCGTCGCGGAATAGTCCGGTTTCACGGTGATTTTGCTCGGTTGAGTGGGACCTAATTCACTGGCTGCAACGCCGTGCAATCGATGCTGTCGGTGAGGATGCCGACCGGCGCCTTCCAGCGGGAGCCGTCGGGCAACAGCGCCCACCGGTCCTGCGCGAGGTCGCACGACAGCGCGCGACCGTCCTCGGCGGTGAAGTGGACGCTGTAGGTCTCGGTCTTGGCGCCCGCGCGCTCGTTCGCGCCAACCGTCGACACGGGCCAAGCCGGCGCTGGGGCCATCGCGGCGCCCTCGGCCTTGTCGGTCCGGGCGGTCACCCACTTGTCGATGGTGTAGCTGCACTTGTCGTCGTACACCGGCTCTTCTCGGTACTTGGTGACGCACTTCTCGGCTTCAGTGAACGTGCCGTCGCCGTTGTCGTGGCGCTCGTTGTGGCAATCCTCGCCGTCCGGGACCTTGTTCGACGAGCGCTGCTGTTGGGAGCACGAGACGCTGCGGGCGCCGGAGGGGACCTGGTCGTCCCAGGCGCTCTCGTCGACGGCGCGGAACTGCTCGACCGCGACCGTGCGCGCCCAGGTGTGCCCGCTCACCGCGACGCCGGCCTCGTGCTTCCAGGACAGCGCGATCGCGCCGATGCAGCACAAGAGCGTGAAGAACCCCACGGCGCCGACCGCGATCATCAGCGGGACCTTGGACTTCGGCGGGGGCGGGGGCGCTGGCTCCCGCGCCGCCTGCTTCTTCGCCCGCTGCTCCGCCGTCGCCGCCTTCGCCGAGTCGTCCACGAACGCGCCGCTCGCGGCCGACTGGCTCTCGCGCTTGACGACCGGGCCGGCTCCCTCCAAGCTGTTCCCGCAGCACACGCAAAACTGCGCGGTCCCGGCGTTCGGGGCCTCGCAGCCGCCGCACTGCTTGTCGGCCCCGACGAACGGGTGGTCCTCGACCGCGACCTTGTCTTCGTCCTTCGGGAAGTAGCGCTTCGTCGGGTCCTGCGGCGCGCCGCAATTGGGGCAGTTGCGGTGAGAGAGGCCGAGCAGCTTGGGGGTCTCGCACCGGGGGCAGTCCCAGAGCATCTCGTACCGCTTCTCCGTCGCCATGTCGGTCTCCTAGGTGGGGGAATCCCGAGGCTTAACCTGGCGGTGCGAGGTCCGCGGTCGCGGCCGTGAGGACGTGCTCCGCCGGGTCCTGGGTGGTGCGAACCCTGACCACCGCGCCACGGTCGGTGTCCCAGCCGGTCACGACGAGCGTGTCTCCGGGCCACGCGGCGCGCGCGAAGCGGGCAGAGAACCCGCGCAGCGGGCGCCCGGCCACGCGCTGCACGGCGCTCGCTACGAGGCCGAAGGTACAGAGTCCGTGCAAGATCGGGCGCCCGCGGGTGACCTCCGCGTGGCGATTCGCCACGGCGGGGTCGGCGTGCAGTGGGTTGAGGTCCCCGCAGAGCCGGTAGAGCAACGCTTGCTGCGGGCTCGTCGCGACATCGACGGACCAGCTGGGCTCGCGCTGTGGCGGGAGGACGCGGGGCGTGTGGGGGGCGCGGGGAGCACCCTCGGCGCCGAGGCCCGGGTAATAGACCTCGAAGCGAACGGCCGCGAACACGGCGCCCGCCGGGTCCGTGAACGCGAAGCGAAACGCGACGACACCGAGGGCCCCCGTCGCGTAGACGCCCTCGATCTGCCCGTGCACGATCACGTCCCCCGGGCGCGCGGCCAGCCCAGCGCCCATGACTGTGACCGAGCACGCGCCGAACAGCGCGCTCTCCTCGGGGGCGCCGGTCCGCTCGAGCAGCGGCGCGCAGGCTTGGAACGCCAAGGCGGTCCAATACCCCGGCAGGATCTTCGGCCCGCGCCCCTCGTAAACGTAGTCCAGGTCGGTCTCACCGACCGCGAGCGCGTACAGGACCGTGTCGCGCCACGAGACGGCGTGAGCGTCGGGGCCGACGGTCGCACCGGTCGCGGCAAGGTCGAGGGGCATGCCGCGCCGCTAATCAGTTATCCGGCGCCCAGCCGAGGTTTTCGTGTCGTCACCCGCTCCCTCCGCGCGCCGCTGGCTCGTGCTGATCGTGTTCATGCTGGTCGCCGGCTTGAGCCAAGCGTTGTGGCTGAACTTCGCGCCGTTGATCGTCCGCGTCCAGGCCGACTACGGCGTCGACGAGGACACCGCGGGGCTGCTGCTGCTCGTGTTCCCGCTGCTGTACGTGTTCTTGTCCATCCCCGCGGGCGTCCTGACCGATCGCCGGGGCTACCCGTTCGCGGTCAGCCTCTCCGCGGTGATGATGGCCGGCGCCGCGCTGCTGCGGATCGTAGACGGCGGCTTCTGGCTCTTGCTCGCGGCGCAGTCGATCATGGCGGTGGCGCAGCCGTTCGCCGTCAACGGGATCTCCAAGCTCGTCCTGGACTGGTTCCCGGAGGAGGAGGTCGTGACGGCGACGGGCCTCGGGACGATGGGCATGTTCCTCGGCATGGCCGCGGGGATCGCGCTCACGCCGCCGATGGTCGAGTCCTGGGGGATGCAGGGCGCGATGGCGCTGTGGGGCGTAGGCTCCGCCGCGATCGCTGGGCTCTCGCTCGGCGTCATCCGGGTGAACCCGGCGGCCACCGCCGCGCCGCCGGCCGAGCCCGGCATCATCGAGAACCTACGCCCGCTGCTCGCGTCCAGGCCGCTGGTGCTGCTGTTCGGGATCACGGCGCTCGGCCTCGGGTACTTCAACGGGCTGACCGCGTGGATCGAGCCCATCCTCGCGCCGAACGGGATCGACTCGGTGCACGCCGGCTACGTCGGCGGGGTGCTGATCGTCGGTGGGATCGTCGGGGCTGGCCTGGTGCCGATGCTGGCCGAGTGGACCGGCCGTCGGAAGCCGTTCATTGTCGGCAGCGTGTTCGCAGCCCTGCTCACGCTGTGGCCGATGGCGCACAGCACGGACTTCACGACGGTGATGGTGACGAGCGCGCTGCAGGGCTTCTTCTTCTTGCCCGCGTTCGCGCTGCTGCTCGACGTCGGCAGCGCGTTGGCTGGGAAGGCCCTGGCCGGCGCCGCGACGGGGCTCCTGATGCTCGCGGGGAACGGCGGCGGTGTCGTCGTGATGATCGCGATGGTGAGCTTGAAGCAGGGGAGCGGCGACTGGGAAGGGGCGGTGATCCTGCTGGTCGCGTGCCTGGTGGTCGCGGGGGTCGGGGCGGCGCTGCTGCCAGAGACAGGGCACGCGCACGGCGCGAAGGCGAACGCGGCTTAAACCTGCTTAAACCACCGTGAACGCGGCGGGGGGCTGGTCGACGCCGTTCACGCGGAGGGTGAGGGAGTGTGGGCCGGGGGTGAGCTTCCGGCCGCTCGCCGGGCGCAACGGGAAGGCTACGGCGACGGGGGTAGGGTCGGGGCCGACGTCGACGGTGACCAGGCGGAAGGTCTTCGAGCAGGGCCCACGCGCGCCGGGCCAGCGCCAGACGACGTCCACGCGCGCCCGGGTGCCAGGCGCTCCGGAGAGCGCCGCGCGCAGCGCGACGGTGCCGCCGATCGTTGCCGTGGCCGCGACCTCGATGTCCGAGACGCGCACGGCGTCGGAGTGCCCGAACAGCGCGAGGGCGCCCGGGTGGCCGCGCTTCAGCAAGGTGCGGAGCCCGTGCCGGGCGAGCTGCGTGCGCGTGGGCGTAGGCGTCGCGAGCAGGCTGCGGGCGGCGTCGACGGCCAGCTCGGGGTGCGACTTGGCGACGTCCCCGACGTGGTTCGCGACCGATCGACGGACGTAGGCGGACGGGTCGTCGGCGAGCAGGAGCACGCGCGTGAGCCCGCGCTGGGGGGACCGCACGCTGTCGGGGAGGCGGATCCCCCACGGCAGGATCGGCCGCGACCCCTCGGAGACGAGCCTACGGACGTGAACATCGGGGTCTGTGACCCAGGCGTCGAGCGCTGCGTTCGCGATGGCGGGCGACCGCACGAGGAACGGCCGGATCGCGAACTCGGAGCTCCACCGGCGCGTCATCTCCCGCAGCAGCGCGAGGCTGACGACGGGGTGATCGAGCCCGCGGCGAGCGACGACCTCGGTGAGCGGCCACACCCGCACGTTCTCCGAGAAGTCGCTCTCTCGGTCGAGGGGGGGCGGGAGGATGGACCCGAGCAGCGCGGCCGCTTCGTCCCAGTCGGCGGGCAGGTGGTCCCCGAGCGCGTCGGCGACTCGCCCGACCCGGGCCTTGAGCTCGAGGCCGTCCAGCCCACCGGCAGCGCGCCGGAAGCCGTCCGCGTCGAACTTCGGCCAGCGCCTGACGACCTCGCTCGCGAGCTGTTCGACGAGCGCGGCGTGGATCCAGTTCTTGAACGGCTCGGCCATCCCGTCGCTTATCCGAACAGCGTGACCTGCCGCTCGGGGTACTTCCACGGCACCACCCAGCCGCCGCGCGCCAGCGCTGCCTGCTCGATGTCGCGCGTCCGAGCCGTCGGCGTGAGGCGCACGAGCGCGCCGTCGCGGACGTGCACGAGATCTCGCTCGGAGTGGACCTCCACCATCGGGCGGCTGGGGAGGTCCACGGTCCTGCAGCGCCCGACGCGGTCGAACTCGAAGATCGAGAAGCCCTTGGTCTCGCGGCGCTCGGCGAACGCCGTGCGCTCGGTGGACCCCGGGTAGTAGACGGTGGCCGGGCCGAGCGTGTGGCTCTGGCGGGGGTGGATGTGCCCGCAGAGGATGGCGCGCGTGGTAGCGGGGATCAGCTCCTCGCCGATGGTCTCGGGGTCCGAGCCGGCGCGAAAGGTGAAGCCCGCCACGCGCGCACCGTGGAAGGCCTGGTGCGCGACCAGCAGGTCGCAGCTGCCGAGTGACGCGGCGTTCGCGCCCCAGGCCGCGGGGGAGCGGCAGAACGGCAGCAGCCCGATCCGTACGCCGCGGACCACGATCGCTGTCGGGTGGTCTGCGACCGTGACGCCGGGGATTCGCCCGAGCACGCCTTCGCCGCTGTGCAGCAGGCCGAGGCCGTCATGGTTGCCGGGGAACACGTAGACGGGGACCTTCCGGGCCACCTCGGCGAGCGCGGTGGTCGCCGCGGCGACGGCGTCCGCGGGCGGGTGCGACCGGTCGAACACGTCCCCGGAGTGGATCACGGCGTCGACCGGAGGGTCGCCCGTCAGCGCGTAGTCGAGCGCTTGCCGAAACGCGGCGAGGTGGTCCTCGGCGCGCGTCCAGCCTGCAGGAGCGCCGCGGAAGTAGCGCTTGATCCCGAGGTGGGTGTCCGTGAGGTGCAGGAGTCGCAAGGGGTCGCCCCGCTGGACAGCTATCGCGCGAGCGCCGCGTAGGCCGGGTTGTCGACGCCCGCTGCCGCCGCGCGGGCCAGGTCCGGATCCCCGTTGGCGGTCGCCGCGGGGGTCCAGTCGGCGCGGCCAACGCGAATCGCGGACGCCGCGAGCCAGGTGTCGCCGCACCCGGGCGCGAACACGCGGGCGAGGTCGTCCGCCTTCCGGGCCTCGTCCAGCCGCTGCTCGGACACGAGGAAGAGCGCGTAGTCCGCCCAGAGTCGCCCGTCGCGCGGCGTACTCGCCAACGCAGCGTCGAACGCGGCCAACGCTGCGCGCGCGGCAGCCCCCACCTCGTCTCCCGTCGCCCCGCCGCCTCGAAGCTCACGGGTGAGCTGCGCGAGCAGCACCGGGTCGCCCGGCGCCGCGGACGCCAGCGCGCGCAGGTCCTCGACCACGTGGCCGCCGGGCCGGCGCAGGTCCGCCCAGCGCGCGAGCACCAGCGCGTCGGTCGCCCCGTCGTAGCGAAAATGGGCGGCCTCCAGCTGCGCGGCCGCGAGCTCGGGCCGCGTCGGGGCGAGGGTGACGAACAGGCCGATGCGGGCGGCGTCGTCGGCGCCGGGGGCGTCCAGCGCGAGCGCTTGGCGAAACCGCGCCTCCGCGGTCGCCACGTCCCCGGCGCGCAAGGCCGCGAGCGCGCCAGCTCGCGCTACGCCGGGGTCCAGGTCGAGCCCGCGGTACAGGGCCTCGACGCCGGCCAGGTCCCCCGTCGCGAGCCGGGCGGCCGCGAGGTGGCCCGCGGCCACGAAGCAGGCGCTCGGCTGGGGTCCTCGGGCGTCCCCAGCGCGGTCGCCCGCACCGTCGGACTCGGCCGCGCGTCGCTCGGCGAGGGGCCGTGCGGCCCAGGTCTCGTACAGCGACCGCGCCTTCTCCAGCGCGAGCAGCGCGTCGGCGGGCCTGCCTGCGCGGACCAAGTCGTCCCCGTACGCGAGCCAGGTCGCGCAGTCCCCCTGGCGCGTCAGCGTCAGCGCGGATCGCACGGTGGCTGCGTCGCCAGCGCGCGCTCGATGCTCCAGGAACGTGGCGTACTCCGACAAGGCGCCGTCATGCGCGGCCCGGCCCGCGGGCGTCCCGTCGTCCGGGACCAGCGCGCCCCTGAGCCGCAGCTCGAGTCGATCGCCGTAGTCGGCCTTGAGCAGCGCGTTGGCGGCCGCGACGGTCGCCAAGTGGTTCCCGTTGTCCACGGCCAGGTCGAACCGCTGCGCGACGTCGATGCCAACGCCGGCGAGGGGGAGGGCCACGGACGCCGACCCGAGCGCAGGTCGCCGGACGCTCGCCGGGGTGCCCAGCACGTCGCGGCCCTCGACCCAGCCCGTGCTGTCCTGCCAGCCGTCCGCGGCCGGGAGCGCCGTTGGCTCGGCCGGCGGCTGCGCACACGGACGCGCTCCCAGCGCGTACTCCGGGCGCTCCAGCTCCTGCGCGACCCAGGTCCGGTCGCCGGCCGTCTGCCAAGCCGCCGGGATCGTGACCCCGGAGAACGGCACGGGCAACTGGACAAAGTCGGCGCGGACCTGCACGTGCCGCTCCCCGACGCGGACCGTACGCGAGCGCAACTCCGCGGCGTTCACCTGCGGCGCTGGGGTCCCACCGACCGCTGCGAGCAGCGCTGGCCCCTGGTCGTTCGGCGCCAGCAGCACGGTGCCTTGCGAGGGCAACACCGCCCACGACACCCCGGGGAACGCCAGCAGGCCCACCGAGCCGTCGACCCCGTAGCGGGCGTCGGGCGCGTCGTCTGCCCACGCGCGCACGCCGCTGAGCACCACGTCGCCGAAGCGGACTGCGGCGAGCCGCAGGTTCGGCCGCCCCGTCACGCTGCGCTCCGCGAAACCCAAGCGCTCAACGGCGCCTGGCGCCAAGTGCAGCTCGGAGCTCGCGCTGTCGATCCGCAGCAACAGCGGCTCGTCCCCGACGAGCGCCTCGACGTAGAACGACCGGTCGGCCGTCTCGAGCCCCGCGTACAGTGGCAGCGTCGCCGAGCTCGCTGCGGGCTGCTTGCTCGCGACGGGGAGGGGGGCTGCGAACGCGTGGTGGCGCGTCGTGGTGAGCCCAACGAGCATCAGGAGCGCGCCGGGGGGCACCAGGCGACGACGAGCCGAGGTGTACCGAGGGGACAGCGCGCGCATCGGGCCTGGTCTAACGGAGGCTCCGGGCTTTCGCGACGCGCGAACGCTTGATAGCGGGGCCGCCCCCTTTGGAGTCCCGATGTCGTTGATCCAGGAAGTTCACGCGCGTTTCATCCTCGACTCCCGGGGCAACCCGACCGTGGAGGTCGAGGTCGTGACCGACGACGGCGTGGTGGGCCGCGCAGCGGTCCCCTCTGGCGCGTCCACCGGCGAGCACGAGGCGGTCGAGCTCCGGGACGGTGACAAGGCGCGCTGGCTCGGCAAGGGCGTGGACCGGGCCGTTGCGAACGTGCACGAGACCATCGCGCCCCAGCTGATCGGCCTCGACGTGAGCGAGCAGCGCGCGATCGACCAGCTGCTGATCGAGCTCGACGGCACCCCGAACAAGGGCCGCCTGGGGGCGAACGCGATCCTCGGGACGTCGCTCGCGGTCGCCCGGGCCGCGTCGATGGCGCACGGCGTGCCGCTTTACCGCTGGGTCGGGGGCGCCAACGCCCACACGCTGCCGGTGCCGTTGATGAACGTGATCAACGGCGGGCAGCACGCCGACAACAACCTGGACGTCCAGGAGTTCATGATCGTGCCCGCGGGCTTCACCAGCTTCGAGGAGGCGCTCCGCTGCGGCGTCGAGGTCTTCCACACGTTGAAGAAGGTGCTGTCTGGCAAGGGCCTGTCGACCTCCGTCGGGGACGAGGGCGGGTTCGCGCCCAACCTCAAGTCCAACGGCGAGGCGCTCGAGCTGCTCTCCAGCGCGGTCGAGAAGGCGGGGTACAAGCTCGGGGAGCAGGTGTTCTTCGCGCTGGACGTCGCGGCCAGCGAGCTGTTCGAGAACGGCGTCTACACCGTAGGCGGGAAGGCGACGGATAGCGCAGGAATGGTGGCGATGTACACAGACCTCGCGTCCAAGTTCCCGCTCGTGTCGATCGAGGATGGGCTGGACGAGGACGACTGGGCGGGCTGGAAGCTCTTGAACCGCGAGCTCGGCGGAAAGGTCCAGCTCGTCGGGGACGACCTGCTCGTCACGAACACCCAGCGGCTCTCGCGCGCCATCGAGGAGGACGTTTGCAACGCGATCCTGGTCAAGGTGAACCAGATCGGCACGCTCACCGAGACCCTCGAGGCGATCCAGATGGCGCAGACGGCCGGCTGGCGGGCGGTGCTCTCGCACCGGTCCGGCGAGACCGAGGACACCACGATCTCGGACCTCGCGGTCGCGACAAACGCAGGGCAAATCAAGACGGGTTCGCTGTGTCGCACGGACCGCACCGCGAAGTACAACCAGCTGCTCCGGATCGCGGGCGAGCTCGGCGGCGCCGGGCGTTACGCAGGGCGCAGCGCGCTCCGTCGCTCTTGACGATCCCCGCCGTTGATGCCCAGCCCCGCGCTGTGGTATGGTGCGCCTTACTCTGAACCCCGGTGGCTCGAATGCTGATCCTCACCCTGATCGCCTGCACCAACGTGAACGAACGCGCGTGGAGCGGGGGCGGCACCCACTACTCCAGCGGGGAGATGTACGCGCCCCCGACGGCGGACACGGCGGACACCGCCGGGGGGGACACCGCCGACACGGGCGACACCGGCGGCAGCACCGGGACGGCGGACCTCGTGCCCGTCGGCATGACCTGCGCGCTGTACGACATGCCCAACGTCGGCGACGTCATCGACTGCACGACGACGTTCACCGACGAAGACGCGCCGCTGATGGAGGGCGGCTCGGTCTCCTTCCACACGATCGACGAGGAGGGCAACGACGTGAGCACCGCGGCGCTCGACATCTCCGAGATGGCGTCGGGTGATGCGAGCGCGGTGCTGGACGGCACCACGGTCGACTTCTACATCATGGACATCGACACGAACGCCACCTACCAGATCCAGGCGGTGTTCGAGAACTCCGAGGGCGCCGAGTCCGACGAGCTCGTCGCGACCTACTCGAAGTGAACGCTGACGCTGCGGGCAACGCGCCCGCGCGGTCCTGGCGGGCGCCAGGTATGCTCCGCGTAATGGAGAGTGAATGCGCGTCCTGCTGATCAACCCCGCGATGAACATGGCCAAGCTCGGGCGCTTCGCGAGCCTGCTCGAGCCCATGCCCCCGACCGGGATCGCCTACATCGCCGGGGCGCTCGTCGCGGCCGGTGTGCAGACGCGCTTCATCGACATGTTCGCCGAGAAGCTCGACGGCAAGCAGGTCGTAGAGCGCGCGCGCCGGTTTGCGCCGGACCTGGTCGGGATGACCGTGCTCACGCCGAGCGCCCCGACGTGCGAGCTGCTCGCCAGCGCCATCCGCGCGGTCTTGCCGAACGTGAAGATCGTCTGGGGCGCGGTTCACGCAGACGTGTTCGCGAAGGACATCTTGCGGGCCGGCTCGGCGGACTTCATCGTCCACCACGACGGTGAAGACACCATCACCGAGCTCGTCGCCGCGCTCGAGAGCGGGGAGTCCGACTTCGGGAAGATCGACGGCCTCACGTGGATGGACCACGGCGAGCCCGTCACCAACAAGACGCGCGCGTTGCGGCGGGACCTCGACACGTTGGCCTACCCGGCGTGGGACCTCACGCCCTACCACCGGTACGGGCTGCTCCCGTTCGCCGACATGGAGAAGCCCATCCTCACGATGACGGGCTCCCGCGGGTGCCCGTATCGCTGCGACTACTGCTCGCTGCTCCACTCGGGGAAGGTGTACCGGCGCCGCGATCCGTTCAAGATCGTCGACGAGTACGAGTACCTGGTCGACCGCTACGGCGTGAAGCAGATCGGCTTGGTGGACCCCATCTTCCCGCTCGTGGTGAAGGACCTGAAGCCCTTCTGCGAAGAGCTGGTTCGGCGCAAGCTCGACCAGAAGTGCGTGTGGCTCTCGGAGACGCGCGCAGACCGGCTCGAGGAAGAGACCTGTCGGATCATGTACGAGGGCGGCTGCCGCCGGGTGCTGATCGGGATCGAGTCCGGCGTGGACATGCTGCTCGGCAACGTGAACAAGAACCTCACCACCGAGAAGGTGCGCTGGGGCGTGAACAACGCGCGCAAGGCGGGCATCCAGACGGTCGGCTTGTTCATGATCGGCATGCCCGGCGAGACCCCCGAGATGACCCGCGAGACGATCGAGTTCGCGGTGGATCTCGACCTCGACTTCGCGAAGTTCGCGATCACGGTGCCGTTCCCGGGCTCCAAGCTGTTCGAGGACCAGTGGCAGAAGACGCTGTTCCGCGACGATTGGGAGAACTACACGACGTTCAACCCCGACGCCGACCGGCTGATCTACCACCCAGAGGGGTACGATCCCGAGCTCCTGATCAAGATGCAGTCGTACGGTCTGCGTCGTTTCTACATGCGCTATGATCAGGTGCGCCGGCAGCTCGTGGACCTGAAGACCATCAACCCCAAGATGATGCTCTACGGCCTCTACGGCATGGCGATCTGAAACCTGAAGCTCTTGACCCCGCCCCGCTGGGCGAATTTTCTGAGGAGACCCCATGATCCGCACCGTCCTTCCCCTCACGCTCGTGTCCATGGCCTTGGCTGGCTGCACCGGCCAGGCCGAGTGCGCCGATGGCTTCGGCCGCGCGTCCGACGGCAACTGCTACGCGTTGTCCACGGACGACACGTCGAACAACAACTCCGACGCCGACACCGACGCTGACAGTGACAGCGACAGCGATGCCGACAGCGACACGGACACCGACACGGACACCGATACCGACACGGACACCGACACCGACACCGACTCTGACCTCGTCATCAGCAACCTCTCCGGCGAGCTGGTCACGGACGGTATGAACCGCGACTTCCTCCACATTTACCTCAACTGGACAGACAGCGGGTCGGTCGAGGGCGGTACGATGGTGGCGGAGGCCGTCTCGGCCGACAAGACCGTGAACGAGACGTTCAACCTCGTTGCCGCCGCGACCGCGACCGACATCTTCACGCAGGCGGGCGTCGAGGACCCCAACATCGTCAGCGGCTACATGACCGGTGTCACGGCGGACACCGCGTACGAGCTGACCGTGTACCTGACGGACCCGACGGGCAACATCTCGAACACGCTCACCGCCAACGTCAACTGATCGCGCCACCGGGCGGCGTCACCAGCTGACGACCGGCCAGCCTCGGTCTCGCGCCACGCGGGCGAGCCGCGGATCGGGGTGCACGGCGAACGGCTGGCCGACCGCCTCCAGCACGGGCAGGTCGGACCAGCTGTCGGTGTAGAAGCTGCAGTCCCGCAGGTCGACCCCGAGCTCGTTTGCCAGGCGCTGCGCGTGCGTCAGCTTCCCGGCGCCAAAGCAGAGCGGCAGCTCGGGCTCACCGGTGAACCGCCCGTCCTTCATCTTGAAGCGGTTGCAGAGCACGTGGGGGATGTCCAGGCGCTGCTGGATCGGCTCGCAGAGGTACGGCGACGACGACGTGAGCAGCGCGATGGCGTCCCCCTTTTGCCGGTGGGATTCGACCACCGCGGCAGCGCCCGGCCGGAGGTGCGCCGAGACCTCGCGCTCGAAGAAGGCCAGGGAGTCGGCGCGCAGGTCCTCCTCACTTTGGCCCGCCAGCGTCGCGATCGCGTCGCACAGGATGCGCTCCATCTTCCCGTAGCCAAGGTGGTAGGCCGCGATCCATACGCCAGCGCGGGCCGCCTGGACCCGCGTGATGCGCCCGCGCCGGTACTCGGACCTCACCCACAGCTTGCCCGCGTTGACGCTCAGCAGGGTGAGGTCGAGGTCGAAGAACGCGATCCCCGCCATCGCCTAGCCGTCGTACCAGTCGGGCGTGACCAGCTGCTGGTAGTTCTCCACCTTCAACGGGTTCACGCGCTGCTTGATCGCCTCGATAGCGACGCTCGCCGACACCTTGGCGAACCAGATGTACATGTCGCGCTTGTAGGGCACGCGGGACAAGAGCCCCTTCGCGAGCCACTTGTTGTTCACGAACTGCTTGTTCATCTCGTACAGCGAGACCGCGATCTCGTCGCGCGTCATGTACTTCGTGTCCAGGACCGGCGAGAGCCAGTCGAAATTGTCGAAGTCCTCCTCGGTAATCCAGCCCTTCTCGATCGCCTCGTCGAAGATTGGCGTGCCGGGCACCGGCGTGATCGGGTGGAACGCGGGGAAGTCGATGTCGAGCTTGGAGGCCAGGTCGACCTGCTTTTGCAGGCTCGCGGGGCTCTCGTCCTTCACGCCGACGATGAACGTCGCTTGGACGAACACGTCCGGGTACTTCTCCTTGAAGATCGCGAGCGCCTTTTGGGCGACGCCGCCGGTGTAGAAGCGCTTGTCGAGCAGCGTGAGCGAGTCGTCCTCCGCGCGCTCGACGCCGATCAGGATGTGCGAGAGCCCGGCCTGGATGAGCTTCTCGAGGATGCCCTTCTTCTCGTCGCGCACGATACAGTCTGCGCGCATGAACGCGAACCACTTGGTCTTCATCCCGGACTTGATCATCGCGTCAGCGAACTGGTCGTTGAACCGCGGGTCGATGTTCCAGCTCTCGTCCACCCAGACGTAGCTGCGCTTGCCGTAGCGGTAGTACAGTTCGGAGATCTCCTCCATCACGCGCTCGACCGACTTTGTGCGCCAGCGCGGAGAGAGCTGGGCCTTGCCGTTGTCGTCGTACTTGCGGTCGGCCATGACCGTCCACCACGCGCAGAAGCTGCACTTGGACACGCAACCGCGGGAGTGGTGGATCGTGGTGCCGCCGGGCGAGAACAGGTACCGGCTCTTGCCGTACAGGTGCATCGGCAGCAGGTCGTAGGCGGGGAGGGGGAGCAGGTCCAGGTCGTGGATCAGCGAGCGTGTCTTGGTGCGCACGGAGCGCTCGCCGTCGAAGTAGGCCAGGCCATCGACCTTCGACAGGCGGTCACCGCTGGAGCTGGGGCTGTGCGCCCAGGCGTCTACGGCCTCGACGATGGTCTGCTCGCCTTCGCCGATGCAGATGGCGTCGATGTCCGGCGCGGTGCCGTCCGGCTTGGCCTTCGAGTAGCGGTGCGCCAAGTTGGTGAAGTGCCCGCCCCCGGCGATGGTCTTCGCGCGGGGCGTGACCTCCTTGCACATCCGGAAGAAGCGCAGGGCTTCGCTCGCGTAGAGCGCGTGGTTCTCACCGGACGCGATGACGTCGGGGTCGAGGCGCTTCAGCTCGTCCGCGAGGGAGCGCCACCCGATGTGCAACGGCATGCAGTCGATGACGTGCACGTCGTGGCCCGCGTCGCGGAGCGGGGCAGCGAGCGCGGGGAGCGCTTGCTGAAGCAAGAAATTGTCCCCCTCGCTGGTGTAGGGCCAATACTTTCGCGGGGGCTGGACGAGGACGACGCGCACGGGTGGCCCTAACCTACACGGTGGGGCGCACGATGTCAGGATTCTCGCGTCTGTGTGCGACGCCGACCCATGCCCGGTGCAGCGGGGCCGCCACGGGGTGCTCGGCGAACCGGCGCTCCAGCTCCAGCAGCGCCGGCAGCGCGCGCTCCCCACCGTCGCTCCCCGCGTGGTGCGTCACGTCCCCGCCGACCAGCAGCTCGAACGGCCCCGAGAGCACCCAGTGCGTCGGCACGAGCTGCACGTCCCAGCCCGCGAAGAGCTCGCGTACGCCTGCGTCGTCGTAGCAGCGCACGTAGCGGTCGCCCCCCGCGTGGACCACCCCGCTGAAGAACCCGTCGGCGAGCCCGGGCCCAACGTCGGTCGCGAGCGCCCAGCCCCAGCGCGCCTCCACCGAGAACAGCACGGTACCCCCGGGCGCCAGCCGCGCGCCAACTGCGTCGATCACGTCGCGCGGTCGCTCGACGTAGTTCAGGATCTCGGCGAGCACGGCGATGTCGAACGGCCCTGCGTCCGGGAGGACCTCCGCGGTGGTCCAGCACGCGTCCAGCGCGCCCGCTCGCCCTGCGCCGTGCCACACGGCGTGCCGGAGCGACGGCAGGTCTCCGTCGACCAGCAGCACGGCGTCGCCGCGGTCCAAGAACCAGCTCGCGAACCGACCGACCCCGCACCCGACGTCGATGACCCGCTGGGGCCCGGCGCCGTCCAGCCCCCCCAGCGCGCGCCAGTGGTGCAGCGTGAGCGCGCGCTCCAGGATCTTTTTGTCGAACACCGGGCTCTGCGGATCGAGCGTGTCGATGTACTCCGGGTAGCTGGCCCAGCCCTCCGCGTAGCCGACGAGGTTCGCCAGCTCGGGCGTCGGCTCCCGCCCGGTGCGCGCGAGCGTGCGGAGGCGGAGATCCAGCGGGGGGAGGTCGAATTCGACCCCGACCCAGCCTTGCAGCTCCGACGCGGCGTAGGGCGGGCCAGCGGGGAGGAACGGGGCGCCCGCCAGCGGGACGGTAGCGCGAGCGAGCGACATGGCTGCGCCATATCACTCGATCACCTTGACAACGGCGCGCTGCCCGGCGACACTTAGCCAACCCTTGGAGATCTCATGAACTGGCGCCCCTCTCCCCGTCCCAAGCCCGGCCCGAAGAAGTAGCTTCGGCTCGTGCGTACCCGAGCGGGAGGTCTTCATGGCCTCCCGTTCGATTTTTTTGCGCCGGCCGACCCGCGTACTGTCAGGGGGTCAGCCACTCCCCAGGGTCCTGCGGCGTGCCGTTGTACCGGATCTCGAAGTGCAAGCGCGCCTCGCTCTCGTCCAGGAGGCCCGTGGTCCCCACGAGCCCGAGCACGTCGCCTGCGTTGACCTCTTGGCCCTGGGAGACGCGGAGGCCGTTCGCGTGCGCGTAGAGCGTGGCGTAGCTGCCGTGCTCCACCATGACGACTTGGCCGTAGCCGCGCACGTAGCCGGAGCGGGTGACGGTTCCCGGGAACACCGCGCGGAACGGCGTGCCGGGCGGCGAGGCGAGGTCCACGCCGAGGTTTTGCAGGGTCTCGCGGGTGAGGGGGTCGACGTACGGCCCCCACGCGAGCAGGACGCGGCCCCGGAGCGGCCAGGGGAGCGTGCCCCGGGCGGCACGGAACCCCTCTGAGCTCGGCGCGGCCGCCGGCAGCGACCCTTGTTGCGCCGTGGCAGCGCTGAACGACGCGCGGGCCTGCGAGGCCTCTGCCTGGTATTGCCCTGCCATCGCGCTGCTGCTGCGGACCGAGCGCAGGAGCTCGAGGCGGCGCCGCCGCTCCTCCTCTAGCGCGATTCGCTGCTTGGCGCGCTCGGCCGCGAGGCTGTCCAGCGCCGCCATCTCGGTGTGCGCGGCCTCAGCGGCCGCGGCGCGCTTCTGCACGACCGCCTGGAACTCGCGCATCGCTAGCTCTTGCGCGTCGGCGCTCGCGAGCAGGTAGTGAGCGCGGCGGCGAAGCTCGCCCGGGCTCTGGGCGTCGAACAAGAGCCGCGCGAAGCCCCGCCGCTGGAGCCGATAGGCGGCGCGCAGCGCCCCGCGCACCTCTCCTTGCCGGCGCGCGACCTCGGCCGTCGCGGCTTCCTCGTCCGCGGTGTGGGCTGTGAGCGCGCCCGTGAGCTCCGCCTCGCGGGCCGTCATGGCGACATCGGCGGCGTCGAGGTCAGCCAGCTGCGCGTCGTAGCGGGCGACCTCGTCGAGGATGCCCTGCACGGGGGCCTCCGCGCGCGCGGGCGCTACCAGGAGCAGCGCCGCGAGCGCGCAGGCGACCAACGCGCCGCGAGCAGGCGTCATGGCAAGCCGGCCAGGAACCGGCGGACCGCGGCCCACGCAGCCCCCGCCCCGAACGCGACGCCGAGCGTGAGCAGCACCAAGACTTGCGCCGCCGGGAGGAACGTCGGGGACGCGCCCATGGCCAACGCCAGCAGTTCGTGCAGCCGCAGCACGAGGGTCGCGTGGATCGCGTACAGCACCCCCGTAGCGAGCGCCCCGCCCAGCAGGCCCTGGATCACGCCTTCGGCCACGAAGGGCCCGACGATGTACCGCTCCGTCGCGCCAACGAGCCGCAGGATCTGCAGCTCGTCTTGCCGCGCGTGCACCACCAGGTGGATGGTGTTGGCGACGAGGAACACGGTCGCGACCACCGTCGCGAGGCCGAACGCCATCCCGAGCGCCGTGAGCAGCGAGAGGAACGTGTGCACGCGGGACACCCAGTCCTGCCCGTAGTCGACGTCCTCCCACACCCCCTGGCCCGCGTCGGTCAGGCTCTTCACGAACTCGCCCATCGCCTGCGGGGACGTGGCGTCCGGCTGGAGCGTGATCTCGAGCGACGCGGGGAGGGCGCCGGGGCCGAGCTCCTTGAGCACCGGGCCCGTCTCGGGCGCGCGCTCGCTCATCCAGGTCGCGGCGTCCGCTGACGTGACCAGCTCGATGTTCAGCACCTCGCGGCGCTGCATCAGCACGGCCTTCATCTGGGCCTGGGCCTCGGGCGTCACCCCGCTCGCGAAGTAGGCCGACACGTGCTGATCCGCCTGCCAGCTGCCCACCATCGCGTTGACGTCCCGCACCACCATCGCGAACAGCCCGAGGAGCACAAGCGCGCTGGCGATCACGCCGGTGGACACTGCGAAGAAGTAGAAGTGCTCCCGGATGCCCCGGAACACCCGCCGCAGCGCCTCGAGCATCAGCGCACCTCGGGCGCGACGCTGCGCCGCCGGAGGGCGTCCTGGCTCGTGAGCTGGCCCCCGACGAGCCGCAGCACGCGCTTGGGGAACCGGTTCATCAAGCCGTGGTCGTGCGTCGCCACCAGCACGGTGGTACCGCGCAGGTGGATCGCTTGCAGGATCTCCATCACCTCCACCGCCATGCCGCCGTCCAGGTTGCCCGTTGGCTCGTCGCACAGGAGCACGGCAGGGTCGTTGACGATCGCGCGCGCGATGGCCACCCGCTGCTGCTCGCCGCCAGAGAGCTGCCCAGCGAGCGACTGCTCCCGGCCCTTCAGCCCGACGATGTTCAGCGCGGCCGGCACCCGGCGGTTGATCTGCTCGCGCGGCGCGCCGACCACCTCGAGCGCGAGCCCCACGTTGTCGGCCACCGTGCGCCGGTGCAGGAGCTTGAAGTCCTGGAACACGATGCCCATGTTCCGGCGGAGCTGCGCGACGCGCTCCCGGTCCAGCGTCGTGACGTCCAGCCCGCCGACGAGCATCTTGCCGCTGCTGGGGCGCTCGGCACCGTACAAGAGCCGCAGCAGCGTGGACTTGCCCGCGCCGGACGGGCCGGTGATGTAGACGAACTCGCCCTTCTCCACGTGCACCGAGACGTCGCGCAAGGCATCGTGCTCGCCGTACGACTTTGCGATGTGGTAGAGGCGGATCACGGCAGACTGCTTATCTGATGCCGATGGCCGTCGCCCCCCAGCCCGTCACCGCCATCTTCGGCGGGAGCTTCAACCCGCCGCACGTCGGCCACGCGATGGTGGCGTGCTGGCTCCGGTGGACGCAGGGGGTGGACGCCGTGTGGTTCGTCCCAGCGTTCGAGCACGCGTTCGGGAAAGAGCTGGTCGCGTGGGAGCGCCGGCTCAATGCGACCCGCGCGCTGGCGGCGCTCGTGAACGATGGCGGGGCGTGGGCGAGCGTGGACGAGGTGGAGTCGCGGCTCCCGAGGCCCAGCTACACGATCCACACGCTGGACGCGCTGCGGGAGGCTCACCCGGGCCGCAGGCTGCGGCTGGTGGTGGGCGCGGACGTGTGGGGGCAGTTGCCGATGTGGAAGGACCACCGGCGGGTCATCGACGAGTACGCGCCGATCGTCGTCGGGCGCGCCGGGTACCCGGAGGTGCCGGGGGTGCCGTCGTTCCCAGGGGTGAGC